>NZ_LN681225.1:1825000-2190833 GCF_000953655.1 Legionella hackeliae
ATTGGTTAAAACACAACACTACAGCAAAGCGATCGCCATCATGTGCATAAGAAAGAGGTGATTTATCATGCTGTATAACAAACCGGACTGAAGCATTTAATAATGGGGGACCTGGTTATCTTTTAATAATTTACCTAATTCTTTCAGAAAAGCAGCTAAATTGTCTCCAGGAAGGAAGTATTCTTGTAGCCACTCGGCCTCGCTTACCGACGGATTAAACAAAGCATTAATTGGCGGTTGCATTATTTCATTAATTGTCATTGCAGGAGAATCATTCGCAAGCAAGCGAGCTTTTTCACCCTCCCAATATTTTTTTCTGACCCAACCAAAACGTCTGGCCAGATTAAGCATCACTTGATTAAAGCGTGTCCCCCTATGCGTTTCTTCACTGAGGTTGCTTTTTTTGTCAGAAAATTTCTTCTCTCCTTCGCGCACATAATCAACAGCTACTCCTGAACCTAATAAATCATCTGGATCAAGTGAAAGTCGATATAAATGCATTCGAATATGCTTATGTTTACTTTTATCCTCTTTGTTGAAAACATTGTCAGTAAAATGTTTTACATAATTCTCAATAGGGATTTCCTTCCCTTTTTCTACCAATAGTTCATTGTCGGTTAATTTAAATTTAACGCTGACAACCGTTCCAAAAAGACCCAAACCACCTGCAACTTGCTGGAATAAAGGATCATCAGGTTTTACACCCTGTCTTAATTCACCAGTGGGCGTGACGATATCCATCGAAAGAATGGTATTTGATAAAACTCCTTTACGATGATTCCAACCATGAATGTTTGTACCGATTGAACCCCCTGCAGAAAACACATTAGACGCTTGCATTACTTGTAATGCAAGTCCGCGCTTAGGCGCTTCCTTCTGAATATCTATCCAGCTAACACCCGCTCCTACGGTAGCAGTTTTATTGCTGTTATCAATATCAATGTGATTGAAGTTACTCAGATCAACTACAAGATGTTTTGTTCCCCCCTCAGGTAAAAATTGTCGTCCTTGGCTACGGCCTGCTCCAACTGGCATTATTTTTACATTTTTGGCACCATTGGCATCAGTAATAATCTTCTGGAGCTCAACAGGATTATTAGGCATTAAAACTTCTGCATCATCGTCGCGGTAATAGCTACCCCCAGCAGTAATACCTTTTTTCTGAACTTTTTTCAGGTGTAAAATAAAATGCGATTAACTTGGGGTTAAATAAACCGAATAGAAATGCCGCTAAAGCATAGAGATTTTTGCTAAAAATAGTGGCGTATTTTTTCTGCTGCTCCAACCGCTTTTCCTGCAATTCATCGGTGAGAAAAAATGAACCAAATGCATAGCGAGTACCTAATGCACCAGACACAAGCAAATCGATTATCGCAAGTGGGAAAAATAACGTTGTATAAATGAATCGGGTATAAAGAAAGTTCCAAGCTCGCCCCGCAACACTTTTTGACTCATTAAGATACGCTCTATCGATCATTGAAGCAGGGATTGAAGTAAAACGACCAAACTCCGGGAAATTATCAGTAAATTTTCTTTGATTTCACATCAGGTTTACCTCTAGAAATTATGTATGAATTTAACAGAGACATCTTGGTTTTCTTCGTCAACAGCTTCGCCACAACTATCAAAACACGTCAGGACTTCAGATAAGTCCTTTACAGGAACATCGAATAAACAGATTTTTCTAGTGTTATGAACCCTATCGCCATAGCCATATAAAGGTTTGGCATTAAAAACACTATTTAAACGTTCTTCACGACTATGACACGCTTCCTCATTTTTAGCATCAATGAGACATTTCACTTGGATCTGGTCTTGTCCTGCAATTTTTCTGAGTTCAATTTTTTGTGCCGATAATTGTCGTACGACAGTTTGAAAATCAGCATAACGAGGCGCTCGCAATCGAGCATAGACAGAAGTATATGATTTGTCTTTATTTTTAGCTTTTACATAGACTGAATCATCATCTGCGTCGGGAACAATTGAAACATTGATATTAGCACTAAGCATTTCAGCATTAACATTGGCTACCTTCTCTCTTAAAGCTTCTTTAAGCTCATCATGATTTTCAATTCCCTCCACATTAATTTTGACCAATACATCGGTAGTCGCTGCCACTAAATTTTCGTCTTGATGAAACCAGTAGCTCAGTGGTTTTGAAATCCAACGTCTTGCCCATAACTCAATGGAGACACATTTCCAACTAAACCAATCTCCCCAGGTTTTATCTGTACACTCGCTATATGCCTGAGCAAGTTTCTCGCGATTCTCTTTATATTTGTGATCATAAAAGGGAATTGTTTGCAGGTTTGATGCATATTCATTGTAATAATCGGCCAAGTGCTGCTGCATTTGCGTTTTATTGTCTTTATTTAGAAAAGGACCAATAAAGATAGAGAGGATACCTTTGGGAATTAGTTCTAACGTTGTAAAAAATCCTATGAACAAATCCATTAACATGTATTCAGAAAATAAGATTTGAGATGAGCTGTTATATTTTCTGGCAGCAGAATAGGAATTAAAAATCACTCGCCACAGATCATAAACTTGGCGAAAATAAGGGAACTGAAATATTGATTTTCCCTCTTGCAAAAACTCTCCATATTCCTCAGCCATTTCGACATTGCGCCACTCAGGGCCTGTCATATAGGACTGATATTGTTCTCGATAATACCCAGCCTTATCAGCCTCGAGTATTTCCTTATTAAGCTTATTTACAAAAACTCCCATCCTACCTCCTATAAATAGTGTTGGTGATTATAGGTATTATCTTTGGGTGACAAAACATATCATAATATGAACAATAATTAAACATTTGTTTCTGGTATCTTTCATCCACGACAAATTTTTATTTTGGATTGCTCATTGTCTGGATGCCTCGGACAAGCCGAGGTAGGTAGGGTGAAGACAAAAACGAGCAGGTAAGGATTAAGGCAAACAACACATAAAGTTAGGAGCCAGGCACATTAAACAACCTAAGTGCCACAGGGTGAAGAGAACAAGGGAGCATAGGTGAAAAGAACCAAGGTACATAGCAATACCAGCTACGGTTTCTTCCCTACGTTTGCAGTGACATCTTGAATATTTGTAAAAAATATCTGACTTTCAACTATACTTGTGTTTTAGAGAGCGCTCACAAAATAAAGGATTATTTTGATGAAAAGAGAAGAGCTTGCACGTCACTTCCTTAACGTGCGGCAACAAATAGTTCAGTCGTGCCAACCTCTTTTTGTTGAAGATTATGTCATTCAAAGTATGGCTGATGTAAGTCCACCCAAATGGCATCTTGCGCATACCACCTGGTTTTTTGAGACATTTATTCTTCTTCGACTGATGAAATCCTACAAATTATTCGATTCTTCATATAATTATCGCTTCAATTCTTATTATCAAACAATTAGCCAACCTTATCCGCGAGCAGAACGTGGTTTGTTGTCTCGCCCAACCACAGAGGTAATTTACGCTTATCGAGAATATGTTAACAACCATATTCTTTTGCTCATCGAGCAAATACCAGACAATCAATTACCGACACTTAAACATTTGCTAAATTGGGGATTCCAGCATGAGCAGCAGCATCAAGAATTATTATTAATGGATATCAAATATAATTTTTCACGCGACCCTGATTTTCCTTGTTATCGCGCCTCATCAATAACAGAGAAAGCAACTATGTTGAATACAAATAGACAAATGATTGAAGTTGCAGGTGGTATTGTAGAAATTGGCTATCAGGGAACAGATTTTTGTTTTGATAATGAGTTACCACGTCATAAAAAATTTCTTAGTCCTTATTTAATTGCCCCCCAACTTGTAACAATCGGGGAGTATTTGGAATTTATTGATGATAGAGGCTATGAAAATCCACAATGGTGGCTCTCTGATGGCTGGGATTGGATTAATCAGCAATCTATACAAGCCCCGCTGTATTGGCAAAAAATTGATAATGATTGGCATATTTTTACTTTAAACGGTTTAAAACCGCTCAATCTCGCTGAACCAGTCTCTCATGTTAGTTATTATGAAGCAGATGCCTATGCAAAATGGCATGGTTGCAGATTACCAACAGAAGAGGAATGGGAGCATCTGGTTGTAAGTACGGACTTAGATCCTCAACAAGGTAATTTTCTTGATAATGCCATGTTTCATCCCCAACCAGCCATCGATGGTAACGCCCCTATCCAATTTTTTGGAGATCTTTGGGAGTGGACTGCCAGTCCATATGTACCCTACCCGGGTTATCAATCAGTAACAGGAGCCTTAGGCGAATACAATGGTAAGTTCATGAATAATCAATTTATTTTACGAGGCGGGTGTTGCGTAACACCGCGCAGCCATATCAGAGCAAGCTATCGTAATTTCTTTCAACCAGAAAAGCGCTGGCAATTTAGCGGAATTCGTTTGGCAGCAAACTTCGACGGGAGATAACTAATGAGTGCTAAAATACAAACTCTACAAAATCACCAAAAAGAGGCCAAAGATAATAAAGAATTTATGCAAGATGTCTTGATGGGCTTATCCCGCAAAAACAAACAACTCCCCTCAAAATATTTTTATGATAACTCAGGCTCTA
The DNA here is from genome assembly GCF_000953655.1 of Legionella hackeliae. Lineage (NCBI taxonomy): Bacteria > Pseudomonadati > Pseudomonadota > Gammaproteobacteria > Legionellales > Legionellaceae > Legionella > Legionella hackeliae. Next base: position 1,829,574 of record NZ_LN681225.1, read on the forward strand.
AATTATTTAATCAAATTACTCATCATCCTGACTATTATTTAACAGGCTGTGAGCTTGAGATCCTTAGACATCATAAAAAGGAATTATCGGCTCTTTTAAAAAAGGAAGAATTTAATCTCGTTGAATTTGGTCCTGGAGAAGGAATAAAAACTAATATCCTAATTAATCAGTTTCTTAAAGATAACTTGTCGTTTACCTATTTCACCGTGGATATTTCAAAAAAGTACCTCGACAGTCTTCTTGATAAATTCAATAGAAAGCTACCTCAACTTAAGGTCATTGCGATAAACTCTGATTACTTAAGCGGTATTCAATGGTTAAGTACAAACTCCAACAAGCGTAATTTTTTATTGTTTTTAGGATCAAGCATAGGGAATTTTGATATTCAAAGTTCAAAAAAATTTTTACAAGAAGTGAGAAATGCTTTGCATGCTGGAGATTACTTCCTTATTGGATTTGATTTAAGAAAAGACATTAATATTCTTCTAAAAGCTTATAACGATCGGGATGGACTTACTCGGGCATTTAACTTAAACCTCCTGAAACGGATCAATAAAGAGCTCGATGGTAATTTTGATCTTAATTTATTTTATCATTATGAAACTTACAATGTTCATACTGGTGCCATGGAAAGCTATCTTATAAGCTTAGAAGATCAAATTGTTCATATTGGCGCCTTAAACAAATCATTCTTATTTAAAAAATTTGAACCCATTCACGTTGAATCCTCTTATAAATATCTGGATTCACAAATCAAAAGACTTGCTAAAGAAAGTGGGTTTGAAATTGTTAAAAATTTTAGTGACTCAAAAAAATATTTTGTGAACTCCTTATGGCAGGTTAATTAGTAACCTGTCATTGCGAACAACGCAAAGCAATCCACTATATATGGATTGCTTTCTATGTTACGAATGACTTTCAATTCAAAGTCACTCAACCTTCTTAGTTAACGGCGAAGTAAGGCCGATAAGACAAATCCTATACCGCCTGCTACTAATAACGATATAATTGGCCTTTCCTGTACCCTGTCAGCAACTTTATTAGAGTAATCTTTTATATTATTTTGCACATCATAGACTCTGTTTTTGCCTTCTTCGTACAATTCGTTAGCTACTTTTTTGCCATCATTCACTATTTTTCTACTGTCTTTTAATAGGACTGTGGTAGCTTCTCCAAGCTGCGACTCTCTCGAATGCTTTGGAGGCGTTTTAAAATTTTTACCTGATGTCTGCGAACTTTTTGCGTCCATTATTAATCTCCTATAATCCATTAAACTTGATATGAGAATAGATATTAACTAGGCTCATCTGTTTTTTAAGTATAGCAAAAAGCTAATTAGATAAAATTATGCTCTATAATTACGATAGCTGCTTGAACTCATTTAAATGGATGTTAAATGTAGCTGTAAAAGAGATTTCTCTCGTAAACGGAGAATGATATGACAGTAAGAAAGGGAATTTTGTTGCATTGGCTGAAAGATGCTCATGCGATGGAAAAACAATCTGAACAAATGCTAAAAACTCAGATTTTTCGCCTGGAAAACTATCCTCGATTAAAAAAGCATATGAAACTTCATTTAGAGGAAACTATTTATCAACAAGAACAGCTCGAAAAATGCATTACTCGATTGGGAAGCCATTATTCTCTTTTAAAAGATTTTTCTGCGAAACTCATTGGCTTAGGACAGGTTGCCAGTAATATGTTCTCATGCGACGAAGTGATTCAAGGGGCCATTGATAGTCTAGTTTTTGAAAATCTTGAAATCGCTACATACACGATTTTAATCACCGCCGCCGAAAATGCTGACGACTCTGAAACTAAACACATTTGCGAGCAAATTCTCTATCAAGAAAAAACCATGGCAAACTGGCTCCTGGACAATTTAAGCCAACTCGCCAAGGCTTTTTTGATGCGCTCCGAGTTATCCTTTGAAACAGCCAAACGTTAATTTTGGGAAAACCAAAATTCAGCGAGTGCGGTGTTTTTATAATGCGGTAGATATTTCAAAAAAAATTGATTTGCTTTATCCGTATGACCAGTTTTAAGTAAACTGAGTAAGTAGGTTTGTGTATACACTTCATTTTGTGCATCACTTCCACCGAGTTGAATACATCGATCTATGACAGGTTCCATCAGTATGTTGGCTAATTTATAATCAGACAAAGCAAAAGCCTTGATCCCTTGACATAGCGATGAAGTGATTTGCCATAAATTTTTGGTGTTCCCTTCCGGGAGCGAATTAATATGAAACTCCAAATCCATTAACGCTTGTTCAACACACGATACATCTTTAGCTCGAGCTAAACAATAAATAAAATGTGCATTATTAAATCCAATATAATACTCAAAAGGATGCTGACCTAAGTGGGCAAAAACAGTATTAAGTGGTTGGTCTTGAGGAAATCCTGCCATCTCCATTCGCCATAGTAAAGAAATCGCATCGAGCTGCTCTAGCAATATCTCTGGTAAGCTACCAAAAATATTAGGAAACAGTTTCATAGTTTCATCTTCATCACGATTGGCCAGCTGAAATAAGGCCAGATGCCAGGTATTATGACCTTTTAATAACGGTAGAATATGAGCCCAACTTTTTTGCAGTACCTGCAAACGCTTAATCCCACCTTCGATATCACCCTCCATAAGATAAACATGGGCTAAAGTATGATGCGCCCAAGGAGTGATGACTTCTAAACTTACTGCTTCTTCTGCCATAGCCTTGGCTTGAGGATATTGACCACAAAGTTCTAGTGCAAAAGAATGCGTTGCTAAAAAATGAGACTCATCTTGGTTGTATTGAGCACATTTCTCGCAAAGAGCAAGAAATTGTTTGGCTTGGTAAGCTTGTCCCGTGCAATAAAAAAGCCACTCAGCAAATTTTAACGCTAATGTGTCGCGGGGGAATAGCTCTACTACGCTTGTTAGCAATGTTAACGCAGCATCATAGTCCAAACGCTCCCACGCGCGCAGAGCGTGATAGAGCATTTTTTCTCTCAAATTGGCAGTTCTTAATTGCTTCTCAGCTTGTAAAAGATAATCGCTGGCAATTATTGTTGCAGCATTTTCCTGAGCGTACAAATAAAACGCAGCCGCATAAATTTGTAAAAGCAAGCTTTCAGGATGCTCTTTTGCCGCCTCAAGTACAGCGCCAGCATCATTGCCAGAACCAAGAATCTGATTATGAAAATGGTTAATACCCTCAATCACTTGAATTGAATTTGTGGTAACCGCTAAGCCTCGTTGTGTTTCCATCATTTATTAAGAAAAAAGATAAGGTCACTAGAAGCTTAGCATAGAGAATGAATTATTGGTTCTTTGCATACCCTGGATGAGATTCTTTAAGAATGAACATTGCGATAATCAGACTTGCCAAATAACACAGTGGCATCACCAGCAAAGCTTTATTATAACTTGCTATAGAATAAACCGGGATTCCATTCACCACCGACCAATCTGAGCTATGATGCAGAGCAACACCAACTAAAGGTTGGAAAATAGCACCTCCAACCAATACTGATAAATTATTAAATCCTGACGCCGTACCTACTAACTCCGGAGGATTATTATCTTTAACAACGGCAAAACTTACAGTTTGTCCGCCGGCACCAAAACCTAACATGAATAAAACCGCATACATCCAGCTTATTGGTATAGGAACATAAAGCAGCAGAATTGTTGCTAACAACCCAAATATTGAACTTAATGCCAACGCCAAACGACGACTGTAAAGACGATCACTCACCCATCCTAACAATGGACTGCCGATCCCAATCCCAAGCCATATCATGCTACACATACCAGAAGCCATAATGACGCTGATTTGATATTTTTGCTGTAAATAAGGGACACCCCATAATGCTGCGAACACAGCAATGGGTGTCCAAATTGCAAATGCATAGGCACCTGTTAACCAAGTGTAAGAACGTTTACAAACACTAACAAGACGGTGCCACTCATCGATAAATTGTCGCTTTGGAGGACTTTGTGTTGGTTGATGAGGGTAATCACGAATAACACACCAAATGAGCGCTGCTAAAGCCAAACCCACTAAGGCCAAAATGAAACTGGCATTCCGCCAACCCACCTGCTCAATTAAAGCCGCCAAGGGCACTTCCCCAAACATTGCCCCTACCGAACTCATTAATTGTGCAATTCCGGCTAAAAATGCGAATTGTTGCGGTGGAAACCAGCGAGAAACGAGTACCAAAACACCGATAAATGAAAAGGCTGAAGCAATACCAATAAGAAAGCGTCCTAAAGCTGCAGTAAATAAACTATCGGTTGACGCAAAAAAGAACGATCCAACCGCACATAAAACTAATGCAAACGTCATTAATTTGCGGGGACCATAGCGATCAAATAACAATCCTGCTGGTAATTGCATAGGGGCATAGGCATAAAAATAAAATGCCGAAACAATACCAAAACCCGCTGCATTGACTTTAAACGTCTTCATCATAGACTCGGCCATGACACTGGGGGCCACTTGTAAGACAAACTCATACAAATAAAACGATGCCGACAGCAAAAAAATCATGTACGCTGTAAATTTACCAGGATGTTGATAATTTGATTGATATGCGTTCAAAATAGTATCTTATTAATTAAAATGCACATTACACCCTAAGCCAATTTCGTTTGTCAATGCCTGCGGGATAGATTGTCCCTAATATTGCCAAGCGGCTAGCCCCAGTTATTTGACTCATATCCAAAGGCTCATTCATTAGTGTTTTATCAGCCAACCAGGCAAACATTAGAGCTTCAATAAAATCAGGATTAACTCCGTAAGCGCTAGTACTTTTCACAGGAGTCTCTGGTAGTAGTGAGCTCAATATCTGCATTAACGCCTGGTTATGTGCGCCGCCACCGCAAATCAAGACTTGTGTTGGATGTTGGGTTTCACGATTAACCGCATCAGCAATGGTGTTAGCTGTCAACATAAGCAAAGTCGCTTGAACGTCAACACTGGAATAATGTGGTTTTAAGTGTTGTTCAAGCCATGCTAATGAAAAATATTCTTTACCGATACTTTTGGGCTGAGATTTTTTAAAATAAGGATCATTTAAAAGAGCTCTCAATAAAGGCTCGATGACTTTTCCAGAAGCAGCCCAATCACCATTTTTATCATAATCCTTGCCTAGATTTTTTTTTATCCAAGCATCCATTAAACAATTCCCAGGACCAGTATCATATCCATGAACCCTTGATGCATTTGATAGATAGGACAGATTAGCAATACCACCAACATTCACCACCGCCAATGGAAATTGCTGATCTTTAAACAAAGCCTGATGATAAATTGGTGCAAATGGCGCACCTTGTCCACCAACAATCAAATCACGGGTGCGAAAATCAGCGACTACGGTAACCCCCGTAAGTTCAGCGATAGTATGTGCACAACCTAATTGTACAGTGTAGGGAATCTCTGCACTGGCATCATGACATAGCGTTTGCCCATGGCTTCCAACTGCTTGAATAGACGTCGAAGAAAGATTCGTTTTCTCCATCAATAAAAGTGCAGCCTGAGCAAATTCCCTTCCTAAAATGGTGTTCAATTGACTGTAGATTGCTAAAGACTGTGATTTTTCTTGAAGCACTTCTTCAAGAAGGTTTTTCGCCTGCTGACTATAGGGTTTGGTGAGTCCGTCAATAAAAGTATTTGATGCTAGCTCAATAGCTGCAGCATCAATACCATCCATACTGGTTCCGGACATTAAACCAAGGTATATTTTTTTTGAAGTTACGTTAGTTTTTATCATAATATTTCGCTAATAGATTTTAATCTCACATGAGTAGGCAAAATTTTATATCCAATGTGAAAAGTTGATTGAAATCTTAACAGAGGCTCATTAAGCTGACTATTCTTTCTTATTAATCCAATCTATTATATGCAGAGTAAATCATTCTCAGAAGAAAACAAGAAAACACCGTTTATTGTCTTGGGTATTTTATCTACCTTTTCACTACTTACCTTTGATTTATACCAACCCGCATTACCAGCAATTACCAGTTACTTTAATACGACCCATGAACTTGGCCAATTAACGTTAAGTTTATTTTTCTTTATTTTTGGATTTTCACAATTGATTTGGGGACCTTTGATTGATCATTTTGGCCGCAGAAAAACATTACGCGCCAGCCTAATTTTATTTTTTTTAGGAACCTTGGGATGTATTTTTGCTACTAGCATTGAAATGTTAATAGTCTCGCGAGCAGTTCAAGGATTTACAATTTGCTGTGCGTATATCGTTGCCTTTTCAGCCTCCAGGGATGAAGAAGATAGTACCGATAGAGCTCGCGTACTCTCTCACATTTCCATGATAGTCTCGGTGTCCCCCATTTTTGCCCCACTTCTTGGTTCGATTATATTCATTCATTATGGATGGCAAGCCACTTTTGTTTTGATGGCCCTTATTGCAATTATACTCTTTATATTGGCAGAGAAAACATTGCAAGAATCACGACATTGGACAAAATCCGATATAGGGTTCTTATGGCAAACCTCTTTGAGCAGTTTTAAAAAAATACTGACACATGGCCCTTTATGGATAAGTATTGCCCTCGTTACAGCCTCATACTCCTGTGTAATGATAATAGTGGTGAATGCTGCCTATTTAGTGATTGATAATCTAAATTTTTCTCCACTGATTTTTGCGATTCTTTTTGGAAGCAATGGGATCATGCTGATAATTGGCAACTATATTGGTATTAAGCTCAGAGAAAAAAAATCAATGGTTTGGAATATTCGTTTAGGCAGCATAATCATGGTGTTAAGCTCTGTAGCGATGATTGTTTTATTTTATATGCAAGGTTTAACTCTACTGGTACTTGCTCCCATTTTATTAATGAGCTTAGGTGTAAGCTTCATAAATCCCCCAGCATTTTCTTTAGCGTTAAATGATTATCCAAGTGAAGCTGGAACAGTGACAGCATTTCTTAACACAGTAAGAATGACTTGTTCAGCAATTGTGGGGGGGATAACCGGTATTCTTATTTTTGCCAATACCAGTGTTTTAGTGTTTGGATTATTTCTTTGCGCTTTAGTATGTGTGTTGTTCAGCTTTTATTTAAAAGATTGAGATAAGAACTCGCTTGCGCTGAAGCAAGCGAGTGTGAAAATTATGCACTGGCTATTGACTTCACTGTATTTTGCAATGCGTCCAATTTCTCTGCCGAGTCAGTTTTAATCTTAAAAAGACAGATATTTTGTTTGATAGCAGCTCCGATTAAATAACCTACAACAAGCATAGATAAAGCAGCCATTACATTGATGAATACCTCTTTCCAACCACGGTGAGTTTCCAATTCAGGTCGAGCATCCTTTATTGCCTTATTACATTTAAACTCGAAGTCTTTCGTATTGATTGTTTTACTAATAAAGTAACTTTGATAAGCCTCTTGTAATTCGTTATGAAGAGATGTAGCTACCTTATGTGCTGAAGAGCCTTCTGTAAAATCTTTATCAATTTTTATCTTAATCGTTCCTATTTGAGTATTAAATAGAATTGCGGCAGGAGCTTGTGAACCTAAGCGGTTAGCCTCTACATTCACGAGTGGGATTACGTCAGTCTCTGTTTCCACATCTTCCACATCATTGGCCACCTCATCAGAAGTTACTAAATCCGCTGGAACCCGGGCTTTCTTGATTTCATCTAGATGAATAGCAAGATTCTCGTCTGTAGCAAAATAACGTATACCTTTGTAATCAGGAGCAACCTTATCGGCCATCGCTTTTACTGTTTCGCGATAAGTTGAATCAATAATCCCAGTTCCGTCAATCTCAAATAAAGGAGTAATCGCGTCTCCTCTTGCATAATGATTTAACCTTAATTTAACATTTTTAGGTATCATATCGCGATTGCTCTCATAGAATTTATTCAACCACTCAAGGATATCCTCATAACTCCTGTGCTTGTTGCCTCTATCATCAAAAAAGTCAAACACTATATAATCATTGGGATTTTCAACAGCAATTTTGTGAATTTGTGCATAAATTAGTGATGCCTTTGTTTCATCAAATATCCATGATGCATGGTTGGTTTCCGTTTGATTGATTGCACGAGTAAACGATGTACCATTTTTCAGATCACCATATAAATCTGCTAAGAGGAAAGTATCCTTTATAACTCCTAGAAATTCGACTATCTTTAGAAATGCAGGAAAGCAAGAACCTTTACTATACTTTGGGGCACGAAAATTATAGGCATTAGCATCGTCGGTATTTTTATCTTGGCGATTTGAACCTACCAAGGCTATATTTTTAGAATATTTATGATTTTCAGCCTTAATTTCTTCTAAAAATTTTCTATTAGTTTTTATTACGTTCTTATCTTCATCGTAGACATAGCCCTCATGAAACAAACAACCATCAAAGTCAAATGAAAGTACGCGGATAGTCATAACTATCGTCCCGAAATTAAATCAAAGACTAGTATACCGACATAATATTATCGAAATCTTAACGCATTGCTTTAATACTTAATCATTGCTTGATTTTTTATATAAAAAACTAAGATATTCTAAAGCAACGATAAAAATTGGCAGTTGTTTGGCAAGCAATATTCTCATAGCTTGTCTGTCGTAACTCACTCAAAGCAATGGCCACGTGTTTTACCAGAGCAGGATGATTTTGTTTGCCACGGAAAGGAACCGGAGCGAGATAAGGGGAGTCCGTTTCAATAAGTAATCGGTCCAAAGGCGCTTTTTTAGCAACTTCATGAAGATTAGTCGCGTTTTTAAAGGTTACTATTCCAGATAAGGAAATATAAAAATTTAAATCCAAGGCGCGTTGAGCAATATCCCAATCTTCGGCGAAACAGTGCATTACACCGCCGATCTCATGGGCGTTTTCTTCTTTCATGAGTTGCAGTGTATCTTCTGCCGCTTGGCGGGTATGAATGATCAAAGGTTTTGATGAAGTGATTGCTGCATGAATATGATTGCGAAACCGCTCCCTTTGTTGTTCTTGTGCAGCTTTAGTTTCGGTTCGATAATAATCGAGCCCAGTTTCACCAATGGCAATACATGCAGGATGTTCTGCTAATTTGCATAAAGCACTGGCATCTGGTTCTTGCGCAATCTCACTATTAGGATGGATACCCACAGAGATACTTATATCAGAATAGCTTTCTGCTATCTTGCGAAGCACTGGATAATCCTCAAGTTCTACACAAACACATAGAAAATGTTCAACATCATTGTCGCGGGCTGCAGTAAGAACATTGCTCAAATCATTATTAAATTCAGTCAAATCAATAAAGTTAAGATGGCAGTGGGAATCAACAAGCATAGTTTTTTATAATATTAGTAAGATGAATGGAGTTTAGCATGTAAGAAGCTAGCCCTCCACTTTGATTTACTCCCTAGCTTAAGACTATGTTTGGAGTGACCCCTAGTTCATAAACTCTATAGATATCCCAATAATAGATTTTCTAGTACCAATGACTGGTTAACACTAATATTCTGGTTCAATTTTCTTATTATCTGATTTATTTCATCTAGCTGATGAAATAAATCAGGAGGTTGTAGGTATTGCGAAATCTGTTGGATTTGCGGTGTCCAATTTTTCTCATAAGGACTGTCAACTAATCGAGACTGAATAAGCTGCGCATTTATTAAGTAAAGTAACCATATCAAATTATTGAACTCATACGTGCCCCATTTAGCTGCCAAACTACAAACGGACGTTTTTTTACTTATCAAATCCAATAAATCTTGAACAATTGATTGAATGGCACTAAAAATTTTTCCTCGCTCACTCTCGGCGGTATAGCACTCTCCAATTGAAAGATAATCGCTGTTTGTGATTTCTTGACTTGAGAATTGCCACTGTTGGCAGCGACTCAGAATAGTTGGTAACACTGTACTAACTTGTTCAGCAATTAATACAAAAAAGAGACACGCCGGAGGTTCTTCTAATAATTTTAATAATGCATTAGCTGCGGCAATATTCATTTTTTCCGCAGGGTGAATAATAATTATTCGTTTACTACCTAGTTGGGGTGAAGTAAATGCAACAGACTGCAATTCACGGATTTGGTCGATTTTAATCGTGCCTCCCGACTTTTCAGGCTGTAACAAATGGACATCAGGATGTTCCCCTGCCGACAGCAATCGACATGATTTACATGTTCCACATGCCTTGGTAGCTTCAGAGCAAAGTAAGACAGAAGCCATGTTATAGGAAAAATCGATAAGACCAGCATGCTGCGGTCCCATTAATAATAACGCCTGAGGTAAGCGCTGATTTGCATTGCTATTACAAAATTGTTCCCACCATAATGCATGAGAAGTATGCAATTCAGAGGATTTAAGCGATTGCATTATGAGCTATGAATGTTTTAAGTTGAGTGATAATTGATTTTTGCACGATATCCATTGGTTGGCTAGCATCGATACAAATTACATTGTTCATTGTTTTAATGATGCGCTGGTAGTTATTATAAACATCGGTAAAAAATGTCAGCGACTCTTGTTCCATCCTATCAGCAGCACCGCGTTGTCGAACGCGATTAAGACCTTTTTCCGGTTCAATATCAAGAAAAACAATCAAATCAGGTTTAAACCCCTTTAAACAGAATTTTGATAAGGTGCTAATTACTGTTTCATCAAGATGTCTTCCCCCACCCTGATAAGCAAACGTTGACAATTCAAAGCGATCAGCCAAAACCCAGCTGCCTCTATTTAAAGCTGGCTCTATAACTTGCTCTAGCAGTTGAACTCTTGCAGCATACAACATGAGTAATTCAGCACGAGGATCTAGTGTTTCGCCATCAACCTTTTCTTTAATGATGGTTCTTATCATTTCCCCAACTCGAGTACCCCCTGGCTCTCGGGTTAAAAAAATATCAGGGATAAAACTTTCCAGGTACTGTTTAATAGTTTTGATGGCTGTTGATTTTCCTGCACCTTCAAGGCCCTCTACAACAATGAAACGTCCTCGTTTTGTCATGATGGCCCCTTTATTTTATACTGAGAAATCGCCTTTTTCTGTTCTTCATAATTCACGGAAAAATGATGTGAACCATCCCCTTTGGCAACAAAATAAAGATAATCAGTAACCTGAGGATGAGCAGCCGCATCAATAGCATCCTTACCAACCATTGCAATAGGTGTAGGGGGTAACCCTCGATAGCGGTAGGTGTTGTATGGGGAATCAACAGCCATATCACCATGCATTAATTTCCCATGATAATTGGGTCCAAGCGCATAAATAACAGTAGGATCCATTTGCAGTGGCATATTTTTCTTTAAACGATTAACCACTACCCCTGCAATTAACTTTCTTTCCTCCGGTAAGGAACTTTCTTTTTCCAAAATAGAAGCAACAATGAGCAATTCATAAGGTGATTTATAAGGAAGCCCAGTGGAACGTGTACGCCAACTGTCATTCAAAAATTGTAATAATTTTTTATTGGCAAGTTGCAATAGAAGCTTAGCATCACTACCTGCATCGTAATTATAGGTATCAGCCAGTAACAACCCTTCTGGATTTGAATAATCTCCACCAATAACCAACCAGTCACTATTGTTATAATTTAAAAATTGAGCATTAGCTAAATTAGCTTTTACTTGATTTGCAGTAGTCCCCTCAATGATGCTAAAGGATTGAACGAGCACTTGACCTGTAACTACTTTGCTTAGGAATTGTTGAACATTCTCGCCAGGAAGTATTTCATAAACACCGGCCTTTAAATGGGGGGCAAAGCCTTTCACTCTAATGACCAATAATAATAAACGACTGGATTGAATAAGATGCTTAGACTCAAGCATGTGAGCAAGAGAAGATGCGGAAGTATTTTTGTTAATAGAAATGGTGACTGATTGGTTTCCAGTCACCATTGGTTTTGTAAGAAAATTATAGGTATAAAAGCCAGCTATCGAGAAGCTAATTAAACTGAGAACAACACATCCCAGTAAAATTGATTTAAGCCAGCGTTTCATTTACACCCGTTTAAATATCAGACTTCCGTTAGTGCCTCCAAAACCAAGAGAATTGCTTAAGGCATAAATAATTCGTCTTTCTTGGGGAGTATGCGGTACATAATTTAAATCACAACCTTCGTCAGGATTGTCCAAATTAGTTGTAGGTGGTGCTACTTGGTCTTTAATTGCAAGAATAGAGAAAATAGCTTCCACGGCACCGGCAGCGCCTAACAAATGCCCAGTCATGGATTTTGTCGAACTAATAGCTAATTCATACGCATGATCTTTGAAAAGGCGTTTGACAGCTTTTGTTTCATTTAAATCATTCAAATAGGTTGAAGTACCATGAGCATTAATATAATCAACGTCAGTTATATCAATATTCGCATCTTTAACAGCTGCTTCCATCGCACGAGTAGCGCCATCCGCATCTTCATCAGGAGCAGTAATATGATAGGCATCCCCTGACATACCGAAACCAACTAGCTCGGCATAAATTTTGGCACCACGTGCTTTGGCATGCTCATATTCTTCAAGAATCAGTATCCCTGCACCCTCACCCATGACAAAACCGTCACGATCTTTATCCCAGGGGCGAGATGCTTTTTCAGGTTCATCATTTCGCTTTGATAAGGAGCGAACAGCTGAGAATCCTGCCAAACATAAAGGGGTTGTCGTCATTTCCGCACCACCACATACCATAACATCAGCATCACCATAAGCAATCATACGACCAGCTAAGCCAATATTATGAGTTCCTGTAGTACACGCGGTTACTATCGAAATATTCGGACCCTTTAATTTGTGTTTAATTGAAATCTGTCCTGCTACCATATTAATAATGCCTGCAGGAATAAAAAACGGCGAAACCTTACGAGGACCGCCAGCGACTAATCTATCTTGGTTGTTGGTGATAGTCTCTATACCACCGATACCAGCACCAACAGCAACACCAGCTCGTAATGAGAGCTGTTCATCAATAACCAACCCCGAATCGGCCAGCGCTTCATCTGCCGCAGCCAACCCATATTGGGTAAATACATCCATCTTCCGAGCATCTTTAAGCGGCATATAGTTTTCAACGTTAAAGTTTTTAACCTTAGCCCAAATTTTAGTTGGATAATCAGTTGCGTCGAAATCTTCAACCATTCCGACACCACTTTTACCTGCCAAAATATTATGCCAAGTTTGCTCTACATTTAAACCGACTGGAGTAAGCATCCCCATACCGGTAATAACAACACGCCGCTTAGTCAACGAAAACTCCTTGAAGTTATCAAGCTTCTTCTTTGTTAAGATTTGATTCGATGTAGTCGATTGCTTCTTGAATAGTAGTGATCTTCTCAGCTTTCTCATCAGGAATTTCTGTTTCAAATTCTTCTTCGAGAGCCATCACTAATTCAACAGTATCAAGTGAGTCAGCACCTAAGTCATCTACAAACGATGCGTCATTCTTCAACTCTTCATCTTTAACGCCCAATTGCTCAATAACAATCTTGCGAACTCGTTCTTCAACTGTACTCATAACTTGTCTTTCCTCTTCGTTTTAAAAAATTCCTGTAGGCTAGTTTATTCAATTATAAAAAGAACGCAAGCCCATTTAATCCATATACATGCCACCATTCACATGAATGGTTACACCAGTAATATAATTTGCACTATCAGAAGCTAAGAAAGCAACTGCTTCAGCAACATCATCAGCTTTACCCAAACGTTTCATTGGGATGCGTTTAAGCATCTCATCTTTAACCATATCGGGTAAAGCACTTGTCATATCGGTATCAATGAAACCTGGAGCTACTACATTCACAGTAATATTGCGGCTAGCAATTTCCTGAGCCAGTGACTTAGAAAAACCGACAATGCCTGCTTTTGCTGCTGTGTAGTTAGATTGACCAGAATTACCACTAGCACCTACTACAGAACCAATACTTATAATACGACCCCATCGTGCCCGAAACATTGGCTTAAGACAAGCCTTACTTAATCGAAATATAGCACTTAAATTGGTGTTTATTACTTTATCCCACTCATCATCATCCATTCTTAACAATAAATTATCACAAGTAATACCTGCATTGTTAACTAAAATAGACGGAAGTTTTTCTTCATCAGATAACTGGGTCATTAAATTATCGATATCTTCTTTGTCGGTTACATTGAGAATTCGACCTTCTCCGGACAAATTTTCTTGCACAAATGAATTTGTGATATTTTCTGCCCCAGAAGCGGTGGTAGCCGTACCTATTACATAGGCACCCTTCTTTGCTAAATTTAAGGCAATTGCTTTACCAATTCCTCTACTTGCGCCGGTAACCAGCACAACCTTACCTTGTAAATTTACCATGCAAGATCCTTAATACGATTTTTCAGTCAATTGTGATACCGCTTGATTAAGAGTAGCATTATCATTAATGCTTATTGCCGTTATGGTTTTATCAATACGTTTGACTAAACCACTAAGCACTTTACCAGGACCGCATTCCACGATACGTTCAATGCCACGATTTTTCATTAATTGAATTGTCTCAACCCATCGCACTGGTCGGTAGAGTTGCTCTTTCAGCAACACTCTAATATGTTCAGGGGATTGATAAATACTTAAATCAACATTTGAAATTACAGCAACTTTAGGCGTTCTAAATTTTGCGCGAGCAAGATATTCTTCAAAAGCCTGGGCTGCATCGATAAGTAATGAACAATGGCAAGGAACACTAACCGGTATAATTTTTGCCATTCGAGCATCCATTTCTTCTGCAATCTTCACAGCTTTTTCTACAGCGTTCGAATGCCCGGCAATCACTATTTGCCCTATCGCATTATAATTTGCTGGAGTGACTTGATAATCAGGATTACTCGCCTGTTTGCAAAGCATTTCAACCTGCTCATCGGTTAAACCTACAATTGCAGCCATTGAGCCTTGGCCTAAAGGAACATACTCTTGCATTAATTGCCCTCGTTTAGCGACCAGCATTGCTGCATCTGCGAGATCAATTGCTTCAGAACAAACAAGTGCTGCATATTCTCCCAAGCTATGACCAGCCATGATTTCAGCTCGTGTAATTCCTTGTGTCTCCAAAGCTTTAAACACTGCCACGTCAGCAGTTAGCATCGCAACTTGGGTATTCTCAGTTTGATTTAGTTTTGACTCAGGACCTTCTTGTATTAACTGCCACAGGTCGTAACCAACCGCCTCTGAAACAAG
Organism: Legionella hackeliae; assembly: GCF_000953655.1. Taxonomy (NCBI): domain Bacteria; kingdom Pseudomonadati; phylum Pseudomonadota; class Gammaproteobacteria; order Legionellales; family Legionellaceae; genus Legionella; species Legionella hackeliae. Next base: position 1,844,701 of record NZ_LN681225.1, read on the forward strand.
CGAGAAGGTATCTTGAACCAAAGGGTAACTGTCCGCAAAATCAGCCAGCATGCCAACAGATTGAGAACCTTGACCAGGAAATACAAATGCAGAATTACTCATTAAAAAACTCCAATAAGGATATTATTAGTAGCGTATAACCGTAGCACCCCAGGTCATTCCTCCACCAAAAGACTCCAGTAGAAGTAAATCACCTCGTTTAATGCGGTTTTCTTTAATTGAATAATCCAGAGCAAGGGGAATAGATGCTGCCGAAGTATTGCCTTGCTTTTCGATTGTTACGATGACTTGCGACATAGGCAAGTTTAATTTTTTAGCGATACCTTGGATAATACGAATGTTTGCTTGATGAGGAATCAACCAATTAATGTCTGATTTCTGCAAATGGCAGGCTTGTAAAATCTCATCGACAATATCACCCATTATATTCACTGCAATCTTGAAAACCTCATTGCCGCGCATACCAATGAATGCTTGCTGCTCGAGTGTTGCATAATTAGGGAAAGATAATAATGATTCTACATCATGGGCTGCATGAAGTGTACTGGCTAAAATACCAGGCTTATCACTAGCACTTAAAACCACAGCGCCTGCTCCGTCTCCAAATAGCACACAAGTAGACCGGTCAGTCCAATCCAGTGCGCGAGACATACTTTCACTACCAACAACCATCACATGTTTTGCTGTGCCTGAACTTATATATTGTTTGGCAATGTCCATAGCATAGACAAATCCACTGCAAGCTGCACCTACATCAAAAGCAGGAATAGGTCGAGTTATTTTTAACGCGTGTTGTACATGGCAAGCCATGCTAGGGAAAAAATGATTAGGCGTGCACGTGGCAACCAAAATTAAATCAATGTCGTCTGCACTGATATCTGAAGCATCCAAAGCTTTAATTGCAGCTTGAGATGCCATGTAGGATGTTGTTTCATGGGGTGAGGCCACATGTCGACTACCGATGCCTGTTCTTGAGCGAATCCACTCATCGCTTGTATCCAAACTAGCTTCTAATTCATGATTAGTGATAGACCGCTCGGGTAAATAACTGCCTGTTCCATTAATAACGGCATTTCTCATAGCAACAAACCTTGATTAATAAAGTCAGTAATTTGGTCGCGAACTAAATCGACGACATTATTTTTTACTTCAAGCATGGCTTCTTCTATAGCATATTGGAACGCCAACTCATTGGCCCCACCATGACTTTTAACGACTATGCCATTTAAACCCAGTAAGCTTGCACCATTATAGCGAGCAGGATCCATGCGCTTTTTTAAATGCCCTAATGCTGGCTTGGCCATTAAGCCTACAAATTTGGTAAATATATTTTGTGAAAACGATTCTTTCAGAACCGAAATCATCAGTTTTGCCAACCCTTCACTTGCCTTTAAGGCCACATTACCAACGAAACCATCGCAAACTACCAGGTCAACTTGGCCTGAATAGAATTGGTCACCTTCAACATAACCTACGTAATTCATCAAGCTACATTCAGCCAACATATGAGCAGTCCGTTTGACTTGATCATTACCCTTAATTTCTTCAACACCGATATTCAGTAAAGCAATCTTTGGTTTTAGCTTTTTATCTACAGCTTGAATTAATGCGGAACCCATTACAGCAAACTGAAAAAGGTGTTCTGCGCATGAATCAACATTCGCACCGAGGTCAATAACCCGTGTTTTACCCTGCATTGTAGGTAATTCGGCAATAATTGCAGGTCTATCAATACCAGGTAACGTTTTTAAAACAAAGCGTGCAGTAGCCATTAAAGCACCGGTGTTCCCTGCACTTACGCAAGCCTGAGCACGTCCTTCTTTAACCAAATTAATGGCAACCCGCATTGATGAATCTTTCTTATTACGCATAGCTTGAGATGGTAATTCATCCATAGCAACAATTTCTGAGGCATGAACCACAGAAAATTGGTTACTATTAGCTACACCGAATTTTTTAAGATGCGTATTTACCTGATTTTGATCACCAACCAACAACAACTTCAAATCAGGGTTGCGTCGAGCAGCAAGGACACAAGCGGGAATCACAACTTTCAAACCGTGATCCCCGCCCATCGCATCAATAGCAATGGTGATATTTTTCAAGCGATTTACTCTTGTTCGTAAGCGTTATCGGTATCTAAAACTTTTCTACCACGGTAATACCCATCAGGTGTAATGTGGTGACGGCGATGAGTTTCACCAGTAGTAGAGTCCACAGATAATGTGGGCTTTGTTAAAGCATCGTGAGAACGACGCATATCACGACGTGAACGTGATTTCTTATTCTGTTGTACAGCCATTGTGTATTACTCCTAAACAAATTGCATTCGATGGGGCGGAATATTACCGATTTTTTAATGGTAATCCAAGTGTTATGACGATATTTTACTATTTTATTGTGTCATCAGCACCAATAAAACGATTTATTTCTGTGTCACAGTCATTAGTTTCGGGGTGCAATTCCGGCGTATAGAGATGGAACTCATCCGTGATCAATTCGGCTAAATCAATATGATTATTTTCTGCAATCACACATTCGTATTGATCCATTAACTTCTCAGCCATTTCATCAGAGTGGCAGACGGCCAGTTTTGTCTCATTAACATAATGATAAATAAATTCTTTTAAGCAACGTTGGCAGGTAATTATCAAATCAGAATTAACCTTCAACGTTAAAATAAAATAATTATTTTGGCTTTCTACTGCAAATTGACAATTCACTATACAACCTGAATTAATGTGTGCAGGCAATCTCTCACGCAACTCAAGTATCACCGACTCAGGTGAGGCTTTATTTACCGCAGTTTTTAAATTAACTAACATAACGTCCACTTAACTATAAATTACCGACATCATTAATAATTTGCTCAAAAATACCGCACCAAAGAAAATAATTGGGATTGGGTAAATTACAAAGATACGAATGCATAAACGAATAAAATCTTACCTATAGTATAACTCAGTGTCATTTGAACTGTAATACATCCATCAGAATTCTATTTCACCAAAAAATAAGGCACTCCAGTAATAGAGTGCCCAAAAAATTTCATAATTAAGCGATTATAGCGTAGAATTAGATTTTTTTTTATACACATCTATAAGCTATGAAAGCCAAAGTTATTGTCGGTATGTCAGGGGGAGTTGATTCCTCAGTTGCAGCCTGGTTATTACGTGAACAAGGTTACCAGGTTGAAGGTCTCTTCATGAAAAACTGGGAACAGGATGACAATGATAGTTATTGTGCCGCCGCTTTAGATTTGGCAGATGCTCAAGCTGTCTGTAATCAATTACGGATTCCGCTTCACAGCGTAAATTTTTCTAAAGAATATTGGGATAGAGTTTTTGCCCATTTTCTTAATGAATATCAGCAAGGAAGAACTCCCAATCCAGACGTGCTTTGTAATAAGGAAATCAAATTTAATGCTTTCTTAAATCATGCCCTAACTCTAGGCGCTGATTACATAGCTACCGGCCATTACGCCAAAGTTCGTTCAAACAATGGTATTGGTGAGTTGCTAAAAGCCAAGGACCGAGAAAAAGATCAAACGTATTTTCTTCACGCTGTTGAACCTAAAGCTCTTGCCAAAACACTTTTTCCAATAGGCGATTTTAATAAAACACAAATTCGGGAATTTGCGAAGCAATTAGGATTAGTTACCCATAACAAAAAAGATTCAACAGGCATATGCTTCATCGGTGAAAAACGTTTTAAAACATTTCTTAAAGAATTCATTCTGGCAAAGCCAGGCGATATTAGAAGTAGTACAGGCGAACTGTTAGGTCAACACGATGGATTAATGTTTTATACTCTTGGCCAAAGGCAAGGACTTGGCATTGGTGGTCGACAATCTGCGAGCGAAGAGCCCTGGTATGTCGTTGATAAAGAGGTAGCAACGAATACCTTAGTTGTTGCTCAAGGCAATAATCACCCTATGCTTTACTCGCAAGGTTTGATCTGTGGTCCTATTCATTGGCTAACAGATCATAGTGATAAGTTACCATTAACCTGTTATGCAAAAACTCGTTATCGCCAATTAGAGCAGGCGTGCGTTGTCTCACCTGCCAGTAATAATCAACATTATGTTATGTTTTCTGCATTTCAACGCGCAGTAACACCTGGACAATACATTGTATTTTATGAGAAAAATCAATGTTTAGGCGGCGCGACAATAGAACAAATTATCCGATAATATTGTACAATTAGAAATATACTAAGCTTTAGTAAAGAATTTTGGAGTAAATAATGACCGCAATCGACGCTTCTTCTACCTCTGCTACCTCTTCAGGTATTTTTTTCTCAGTGAGTGCCGCTGATAAAGTTGCCTCACTTATCGCTGAGGAAGAAAACCCGAATCTAAATTTACGTGTCTTTGTAACAGGCGGCGGCTGTTCCGGATTTCAATATGGTTTTACTTTTGATGAGAACATTCAAGAAGATGACACCGTCATTGAACAAACCTGTTCTAACGGTGAGTCTTCAGTAAAATTACTAGTCGATTCAATGAGCTATCAATATCTGAATTCCGCTGAAATAGATTATGTACAAAATATTCAAGGCGAACAATTTGTTATCCGCAATCCAAATGCTAAAACGACCTGTGGTTGCGGCTCTTCTTTTAGTATGGACGATGATGAGTAAATCTTAGTGCATGTTTCCTGTGTCCCCCGGACAAGCCGCGGGACGAAGGGTAAGTTAGTCATCGGATAGCAAATTAGTAAGGTTGTACCACTACTTTCGTTCCAATTCTAATAAAATTACGATGCAACCAAAGCGCATCACCAGGTCTTACACGGATACATCCATGGCTTGCGTTGTAATTTGGCACATCGTAGGAACCATGAATTGCATAATTTTTACTGAAAAACATACAGTAAGGCATTTTGGCGCCACCGTGAGGTCTAGGATAGCGGCTTGAGCGACAGCTAGCACTTCCCTTACTAATAATGCTATAAGTGCCAGACGGCGTACGACAGGAGCGCCCTATGTCTTTGCAATATTTGCTGCCACCTGAAGCCTTCCCACTTCGAACTAGCTTGCCATTTTGTATAGCTTTCCAGGTTAGTGAACGCGGGTTAAAAATAAAGGTATTGGACGCCAGTGTGAGATAAGGACCGTTGGACATGAAGCTAGATGCATAGATGTCCTTTTCAGCCCCAAAATAAAAAAGAATGAAGCCCAACAAAGCAATAGGCCAATACCTGCGAGTTTTTCTTCCTTCCATGATCGTTCCTATAACTTAGGTCAGTCTGCTTCAAATATAGTTCAAAATTTAAACATTTTCCTCATCCATGCTCCATAAATTAATTCCTGATTTTTTAGCGAGAAAAGTAATAAACTCCTCATGCTTTTGACACTCCTCATCAGAAGCCAAAATAACTGGTGAACGACTTGCCAAAACTTCAAGATTAGCCACCGTACTTTGATTGGCAGTGACCACTAACTCCTCTTCTTTGCCAAAGAGCGTTCCCTGGCCACCTGTCATTGCCAGATAAACAGACGCCAGGATTTCAGCATCCAATAAAGCGCCATGCAAAGTGCGGTTAGAGTTATCTATTTCATAACGTTTACAGAGCGCATCCAGACTATTCCTTTGACCTGGATGTTTTTCTCGAGCAAGAATTAACGTGTCACAAACAGCACAGTAATCATTTATTATAGCGGGCCAATTCAATAGTTTTAATTCCGCATTAAGAAAACCCACATCAAAAACTGCGTTATGGATAATAAGCTCGGAACCTTGAATAAACTGTATGAAGTCATCGACAACATTTTTGAACAAAGGCTTGTCTTGTAAAAATTCGTTACTAATGCCGTGAACTCGAAAAGCACCTTCATCAACGCTACGTTCAGGATTGAGGTAGACATGGAAATGATTTCCAGTCAATTTTCGGTCAATTAATTCAACACATCCTATTTCAATGATGCGATGCCCTAATTCATGACCAATACCTGTGGTTTCAGTATCTAAAACAACCTGGCGCATATAAAACTCGAGAAACGATAGAAAAAAGCGATCTTAACGTAAATAACCAAGAACTTAAATGCGCTTTTAAGAAGTCGTCAGTTCTATAATTGCTTGATTTGCCAATGCATCCGCTCGCTCATTTTCTGGATGACCTGCATGCCCCTTTATCCAATGCCAGCGAATGGTATGAATCGTTGTTAACGTATCGAGCTGTTGCCATAAATCAGAATTTTTTACAGCCTCTCGCTTTGAGTTACGCCAACCATTTTTTTTCCACTGTGCAAGCCAGGTGGTCATCCCCAGGCGCAGATATTGAGAGTCAGTGTATAAGTCAACCACGCAAGGCTTTTTTAAAGCTTCGAGGGCCTTTATTGCTGCAGTTAATTCCATCCGATTATTGGTGGTATGTGCTTCGGCACCGTAGATGGTTTTTTCATGGCCATTGTAACGTAATAATGCGCCCCAGCCACCCACACCAGGATTACCTTTACAGGCACCATCAGTAAAAATTTCAATGGTCATACAAATAGATCTTGATAAGGCTCAACATGTGGGTCAATAGCATACCGTGAAAAATCTGTAATGCCAGTATTTCTTAGCACTTCTTCATCGATAAAAAATTGACCTGTAATTTGTTTTGCCGATTGCGTTAAAATCCAATAGGCCGCATCCGCAACTATTTCAGGCTTGCGACTCGCTTTATAAATGGCTTCAGGGAAATGCATTTGGATTGCAGCAGTTGCAATTGTTGTTCTTGGCCATAGTGAGTTAGCGGCAATACCGTCGGATTTTAACTCTTCTGCCAGTCCTAAGGTACACATACTCATCCCATATTTGCTGATAGTATAAGCGAGATGGGGTGCAAACCACTGACTGTTCATATTTAATGGAGGCGACAACGTTAAGATGTGTGGATTTTCTGATTTTTTAAGGTGCGAAATTGCCGCTTGTGAACAAGCGAACGTGGCTCTTGTATTCACAGCTTGCATCAAATCATAGCGTTTCATGGGCGTAGAAATAGTATCACTTAAACTAATAGCACTTGCATTATTTATCAAAATATCCAATTTACCGAAGGTTGATACTGTTTTTTCAATGGCTTGATGGATTTGCTCTTCATCACGAACATCAACCATTAAAGGGAGTGCCTCACCGCCTAGTTGTTCAATTTCCGCAGCCACGCTGTGTATAGTTCCTTCCAATTTTGGATGCGGTGTATCTGTTTTAGCAGCAATAACAATCTTCGCGCCTTCCTGAGCAAAACGATGGGCGATAGCTCGTCCAATGCCTCGACTGCCGCCTGTTATAAATATAACCTTTGTCATTTCTTCTCCTTAAGAGTCATGCCTGCAATCCGGACCAGTAGAAAGTTCATTAATTTGCCGTGAGGTGGATAAAACCAAGATACCGCTGCAAAATATTTTTGCACAAAGATGGGTTTTAATTTTGAAAAAATATCGAAGCCTTCTTGCCCATGATAATGTCCCATTCCACTATTGCCAACTCCACCGAAAGGCAATGAATCTATGGCTACATGCGTTAGAGTATCGTTAATACTCAATCCGCCTGAAAGCGTGTGTCTTTTTAGCATTTCTTTCTCGTGTTTATTATCCCCGAAATAATAAATAACAAGAGGATTAGGACGAGAATTAATGTCTTGAATTGCGTCCGTGAGGGATTTGTAACTGACAACAGGCAAAATTGGACCAAAGATTTCTTCTTGCATCACTCGCATTGTATTATCAACATCAAATAGTAAAAACAAAGGCATCCTACCCTGTTGATCGCTATTCTCACCAATTTGCACTACTCGGGCGCCTTTTTCACGCGCATCCTCAATGAGCGCCGTTAATCGCTCCTGGTGTTTTGTCGAAATAATATTTGAGTAATCCTTATTTTCTAATAAATCAGGATAATGCTTATCAACAAACGATCTGGCTAATGTTTCAATACGATTTTCCCAATGTTTAGGAGCTAATAAATAATCGGGAGAAATACAGGTTTGGCCCGCATTAGCAATTTTTCCCATAAAAAGACGTTTGAAATAGTTTTCATTCATTGAAGTAGATAGAAATGCGGGTGATTTGCCACCTAACTCCAGAGTTACCGGTGTCAGATTTTCAGCCGCTTCTTTCATAACCAGTTTGCCGACTGCAGGAGATCCTGTGAACAGCAAATGCCCAAAAGGAAGACTTGTGAATCGTTGAGCAACCTGTACATCCCCGTTGACAATGACAACCTGACTCTCAAGTCTGGAGGTTTTTAGTAATCTATCTAACAAAATCCCTGTTTCGGGTGTTAACTCAGACATTTTAACCATAACGCGATTCCCTGCAGCCAAAGCATAAACTAGGGGGCCTACCGCTAGCAGAATAGGATAATTCCAGGGAACAATAATACCAACAACCCCTAGGGGTTGTGGCATTAGATAAGCACTAGCAGGTTTAAAAAGCCAGGAAACATGACGTTTGCGTGGTTTTATCCATTTTTTAAGGTTTTTCAAGCAGTAATTAATTGCATTAATTGCAGGAAAAATTTCTAATAGTAGTGTTTCATAGCGTGCACGATGTGAGAAATCGATGCTAATAGCCTTAGCGATATCTTCTGCATTAGTTTGTAATATTTTTCGCAGAGAAATTAAATTCGCGCGCCGCTCTTCGACTGGAGGGAAAGGATTTGTTAAATAATGCCCTTTCAATTGTTCAAACAAAAAACTCAATTCCATTTAATATCTCTTGTTAGTGTTTGAGAATGCTTGCCAAATATTGAAGCATGGGCAGCAAAACGTCAATCACGAGAGCTCTAATTCCACACTGTAGTGTCTTTATGAGCACTGCAAAGCAATCCATTGATACAAATCAGATTTCGATGTGGATTGCTTCACTACATTCGTTATGACGGTCTATTGCATCCCCTGCGACGACTTAAGAAATTTAAAATCCCCATGAAGAATCATTTGTTTTATCACTTCAATATCAGGAGCAAAGTAACGATCTTTATCATAAGGAGCCACCTTACATCTGAGTTTGTCATATATTTTCTGTAACCGAGGAGATGTTGTTAAAGGCTTATGAAACTCCAATCCTTGGCATGCGGCCAATAATTCAATTGCAAGAATTGTAGCAGTGTTATCAACCATAGCATTAAGTCTTCTAGCTGCATTCGTTGCCATCGAGACATGATCTTCCTGATTGGCTGACGTAGGAATACTGTCTACAGAATGAGGATGAGCAAGCGCCTTATTATCGCTTGCACAGGCCGCAGCAGTCACATGGGCAATCATAAATCCAGAGTTTAAACCACCTTCTTTGACCAAAAACGCCGGTAAACCACTAAAGCTTTTATCAATCAATAAGGCTATGCGCCGCTCAGAATTAGCACCAATTTCAGCTATTGCCAATGCCAGATTATCGGCGGCCATAGCAATAATTTCTCCATGGAAATTGCCTCCTGACAAAATGTCCCCTTGCTCCACAAACACTAAAGGATTGTCAGACACTGCATTTGCCTCAACCTGTAATGTCTGCCCTACAAATTGCATCTGGTGTAAAATAGCTCCCATAATTTGTGGTTGGCATCGTAGAGAATAAGGGTCTTGTACACGTGAACAGTCTCGGTGAGACTCTCTTATAGGGCTTTCTGCTAAAAGTTCGCGATACATTGCAGCAACATTACGTTGAGCTTGATGTCCTCGTGCTTTATGAATCCTTTCATCGAAAGGAACATCGCTACCACTTGCCGCATCGACAGATAAACTGCCTGCTATAACGGCTGTTTCAAAAAGCAACTCACTATTAAAAAACGCCTCCATACACAAGGCCGTAGATGCTTGTAATCCATTTAATAAGGCAAGCCCCTCTTTAGGTGCCAACTCCAGGGGAGATAAACCTGCTACTTGCAATCCCTCTAATGCACTGCGAATTTCTCCATCAACACACACTTGTCCCTCACCCAGTAATGGGAGAGCCAAATGGGCTAGCGGTGCCAAATCACCTGAAGCTCCTACGGAACCTTTTGCCGGAATACAAGGGTATATTCGCTTGTTATATAAATCGCATAACGCATCAATTAATTCTTTTCTAACCCCTGAGTAGCCTTGAGCCAGATTATTAATTTTAAGCAGTAAAATCAAAGCGACCTGTTTATCAGACAATAATTCTCCTGTACCACAAGCATGTGACAGGACGATATTGCGTTGTAATTGTTTCAAATGCTCTGTAGATATTGATTGTCTTGCTAACGATCCAAAGCCAGTGTTAATTCCATAAACAGTTCTTTTTTGTTGAAGAATTTGTTGGATGACGCCACAGGAAGCGTGGATCAATGGTAAAAAACTTTCATCGATGGCAATTGCTCTTTGCTCCCCAAGAAGTTCCCGAATATCTTTAAGTGTTAATTGACCCGGAGTCAGTGTAAATACTTCAGTCATGACTTGGACCTCCTATTGACTCCATAGGCAACCATAAATTATTTGCTCTAGCACATTCCCTGGCCAATTCATATCCAGCATCAGCATGACGCATGACGCCTGTTGCTGGATCATTATGTAAAACTCCCTTCAGTCGAGCTGCTGCTTTCTCAGTGCCATCGGCAACGATCACAACTCCTGCATGTTGAGAGAATCCCATACCAACACCACCACCATGATGAATACTCACCCAGGTAGCGCCACTTGCACAGTTTAATAATGCATTCAGCAAAGGCCAGTCAGAAACGGCATCACTACCATCTAACATTGCCTCTGTTTCACGATTCGGACTAGCAACCGATCCAGAATCCAAATGGTCGCGCCCGATTACGATTGGCGCTTTAACTTCTTTATTTTTGACCATTTCATTAAATGCCAAGGCTAAGCGAGCACGATCATTTAGGCCAACCCAGCATATTCTTGCAGGCAAGCCCTGAAACGCGATTTTATCTTGCGCCATATCAAGCCAGCGATGTAAATGTTTATCGTCTGGCATCAAACTTTTTACTTTTGCATCAGTTGCATAAATATCTTCAGGATCCCCTGATAATGCAACCCAACGGAAAGGACCTACTCCTTCACAAAATAGAGGTCGAATGTAAGAGGGCACAAAACCAGGAATAGCGAATGCCTCACTAACTCCCTCCTCATAAGCCATTTGGCGAATATTATTACCATAATCAAATACTGGTATGCCTTGATTTTGAAAAGCCAGCATAGCCTGCACCTGGAGTGCCATCGATTTTTTCGCGGCAGTCACCACTTTTTGAGGTGCTGTTTTTCGTAATTCTTCTGCCTGCTCTAATGTCCAATCTAGAGGTAAGTAACCATTTAAGGGATCATGGGCACTGGTTTGGTCAGTAATTAACGAAGGTTTAACGCCCCGTCTAACCAGTTCAGGATAAATCCCGGCAGCATTACCAAGAAGTCCAACTGAAAGTGGCATTTTTTTCTGACATGATTCCTCAATCCAGGCTAATGCCTCGTCAAGATTTTCGGTGTATCTATCAAGATAGCGCGTTTTCAGACGCTTCTCTAAACGAGCTTTATCACATTCCACGGCAAGAATACTGGCATCTGCCATTACAGCAGCGAGTGGCTGAGCACCTCCCATGCCACCAAGTCCTGCAGTTAATACCCATCGTCCAGACAGCTTCCCTTGATAATGCTTTTTGGCCGCAGCAACAAATGTTTCGTAAGTGCCTTGAACTATTCCTTGAGAGCCAATATAAATCCAGCTACCCGCTGTCATTTGGCCATACATCATTAATCCCTTCTTATCGAGCTCGTTAAAATGCTCCCAGTTAGCCCAACGGGGAACTAAATTAGAGTTTGCAATTAGAACACGAGGAGCATCCTCATGTGTCGTAAATACGCCAACCGGTTTTCCAGATTGAATGAGTAAGGTTTGGTTATTTTCAAGTTGTTTGAGGACTTCAATTATTTTATCGAAAGAGGGCCAATTACGAGCTGCTCGACCAATGCCTCCATAGACAACCAAGGAGTCTGGATCTTCTGCAACTTCAGCGTCCAGATTGTTACATAACATCCTTAAAGCAGCTTCAGTAAGCCAGCTTTTAGCCTCCAACTTTATTCCTTTGTTTGCTGAAATGTGACGCTTTTTATTGTTTATATTCATCATGTTATTCCATCCCAGGACTTTTAAGCTGCTATCATACTGGCGTAAACAACCAAATGACAAGTCATACTGTCAAAATAAACGGCAACATGATAGACTGGCCGGATGTTTTTAAGATTCTAGATTTTTATCGTGACTAACGAACATATAAAACACCCCCCCTCTTTAAAGGTTTTTTTTGCCACTGAAATGTGGGAACGATATGGCTTTTATGTTGTCCAAACCTTGTTGGCTCTCTACCTGGCATTTTATTTTAAATGGCAAGATGAACGTGTCTATACCTTAGTAGGTACTTTTACGGCATTAACCTATCTTTCACCGGTTATTGGAGGTTGGATAGCGGACCACCTGTTGGGACAGAAAAAAGCGATTCTTGCAGGTGCCGTGTTTTTATTTTTTAGTTACCTATCTCTTTTTATTCTTGCATCTGACAATGCACTTTCAGCTGCTTTAGCAGGTATAGCAGTCGGAACTGGTTTGTTAAAACCTAATATTTCCTCATTATTAGGTAATGAATACCCAGAAAACTCTCCACGAAGAGAAAGTGGTTTTACAATTTTTTATATGGGTATTACTACAGGTATTATCTTAGGTACAACATTACCTAGCCAACTTCATGAGCATTTCGGTTGGCCAGTCGCTTTTGCCAGTGCTGCATTTGGGATGGTTATCGCTTTTGCAGTGTTTGCTTTTGGTGTTCATCGCTACAAAATAGCAGATTATCATCCTTCTGAAATCACTGTCATTAAGCTGATTAAAACCCTATTCATTCTATTTGGCTTATGGTCAAGTGCTTTTGTGATTCTTCACTATCCAGCATTAGCGGATATAGCGTTTGGTGCGGTTGTACTCTTGTCTCTTCTTTACTTAATAGATGTTGTTAAACGCGAAACGCCCAAGCAAGGAAAGCAAACCATTGTCATTGGACTGTTATGCATTATTTCCGTGATGTTTTGGGCATTTTATTTCCAAATGTTTTTATCCTTAACTCTCTTTATTTCCAGAGTTGTAGAACCGACCTTATTTGGAATTTTATTCCCGCCACCGTACTATGTCAGTATTCAAAGTATAGGAATGATTTTTTTTGGTTATTTTCTTTCACGTAGCCGTCCACAAATAAATGCAATTCACAGTGGCGTTACTACGGGAAATAAATTTATATTAGCCATGATTTTTATTACTTTGGCGTATGTTCTAATTACTTTGGTTTCTAAAAGTAGCCATGGAACAAGTTTATTATCACCGCTCTACTTTATTCCTGTTTATCTATTAATCTCAATTGCTGAGCTGTTACTATCACCTGTTGGGTTAGCAGCAATTACTGTTTTAGCTAGTCGTAAGAAAGTAAGTACAATGATGGGGATTTTTTTCGTTTCTTTAGGGATTGGAGCTTTTCTATCTGGAAAACTGGCTACGCTAACAGCTATCAAGCCCGAAGAGTTATCCATATTGCAATTAAAGGCTCATTATAGTCACACCTTTACTTTGCTTTTATTTATCTTATTAGGTGCCACATTGATTTGCGTTATTTTAAATCGTGTCATCAAGTCTCTATTAGCTAATTACGAAGAATTACCCGCTTAAATCTAATCCGGGGCGTCAATGAACTAGCCTGCAAATTGACGCTCAAGCCTAGATATGACATCATCCTCACACTTACTTTTGAGTCCAAATCATGTCCCACACTAAATCTTTAAAGTCTATTCTCCCTATATTTCTAGTATTGTTTATCGATGGAATGGGGTTGGGATTATTGTTTCCTATATTAAATACTATTCTGATTGAACCACAATCTGGATTTTTGCCTGAAAGTATTAGTATTGGCCTTCGCGACTTTTATTACGGACTCACGATTGGCATCTTTATGATTTGCTGGTTTTTTGGTGCCTCCATATTAGGGGATTTATCAGACAATATTGGCCGAAAAAAATCGCTCATGATCTGCTTAATCGGTTCATTTTTAGGTTATTTATTATCTGCCATCGCTATTCTTTGTCATAGTTTCTGGTTACTTTTATTGGGGCGAATCATTGCAGGCTTTACCTCAGGTAGCCAACCTATCGCACAAGCAGCAATAGTTGATGTGAGCACTGAAGAACATAAAGCTAGAAATATTGGCCTCATTCTGTTAGCCGTCTCGCTTGGATTTGTTTTTGGTCCTATTTTTGGGGGACTTTTATCAGATCATAGACTTATAAGCTGGTTTGGATTTCAAACACCTTTATATTTTGCTGCAATTCTATCCTTTATTAATGCGTTGGCACTTCATTTGTTTTTTGAAGAAACATTTAGCAAAATTCAAGATAAAGTGAGCATTAAATGGAACCAAGCCGTTCAAATTTTTATTTCGGCATTTAAACATAAAGCCATAGAGAAATATTCTTTAATTTTGTTAATCATGATTTTCGGCTGGTCTAATTATTTTTCTTTTATTTCTTTTTATCTATTCCAGACCTTCCATTATTCAGCATTGCAAAATTCATTTTTCCTTGCTGTGATGGGATTGGGTTTTAGTATTGGTTGCGGTTATATTGTAGATTATTGTACAAAACGTTACCCCTATGATGCTATTGTCATTGTAGGTTTATCAGTGACAGCATTGAATGTCTTTTTAACATTAATTATTCCTATGCAATGGATTGCGTGGGTAGCAACACTTATGATTGGTATGAGCCTTTCTGTTGCCTATTCTGTTCTTCTCACTATCTTCTCTAATCTGGTTAGCGAAAATGAACAAGGCTGGGTAATGGGGGTGACTGGCTCCATCATGGCACTTTGTTTTGGATTAACCTCAATCTTTACTGGGATTATTGCCCAAGTCGGTGCTGTATTACCGATGTTATTTGCCGTTTTAGGGTTAGCAGGAAGTGCAGTCCTTCTCGCCTATGTTAAATATTCACGCAGGATTAAAAACGTTAGTGAAATTTTAGATGCAAATGAAGTAATGGACTAACAATACTACAAGGGAAAAATTGGGACTAAAGTTTCTTATTTTCTGAAGGTTACTCGACAATTACGCCTTATCTAATTGTCGACAATGGCGCTAAGGCAATTGAATTCTATCAACAAGTCTTTGGAGCCAAAGTAGTTATGTGCATGGAAATGCCTAATAAAAAAGTTGGACATGCAGAATTAACAATAGGTGACTCCAAATTTATGCTTGCTGATACCTGCACAGAAATGAACGCTCAAGGCCCTAAAGCATTTGGCGGTTCTCCTGTTGGCATTCATCTTTACGTGAAAGATGTTGATGCAGTTGCTGACATTGCCGTTAAACACGGTGCCAAGCTTGTTCGCAAAGTGGAAAATCAATTCTATGGTGATCGCAGTGGCTGTCTGGAAGACCCATTTGGCCATTCCTGGTATATTGCAACACATGTCGAAGACGTTTCCGAAGCTGAGATGGAAAAACGTATGAAAGAGATGTCTAAGTAGTTTATTGTTTTTCCATTATTTCTGATGACAAAGAGATTCTCGCTGCGTGTGAGAATCTCTTTATTTGGTAACTAACTCGCTTTGGGGCCACTACTCTTTAAATTCTGTAACCATTTATCCCTTTCTTCTTTGCCCATATCTGGTTTCCTAACCACATAATGCAATATATACAAGCCATCTTTTCCTTTTGAAATCATTTGTAACTCATCTTGTACCATATTTTTAGGCTCAGACACGCGAAACTCAAAGATTACTCTATCAGGGGTTTTCTCAAAATAAGTTATTTCGGGGTTAAATCCAGATTGTTTCAGAGATTGAACAATGCCTTCGCTAAATTGCAAGGGAGTAATTTTATCTTGAATTCCTGGGGCAAACTGACTTGTAATTAACTCATGCCAACTATTAATATTATCGCCAGCTGGCACATATTCTACAGTAACAATATTATTGGTTTTTTGTCCCCACGCCGCTTGCCAGGGACGGTCATCAAACACAATTTTTTGCTTCTCATAGTTGATAATTTGCGGATCGGCTTCACCAGTTGCAGCGGGCTTACTGCTGCAATAAAGTTCATTCTTATAATGATAATAAACGACACATTTGGGATTATTTTCATTGGTTACTTTTATTAAATTCTTTATATCAGGCATCGAGCCATAAGAATGTTCAACCAGAAAGAAAGAGATTGAAAAGAGAAAAAATTGGATTAATTTGTACATGGTAATCTTCCCTGATGGATGCTTCATTATTCTAGCATCTTTAATAAAATTTCTGATAACCTGAATTAATCACTATAGAAGGAAACCAGCCCACAATGCAATCATTGAATATTGAGCTATTACGCCAAGATACTCCAGGGTGTCAACATGTTTTGCATTTTAACAATGCAGGAGCATCTCTTTCTCCAAATCCGGTTATTAATGCCGTTAAAAATCATATTGATTTAGAGTCTCTTCATGGTGGTTATGAGGCCGCTCGAATTGCCACTGATAGAATTCAAAATTTTTATAAGCAAGCCGCTTTGCTGATTAATTGTGATGAACAAGAAATTGCATTTCTTGAAAATGCAACAAGGGCCTGGGATATGGCTTTTTACAGTTTGCAATTGCAACCAGGTGATAAAATCCTGACTTCCGTGTGTGAATATGCGAGTAACTATTTAGCATTTTTGCATCGCGCTAAAAAAACGGGCGTGATGATCGATGTTATTGCTAATGACGAATCGGGACAGTTGGATTTACACTCCCTTGAACGAAAACTTGATAAACATGTGAAATTAATTGCTATTACCCACGTCCCAACCCAAGGAGGTTTAATTAATCCAGCACAGGGTGTTGGCAAGTTAGCTAACCAGCATAATATCCCTTTTCTGCTTGATGCTACCCAATCTGTGGGTCAAATGCCGATTGATGTGCAGTCACTTCAATGCGATTTTCTTTGTGCAACAGGCCGCAAATACTTGCGCGGCCCACGTGGGACAGGTTTCTTATACATAAAGAAGAATCGCATAGAGCAATGTGATCCGCCTTTTGTGGATCTTCATTCGGCTACCTGGTCAAACGATAATGATTATATTCTAAGAGATGATGCGCTTCGCTTTGAAACCTGGGAACAAAATATAGCTGCAAAAATTGGACTGGGTGAGGCAATTCGCTATGCCCTTAGGCTTGGTCTCCCGGCAATTTGGCAACGAATTGAATACCTTTCCACAGTACTCCGCCAACAATTATTACAAACAGACGGTATCGTATTACACGATCAAGGGAAAAATAAATGTGGCATCGTGACATTTACATCGAATAAAAAAACTCCAGAGGAAATTCAACAAGCTTTAGCAGAAAGAAACATCAATGTTTCAGTTTCCTTGCAAGAATATGCTCGACTTGATCTGGCGAAAAGAAATCTGCCAGCGCTGGTTCGGGCTTCAGTGCATTACTATAATATAGAAGAGGAAGTAGCTCATTTTTGTGATGCAATTAAGAATTTTTCTCTTTGAGACTTTCTCGAATTGCTGCTATCATCCACCCCTTTTGGAGAGATTTTACCCATTATGTCTGAGCAACCATTATTGTTAAAAAAACTTGTTAAAGCACTCGACGATAACCAAGCCATTGATATTGTTACCATTAATGTCACACAACAAACTTCTGTCACTGATTATATGGTTATCTGCAGTGGTCGCTCTTCCAGACATGTTAAAGCCATTGCTGAATTAGTGATTGAAAAAATGAAAGCAGAGGGATTAAAAGCATTAAGCCAAAATGGATTGGAAACCGGCGAGTGGGTACTGGTGGATTTTGGTGATTTTGTACTTCATGTAATGTTGGCAGATATTCGCTCCTTTTATAATTTAGAGGGCCTTTGGCAAAATCCATCGAATAATTAACTATGTTAAAAATAACATTAATTGCTTGTGGTAACAAAATGCCTACTTGGGTTACCCAAGCCGTTGCTGAGTTTTCAAAGCGTCTGCAAGAATATGCAAACCTTACCCTTCTTGAAATTCCTTTGGCGAGGAGGGGAAAATCAAGTGATTTAGCCCGTATTTTGGATAAAGAAGCCACTTTAATTGTCAATGCTCTTCCTTCTGGTGCAAGGATTATCGCTCTCGATATGCAAGGTGAGGCATTTAATAGCGAAAGTTTGGCTCAAAAGCTCGAGCAATTACAAAATATTGCCAGTCATTTATGTTTTATCATTGGCGGCCCTGAAGGTCTGGCCCCTGAAGTACTTAATAAGTGTCATGAACGTTGGTCATTATCAAAATTAACGCTTCCGCATCCCTTAGTACGGATCCTTTTATTGGAGACACTTTATAGAGCATGGTCTATTATTCACAATCACCCTTATCACCGATGAAATTTTACGCTAAGATGTGTTGTTTTATTTCTTTATTTCATAGCCATTTAATATGCGTTTAAATAAATCGATACATAGAGACAGCGTAGACGCGCGCTTACAACGCTTTCGATTAAATTTGCTAGTAATTTTTATTGTTTTATTGTCCTTTACTCTTATTTTTCGCCTTGCTTATTTACAAATCTCCCAATTTAAACGCTATCAAACACTGTCTTTAAAAAATCAGATGAGTGTTATTCCTATTGCCCCGCCAAGAGGTATTATTCTTGATAGAAACGGAGTAGTGTTAGCTGAAAATATTCCTGTTTACGTTTTGGAAATTATTCCAGAACGGGTAAAAAATCTGACAATTACATTAGAAAAACTTAAAAATTTACTCCCCTCCATCACAGAAGATGACATTGATAACTTTAATAAGGCGCGAAAACAGAACCGCTCTTTTGTTCCAATTCCTCTAAAGCTTAAATTGACTCAGGAAGACGTCGCTACCTTTGCCAGCAACCAATACCAATTTCCAGGGGTTAGTATTAAAGCACGACTTATGCGTTTTTATCCCCTTGGAGATATAACCTCACATATTTTAGGCTATGTTGGGCGCATCAACGTGCAGGAATTGCGTCAAGTAGACCCAACCAATTATCGCGCCACGAATTTCATCGGAAAATCAGGCATTGAAAAATTTTATGAAGATATTTTGCATGGTGAAGTAGGTTATCAACAAATTGAAATCGACGTGAGTGGTCGAACCGTTCGTGTTTTAAATAAGAAAAATCCTGTATCCGGTGAAAAACTATATCTAACTATTGATTCTCGTTTGCAACAAGCCGCTTATGAAGCATTAAAAGATAAACGAGGTGCTGTCGTTGCCATTAACACTAAGAATGGTGAAATTTTAGCCATGGCAAGCTCGCCAAGCTTTGATCCCAATATTTTCGTCAATGGCATTACATCCGGAGAATACCAGCAACTCTCAACAGCACGCGACAGGCCACTTTATAACCGTGCAGTGAGAGGTTTATACCCACCGGCATCGACCATTAAGCCATTTATGGGACTGGCTGGTTTAGAAAAAGGTGCAGTGGATGCCCACTTTAGCATTTTTGATCCAGGTTGGTTCCGCTTACCCGGAGTTAGTCATGCTTATCGCGATTGGAAAAAAACTGGGCACGGAGTAATTAATTTAAAACGCGCAATCACTGTATCTTGTGATACTTATTTCTATCAACTCGGGCATAAAATGGGGATAGCCGCCATTGAAGACATGCTTGTGAAATTTGGTTTTGGGCAGTTAACTCATGTTGATTTGCATGAAGAAGCCTCAGGCTTAGTCCCTAACAAGCACTGGAAGATGCAAAATAAAGGAGTTTCCTGGTACCCCGGGGATACCGTTATTACGTCAATAGGCCAAGGTTTTATGCTGGCCTCCCCTTTGCAACTTGCCAATGCCACCGCCTCTTTAAGTCAAAAAGGAAAACGCTTTCGCCCTCATTTACTACAAAAGTCTGTGCAAAGTGATAACGGCAAGACCCATGAGTATAAAGTCCTTGAAGAATATCCTATGCGTCTTAAAGATGAAAATTATTGGACAATTGTTGCCGAGGGAATGCAAGCCGTAATTACTAATAATGAAGGAACTGGCTATCGTTTTGGACGCAATGCGCCTTATTCTGTCGCGGCAAAAACTGGTACGGCGCAAGTGTTTGGGGGCCACCAATATGAAAAGGCTCGCTATGAAGATATTCCTGAGTATTTAAGAGACAATTCATTATTCATTGCTTTTGCACCAGTTGAAAACCCAGAGATTGCTTTAGCTGTTGTGGTTGAAAATGATTTTGCTGCCTCAAATGTGGCACGTAAAGTTTTAGATGCTTATTTTGAATTGAAAAAAAATGAAGAGAAATCATGAAAGCACATCATGTTCGTCCAGTCTATCGATTTACCACAAAATCTATTCATACTGATTTTCCCATGCTGGGTTTGCTTTTAATATTGATTGCTTTCGGCATGTTAGTACTCTACAGTGCATCAAATCAGAATATAAGTATGGTATTTCGCCAGTCCATGCGACTTACGTTTGCAATGGGCATTATGATGGTTTTTGCAGTCATTCCGCCGCACAAGTATAAAGTTTGGACCCCCTGGATTTATGGCATAGGGTTAAGCTTACTAATTGCAGTAATGCTTATGGGAAAAATCGGTAAGGGCGCGCAACGCTGGCTTGATTTAGGATTATTTCGTTTCCAACCCTCAGAAATAATGAAGCTTGCTATCCCTATGATGACTGCCTGGTACTTTGACCGTAAATCACAACCTATTGATTTAAAATCGTTAGTTATCGCAGGTGTCATTATCTTTTTTCCGGCTTTGCTGATTGCCAAACAGCCGGATTTAGGCACAGCCATTATGGTGGTTGCAGCAGGATTAAGTGTCGTATTTCTCGCAGGAATCAGCATGAAAATTTTATTGGTTCTTGCAGCAATGATAGGAGGTGCTGCTCCTTTATTATGGCATTTCATGCATGATTATCAAAAACAACGAATTTTTACCCTGCTCAATCCTGAACAAGACCCATTAGGCTCGGGCTATCATATTATCCAATCCAAGATTGCTATTGGATCAGGAGGAGCGTTTGGAAAAGGATGGCTTGAAGGTAGCCAATCGCATTTGAATTTCCTGCCGGAACATGCTACTGATTTTATTTTTGCAGTAAGTGGTGAAGAGTTTGGTTTTGTAGGAAGTAGCATTTTAATTGTCTTAATCGTTTTAATTTCTTTGCGAGGTCTTTATATCGCAAGAAATGCGCAAACAAGCTTTACTCGTTTACTAGCTGCCAGCTTATCAATGACCTTCTTCCTTTCCGCCTTTGTAAACATTGGAATGGTGATGGGGATTTTACCTGTTGTTGGCATTCCTCTGCCTCTGGTCAGCTATGGTGGTACAGCAATGGTTACATTTTTGACCAGTTTTGGTATTCTGATGTCAATAAGTTCCCATCGAATTTTGTTTAATAGCATGTAGATTCGAATAATTTTTCCTTAATAAAAATTAATTATAATTTTTTAAAATTTTTATTTGGGATTTATTTATGACAATAAAAGCAACGTTCTTCGGCCCGAAAAGCTCTGGCAAAACTAAGTTGATACGGTTTTTAAGTTTTAGCGAGCCCTTAAATCATAAATATCTTCCCACTATCGGTTATGACTTTTACACCCTGACAAACCAAACAGGCCATAATATTCAGATATGGGAAGGAAGTTTGGCAAGACGAATTAATTTTATTCAGCGAGAAGCAGGTAAAGATATTATTGATTTGGAAGAACTGAACGATATTATTGCCCAAAAGAGCAATCAATCAGTTCATAATTCTCAACCAGCTTGATATCTTTAGCAGCCAACCTGCCCCGGCTTGTCCGAGGCATCCAAACATTATCGAATCGAGTGTAATTTTCTCATTTCATTTCAACGTGTTTGTCTGTAGTTTCCTTTAATTATTCTTATTCTGCTGCTAGCCGCTCAGTTATTGGGGCAGAACTTTTGCTATGAATTGCCCAAAACCTAAATCAAGCAATACATTCTGCCTTTCTATAAACCATCAACTGCTGATAGTGTATGTAAAAGACCATGCGATGCACGTACTAGAAATTCATAACCATTTTGTGTTGAGAGCTTTGTTAATGGTAGAGGAAGAGGAATTTGAATATTTTTCAAATTTACAACTGTCATTGCTCTAGAATAATGATGGTAATTTGCGTAATTGATTACGTCATTGACGTGAGGAAGATAGAGTCATGTATTTCTCTTTGAGAGTTTTCTGAGAAGTTATTTTGCAATTAATTTGCCCACACTGCCCATTTAAAGAACCAATATTGAATTACCTTACCAACTCTATTAGATAAATTTCATTTACTTTAAATGATTTCTTTAACTTCTATCATGGCTAGAAGCTCTGTCACCGGGGAAAAATTTTTACGATGAATTGCACAAGGCCCCAATTGAAGCAATGCATTTCTATGCATTTCTGTAGCATATCCTTTGTGGGAAGCAAAGCCATAGCCTGGATAGAGTATATCCATGTCTTCCATTTCCTGATCACGTAATACTTTGGCTAAAATAGACGCGGCACCAATTGCTGGAATTAAGCCATCTCCATCTACAATAGCTTTACAGGGAATCGGTACTTGCGGGACAAATAAACCATCAACCCAAATTTCTTGAGGCTGTATAGGTAGCGCCTCAATAGCGCGCTTCATTGCTAACAAGGTGGCATGATGGATATTCAATTTTTCAATTTCATCAACTTCCGCTCTGCCATACGCAAAACAAAACGCTTCTTCTTTAATTTTGGCAGCCAGTTTTTGTCGTTTCAAAGGAGTAAGCTTTTTAGAATCAGTAACGCCTTCAATTGGATGGCGCAAAATAACTGCGGCAGTAACCACAGGCCCCGCTAAAGGACCACGCCCTACTTCATCGACGCCAGCTATATACATCTCCACAACGTAAGCTCCTACCTTCGTAAAAGAGCGATAATACCTATTTCAATGTGATTTCGCATCTAAAAAAATAGATGGCAGGAATAATGACACCCATAGAATAATTATTGACCTAACTTGGATGCTTTTCATTCTGATCACGATCTTTGCGTGTCACGCAACTCTGTACTATTGAATTAATTGATTTATTACGTTGGAAATGCGATCATTCGCACAAATTATTATCAATGTTGTGCTTATGAATAAGGTTAGATGTGCAGTTATTGGGGTAGGTTATTTAGGTCGCTTTCATGCGCAAAAATATCAAATGTTACCCAATGTGGATTTAGTTGCCATTTGTGATGTTAATAAAGAAGCCTGTGAGAAAGTTTCGCATGAATTAAATGTTCCCGCGTTTCTCGACTATCGCGATCTCTTTGGTAAGGTGGATGCAGTAAGTATTGCAGCGACTACCAATAAGCATTATGACATTGCTAAAGAGCTTCTGACTCAAGGTATTCATGTTTTAATTGAAAAGCCCATCACGGAAACTGTTGCGCAGGCTAATGAATTAATCGCTTTAGCAAAAAAGCATCAGGCTAAGTTACAAGTTGGACACCTGGAGCGCTTCAATGCAGCACGTCTAGCATTGGATGATCATCTCGAACATCCCTTGTTTATTGAATCTCAACGGCTTGCCCCTTTTAATCCTCGTGGGACTGATGTCAATGTAATCCTCGATTTGATGATTCACGACATCGATTTGATTCAGGCCATTGTGAAAAGCCCTATTATCCATATTGATGCCCAAGGCGCCCCTATATTATCAAAATCAATTGATATCGCTAATGCCAGACTTACATTTGAAAATCACTGTGTTGCTAATGTCACAGCAAGTCGGATTAGTTTTAAGACGGAACGATCCATGAGAATTTTTCAACCCAATTCTTATATTTCAATTGATTACCACAATAAACAATTTGCTGTGTTTCAAAAAGGTGACGGTGAAATGTTCCCTGGGATTCCAGAAATTACAAGGCATCAGTCTGTATTTGAGAAAGGAGATGCATTGATGGAGGAAATCAAAGCATTTCTATTATGCATTGAAAACGATACAACGCCACTAGTTACAGGCGAAGAAGGGCGCGATGCCCTGGAAGTTGCTGCAAAAATTACAGCACTAATTGACAAAAATTTAAGTCTTAGAAATGCCTTCATCTAAACGGATTGTTATCATTGCCGGTGAAGAATCTGGTGATATGCATGCTGCGAATCTGGTCCATCAGCTTAAAGCATGGCAACCAGATCTACAAATTAGTGGTATCGGTGGTCGCCATATGCAGGAAGCAGGTGTTCGTTTAATCAGTGACCTGGCTCGATTTGGCGTAACGGGTTTATCTGAAGTTATTCGTCATTTAAAAGTTATCAAAAAGGCATTTAATGCCATCAAACTGCATCTTAAAACCACCAAGCCTGATTTGTTAATTTTAGTGGACTATCCGGGCTTTAATTTGCGTTTGGCGAAATTTGCCAAACAAGAATTAGGTATACGAATTTTGTACTATATTAGTCCCCAGATCTGGGCCTGGAAAGCAAATCGCATTGAAACTATTCGCGCAAACATTGACAGAATGGCAGTCATTCTACCTTTTGAAAAAGAAATTTATCAAAAAGCAGATGTTCCTGTTTCTTTTGTAGGTCATCCTTTAGTTGACAAAATTCAATGTTGTGACAATCAGGAAAACGCCCGTATTCATTTAAATTTACCCACAAATAAGCGCATTATTGCTATGCTGCCGGGTAGTCGAAGAAATGAAATAGAAAAACATATGCCAATATTAGTACAAACTGCAGAAATGCTTAGCCAACAAAATACTGATCTGCATTTTGTCATTCCTATTGCTCAAAGTTTAAAGCCAGAACTTATACAATCTTATTTCGCGAAAAGCCAAGTAACTATTTCTTTTATCAAGGGTAGAGCGACGGAGGTAGCCGCCTGTAGTGATTGCGTTGTTGTGGCATCTGGTACAGCGTCTTTAGAGTGTGCATTGCTTGAAAAACCTATGTGCATTATTTATAAAAGCTCTTTAATCAGCTACATTGCAGCAATGCAGGTTATAAAAGTTAAATACCTAGGTCTTTGCAATTTGTTAAAAAACGAAATGGTGGTCCCCGAACTATTACAATACGATTGTAATGCCAAGGAATTAAGTCGAATAGTTACTGAATTACTTACTGACAATGATGTCATTCAGCGGATGTCTAGACGTCTTAAACAGCTGAAACTTTCTCTTTCTCATCAAGAGGCTGATTGCAGCTTAACTGATTTAGTTAAACAAGAATTAGCTATTGTGTCTTAGCGTAAACTCATCGTAATCTTATTTGATAAATGCGCCCTTTTTTTTGTAACTTCTAGATTATCAATTAACCTTCATGTACAATAAATTTAGCTTTCATATGATAATGAAAGTATTTGGATAGAATGATTTAACCAGAATAAGGAAGTTATGATGAATGTCATTGAAACACAAGCCTCTTCTCAAAGCGTGAAACAAGATCAAGGTCTCCAAGATCTAGTTTATAGCTTAGTAACCCGTTTTCTTGCTGAGAATAAAAATAAACCTATTGATGATCTCTATGACATGATTCTTTCAGAAGTTGAGCCACCTCTTTTACAAGCTGTTATGGAAAAACGACGTGGAAACCAACTGCAAGCAGCAAGAATGCTTGGAATCAGCCGCGGCACTATCAGGAAAAAATTACAACGTTACTTTGGTACAAAGTATTTCCGTTTAACGGACGAGTAATTATAAAATCTATATTTGATTCATTTCTGTTAAAAAAAGAAACTATGCAAATCTTATTTGCTTGGTAACGCGGTTAGCGTTTCAAAGCAAAGGATATTATTAGTGAAAGCGGCTTACATTATTGGGGTAAAATTAACTTCGGGATTGTTCCGCTTTCACATGATTTTTCACACACATCTCAGCCTACTTATAACTCCACCCTATTTTCTTACCAGGTAATAAGTATTCAGAATGTCATGCTCTAAATAATGTTTTTTTACATTTAGAAAACCTGCTTCCATCAACATTTGTTCGGCTAACTCTTCACCCCAAGCGGCTCCTAACCCAGCCCCATCTTGGGAGAGGGAAACAGTCATGCAATGCATGCACGATATCGTATAAATAAAAGGCGCTGTTGGACTACCTATATTTTTTTCTACCAAACTGGATGTTCTAATATCCTGCATAAGAAAAACGCCATCAGCCTTCAACGCATTATAGACACCCTTTAAAACTTTGGCAGGCTGAGCTTGATCATGAATTACATCAAATCCTGTAATCAAGTCATATCGTTCTCGCTCATGCCAATCCGATAAATCTTTCTGTTCAAAATGAATATTGGTTAATGCATTTTCTTTAGCAGTTTTTTGTGCATGTCTTATTGTTTCATCACATAAATCATAGCCAGTGAATTGACTCTTGGGGTAAGTTTTTGCCATAAGCGTTAACGCTTCAGCATAGCCACAACCAATATCTAACACTTGAATGCCTTGTTGCAATTTTTGTTGTATTCCAACGACTAAAGGAAGAGTTTTTTCTAGAAGATTCGATAAAATTGTTTGCTTACTCTCTTCTGCCATAACTTCGTGAAAGCGAGGGTATGCTTCATAAGGTACTCCTCCCCCCTGAGAAAATGCTTGCACCAGGGAATCTTCAACATAAGCCAATATGGGGATAAATTGAGCCATGACAGCAAAATTATTTGGAGAGGCTTCTCTTGTTAAAAAAGCAGCATGCTCTGCGGGTAAACTATAACTTTTATTCTCGGCACTATAACTAACAATGCCCCCAGCAACTAAGGCATTTAACCACTCGCGAACATAACGTTCCTGTAGATTTGCCTTTTTTGCAATTTCTGCACTCGTTGAAAAAGACATTTTGCTCATAGTATCGAATAACCTGGTTCTATGACCAATCGATAACATTAATGCTAAAGCTGCGTGACTCATCATTACTAGCAAATGCTCAGCAAATTTTTCTGCTTTATTTTGATCAAAATTAGACACTGTCATAACCAACTCCTTTGGCTCAATTCACATTTATACTCAAACTGCCTTGTCAAAATTATAAACTGCTGACTTAACCTTATGAATAAAATTTACATTTTGCAACTGGCTTTCATTATTTATGGATGAATACGAGGAGTTGTAGATTGCTGTACTTCGTTCACAATGACGAGTTTAAATTTACTTCCGTAATAAAGGCTAGATGCGCCTAATGAACCATTGTTCAGTAACCCGTAACAACTCTGGTAGGTAAACCATAGGGTTAAAACTCTCACTCCTACATGCCTGGGCTTGGATGTTCAATCCTTATTAAATAAAAATAAGAAATATTATTGGGAAATTTGTATGAAAAATTACGTGGTCTCAGCATATTCTAGATGCCTCGGACAAGCCGAGGCACGTAGATAGTGATAATGTGGATTGCTTCACTGCATTTCACAATGACGAGTAACGAGTCGTGTAATTAAGCGTCAAGCAGCAGTTTATTCACCCGGCTTACGAAATCAGCAGGGTTATCTAATTGTCCACCCTCTGCAAGAACTGCTTGTTCGAATAACATAACCACCCATTCTGCAAAACGGCTGTCATCAGTGATGCCATGTAGACGTTTAATTAGAGCGTGTTGTGGATTGATTTCAAAAATCGGCTTGGTTGGCCCTACTTGCTGTCCCGCAGCCTGCAATATACGCTGCATTTCCAATCCCATGTCATGTTCATCTGCCACAATACACGCAGGCGAATCGGTTAAGCGATTTGTTAACTGAACCTCTTTGACTCTATCACCCAAAACATCTTTGATTTGTTTGAGCATAGGTGCTAGAGATTCTTCTTGCTCCTTAATCTCCGGTGCATCAGCAACATCCAAGTCAATTTTACCCTTACTGATTGATTGTAATTTCTTACCATCAAACTCATTCATATAACCCACTAACCATTCATCAATTCGATCACTTAATAGTAAAACCTCAATGTCTTTTTTCTTAAATATTTCAAGATGTGGGCTATGTTTAGCAGCATTATAACTAGACGCTGTTAAATAATAGATTTTATCTTGCCCTTCTTTCATGCGTGAAATGTAATCAGTTAATGATACATTTTGTTTCTCAGAATCACTTTTGGTGGTAGCAAAGCGCAACAATTTCGCAACAGCTTCACGGTTGCTATAATCTTCTATTGGACCTTCTTTAAGTACCAAACCAAATTCATTCCAGAATTTTTGATAAACTTCAGGATCCTGATTGCTCAGTTTCTCTAACATAGAGAGTACACGTTTGGTACTAGCCGCTCTAATCGCTTCCACCTGCTTGTTTTCTTGCAAGATCTCGCGTGACACATTTAACGGCAAATCACTTGCATCAATAATACCCCGAACGAAACGTAAATATCTTGGTAAAAATTGTGCAGCATCATCCATGATAAAAACACGTTTTACATAGAGTTTTAAACCGTGCTTCATCTCTTGTTGCCACAAATCAAACGGTGCTTGGGTTGGAATATACAGTAGACTAATGTAATCCTGCTTCCCTTCTACATGGTTATGCGACCATGTCAAAGGATCTTGAAAATCATGAGAGATATGCTTATAGAGCGTCTTATAATCTTCATCACTAATTTCAGATTTTTGCAATGTCCAAAGTGCTGTCGCTTTATTGACTGTTTCAACTTCGTTGGTTTCTTTATTCTCATCATCTCTTTTTTTCATGATGATAGGCCAACAAATATGATCCGAGTACTTTGTAATCACGTTACGCAGACGCCAATCGCTTAAAAATTCATCCTGATCTTTTTTCAAATGCAGAATGACTTCAGTACCACGTTCAGCTTTCTTTTCATGACCAATGGTAAATTCGCCTTCGCCGTTAGATTGCCAGACAATACCCTCTTCAGGTTTAAGACCTGCCTTTCGGCTTTTCACTGTGACTTTGTCTGCCACAATAAATGCGGAATAAAAACCTACTCCAAATTGACCAATTAAATGAGCATCCTTAGCACCTTCACCAGTCAAATGGCTCATAAATTCTTTTGTTCCAGATTTTGCAATCGTACCTAAATTCTCGACTGCCTCATCCCAATTTAAACCAATGCCATTATCTTTAATACTCAGTGTTCTATTTTTTTCATTGAAGTCGATGACAATGCGTAAATCAGAGTCTCCTTCGTAGAGCGAGGAATCCGAAAGAGCAAGAAAGCGTAATTTGTCTAAAGCATCAGAAGCGTTGGAAACTAATTCACGCAGGAATATCTCTTTGTTGGAATATAGAGAATGAACTACCAAATGCAACATTTGCTTTACTTCAGTTTGAAAGCCCATTGTTTGCTGCTTACTCACCATTTATGAATCTCCAAATTTTATACAATAAAATAAAACAGTTAGACTGCTATATGTGGGTTTTACTCGTAATTTCAAGGGCGACAAATTAGAAAAGATGTCTGGTTGCTAGTCTTGTCTACATCAATAGTCAGAAACTAACAACCAAGAACAAGAAGTAATTAACAACTATTTTTTGAGGAATGTTAGAGACTGTAATACCATTCAAACTCAAGAGGATGCACCATACTTCTCATCATTGAGATTTCTGCTTCGCGCAGCTCAATATAGCTCTTGATAAAGTCTTTGGTAAATACATCACCTTGTAATAAAAAGTCTTGATCTTGCTGCAGATGATACACCGCCTGCTCCAGAGAATTACATACTGTCGGTACATCAATTAATTCTTCCGGAGGTAGATCATACAAATCTTTATCCATGGGCTGTCCTGGGTGGATTTTCTTTTGAATACCATCCAGTCCTGCCATCATCATGGCTGCAAAAGCAAGGTAAGGATTTGCCATTGGATCAGGGAAACGGACTTCGATACGACGAGCCTTTGGACTACTAACATGAGGAATCCGAATCGCCGCGGAACGGTTACGAGCTGAATACGCTAAAAGCACTGGTGCTTCAAAACCAGGTACCAAACGCTTATAGCTATTTGTAGCCGGGTTAGTTAAAGCATTCAAGGCACGGGCGTGCTTTATAATACCACCAATATAATAAAGCGCTGTTTCCGATAAACCTGCATATTGATCACCAGCGAATAAATTAACACCATCTTTCATTAAAGACTGATGACAATGCATGCCGTTCCCGTTGTCGCCAACTAAAGGTTTCGGCATAAATGTCGCTGTTTTTCCGTAATTATGAGCAACATTATGAATGACATACTTTAAGAGTTGCATCTCGTCTGCTTTTTTCATTAGCGTGTTAAAACGAGTTGCCACTTCACACTGGTTCGCAGTTGCAACTTCATGGTGGTGTGCTTCAACAACTAATCCTAATTGTTCAAGTGTCAAACAAATTGCGGAACGAACATCTTGAGACGAATCAACGGGTGGTACGGGGAAATAACCGCCCTTAACACTTGGTCGGTGACCAATATTCCCACCTTCAAAAACTTTCTCTGAGTTCCATTGACCTTCATCAGAATCAATTTCATAAAAAGCACCACGAATATTTGTGCCCCAGCGTACGCTATCGAATAAGAAAAATTCAGGTTCAGGACCAAAGAATGCGTTGTCAGCAATTCCAGTGGATTGCAGATAAACTTCCGCACGCTTTGCGATGGAGCGTGGGTCTCTGTCATACCCTAACATGGTTTGTGGATCCACAACATTGCAGCGAATAATCAACGTGCTATCTTGATAAAATGGATCGGGGAGTATGGTATCTAGATCAGGGATAAGTGCCAAATCTGACTGATGAATTTTCTGCCAACCTTTAATTGATGAACCATCAATCATTTTACCATTTTCAATTAAGTCATCATCAATTGCTGATACTGGAACTGTTATATGTTGCTCCTTCCCTCGAGTATCAGTAAATCGAAAGTCAATAAATTTAGCATCATGTTTTTTTATTGCCTCAAATACTCTATCTTTACTCATTTTTCTCTCCAAGATTGGCCACAGCTAGTCTACCTTAAGTGACTTACTAAACCCAATAGATTAAACTGGTTTATTTCAACCAAATATGAACATCTATGGGCGCCTATCATTATCAAGCGCTAAGCAAAACAGGAAATACCACAAAAGGCGTTATAGAGGCAGACTCTGAGCGCCACGCACGCCAGTTATTGCGTGATCGAGGTATGATTCCTACCCAAATTCGCACTTTAGCAAAACAGCAGCAAGCTCGTCGAAAAGATAAGTTGTCATCGCAAGATTTAGCGCTTCTAACTCGACAATTGGCTACTTTACTCGCAGCAGGTATTCCTGTGGAAGAATCCTTACGGGGTGTAAGTGAGCAAACCGAAAAAGATAAAGTACGTGAATTAATTATAGGCGTTCGTGCCAAGGTTGTGGAAGGCTACGCCTTAGCCCAAGCGATGGGCGAGTTTCCGAATGCTTTTCCTGAATTATATCGCGCAACGGTTGGTGCAGGAGAACAAACGGGACGTTTAGATTTGGTCCTGGAAAAACTTGCCGACTATACTGAAAATCAACAAGAGACAAAGCAAAAAATTCAACAGGCACTTATTTATCCTTCCCTAATGATTATTGTCTCTACGACAATTATTAGTTTCTTGTTAGCTTTTGTCGTCCCCAAAATTATTGAAGTCTTCACCAGCAGTGGCCAATCGTTGCCTGCAATGACCCATGTTCTCATTTCTATTAGCGGATTTATAAAATCATACGGATTAATAGTTCTATTATTGTTCATTTTGCTCTTAACCGCTTTCAAGAAGAGTCTCTCAAATGTTAATATTCGCACTGCGTGGCACAGGCTTTTATTAAGGTTACCTGTAACGTCTTATTTAGTGAGGTCAGTGAATGTAGCACGCTATATTCATACCTTTGGAATTTTGTTTGCCGCTGGAGTCAGTGTGCTTGAAACAATGCGTGTATCTGCAAGTCTTCTGACCAATCTTGTGATGCATAATGCTTTTGATCAAGCGACTGTACGAGTACGAGAAGGAACAGCGATTAATCAGGCACTTAAAGAAACTGGCTTTCTAAGTCCAATGGCAACTCATTTAATCGCCAGTGGGGAAAAAAGCGGACAAATTGCAGTAATGATGGAGCGAGCCGCCTCTCATATGGATAGCGAAGTCAAACGATTAATAGATACAGCCCTTACCTTGCTGGAACCTTTAGTGATTTTATTAATGGGCGCGGTTGTACTTTTTATTGTTCTTGCAACATTACTACCTATCTTTTCTATGGAGCAATTAGTAGCTTAGGTAATTCAAATCATTTAATTTAGTAGGAGTTTTTAATGAGTAAACAAAGTGGCTTTTCATTGATTGAAATTATGGTGGTCGTTGTTATTTTAGGTATTCTTGCGTCCATTGTTGTTCCCAAGATCATAAGCCGGCCCGATGAAGCTCGTGTTGTGAAAGCCAAACAAGACGTTTTAGCAATTCAGAATGCTCTTGATCTTTATAAATTAGACAATGGTAGTTATCCAAGCACTGATCAAGGCTTAGTTTCTTTAGTTGAAAAACCCACTACGAATCCTATCCCAAGAGATTGGAAACAATATTTGCAATCATTACCGAAAGATCCCTGGGGACGTGATTATTTATATTTAAATCCTGGCGAACACGGTGAAGTTGATGTATTTACCCTAGGTGCAGATGGCCAACCAGGTGGAACTGGCATTAATGCAGAAATAGGTAATTGGAATGCGCGCTAAGGGTTTTACCCTCATTGAAATTCTGGTGGTGCTGATTATTATTGGCATCACCGTTGGTTTTGCATTACTCGCTTTTGGTGATTTTGGTGCTTCAAGACGTGTCGTCACCACAGCAGAACAATTTTCTAGCTATATCAAGCTTCTGCAACACCGAGCTATTGTTGAGATGAAACCTCTAGGTATTACTATTACTCAAGATCGCTACCAAACATTCCGTTTTGAACAAGGTACCTGGAAACCCATGCCGGAAAAAACTGTTTTTCACACCCAGTATTTCCCAAGTAATTTTGTTGTTAATTTACAAAAAACAGGAGCAAAAATAAGCAATAAAAATCCGGACATTGTTGTCAATGCTTCAGGTGACATGACCCCTTTTATCTTAAATTTTGGCACCTCACAGAAACCTAAATTAGCTACTTTAGTTGGTAACTATAATGGGCAAATCAGCTTAGTATTACCCAGCTCATCATGAAAATATTGCCGTCGTCGAATAATGCTGGTTTTACATTAATAGAAGTTCTGCTTGCTTTAGCTGTTATTGCTATCGCTTTAACTGCTCTTCTTAAGGCTACGGCACAAAATGTAGCAAACACACAACGCATCCAGGAAAAAACAATTAGTCATTGGATTGCGATGCAGGGCGTTTCTATGGTGCAATTGGGTTTATTAACCCCATCAACCAGCCAGGAAATAACCCAATCTACTACGATGCTAGGACAGCGATGGTTTTGGCGTGTTAAAGCGAACCCAACGCCAATAAAATCAGTCCAACAAATTATTATAACCGTCAGTAAAAATCAGGCAGGCCCATTTACTAACCCATTGATAGCCTTCCGGTACCATAATGAATAAAAAAGCAGGTTTTACATTAATCGAAATTTTAATCGCCCTCACAGTGTTTGCAATTTTAGCAACGGCCACCTCATCGATGATGTATTACGCTTTCAACACACGAGCACGAGTTAATCAGCAAGCCAATCGCCTTAATATGGTGCAACTTGCCCTACTCATCATTGAGAGAGATATATCACAAGCCATTCCTCGTGCTGTCTATGGTAATGAAATGCATTTATTTCCAGCTTTTGTTGGCCAACCACAGTACTTTGAATTAACGAGACTTGGTTTTGAAAATCCTCACAGTCAAGAAAAACGCAGCAATTTGCAACGTATTGCCTATTTATGCCATGACAATCAACTATTGCGCCGTATTTGGCCAACGCTAGACTCTACCAATCGGGATCATTACGAAGATAGAATTTTATTAGATAACCTCATTGCATGTCGCTTCTCCTATTTAAATCATAATTTACAAGTTTTACCTGAGTGGCGAGAAAATGCTATTCAGCAAAATCAAAAAGCTGAACCTTTACCAAAAGCGATTCAATTCAATTTGACATTAAAAGACTGGGACAAAATGAGTTTACTTTTTATCATTCCAGAGGCTTTATATGTGGAACAATAAACTAAACCAGGCAGGAAGCGCTCTCATCTCTGCTCTATTTATTATGACCATGGTAGCTATCGCCGCAACAGCTATGAGTACGCGGTTGCAATTGGATATTTATCGAACGCGCCTAGGTATCCTGAGTGATAAACTCTATTTAGCATCACAGGCTGTTTCTTTTTGGTCATTAAGTCAGCTAAAAGAGAAAAAAAATCATACAGTAAGCGATAGTTCCGGAAAAATTCTGGATTTTCCTAAAAAACTGCAAACTATCTATCCTGAATTAATAGTGAATGGTGGCCTTTATGATCTACAGTCACGCTTTAATCTGAATAATCTGTCAGATAAAAAATATGCTGCCACTTTTTTAAAATTACTCACCAAATTCCCTACCAAACTTAATTCCTCGCAACGAGAACAATTGGTTTTAGCCATAAACAACTGGATTAACCCTTATCAACCTGGACGCGGTCAAGATGAATTTCTAAATTACTACTTACATCAAAAACCTCCCTACTATCCAGGCCAGCAATTGCTGCAACATCTCTCAGAGTTTCGTTTAATTAAAGATGTTAATGCACAGCTTTATATAGCTCTGGCGAATTTTCTCACGGTCCTTCCTGAAGTAACACCTATTAATATCAACACCGCTCCTAAAGAGATTCTGGCCAGTCTTGGTAATGGATTAAAGCCATCTCAAATAAATGAATTACTTGAGGCACGTGGAGATAAAGGATTTCAGGATGTCAAAGAGCTCGGCCCGCTATTGCAAAAATTAAATATCCGCAGCGAGCAAGTGAGCATCGAGAGTCAATATTTTCTTAGTGTGGCGTTTGTTTCAGGCCAGGAATTGAACTTAACAGTTTATACCTTATTTAAACGTAATAAGGATAAAAAAGGTAATATTACAGTCAGTGTACTCAGAGAGAGTTTGAATTCACCTTGAATATCCTTATGCTTAGAATGAGGCACGATTCACCATACCCATGAATTGCTTCGCATTGCTCGCAATGACTACCTGCCCTAGCTGGGAATTTTCAACATCACCTACGAGCTTAGCATTCACCTACGAGCTTAGCATTCACCTACGAGCTTAGCATTCACCTTCGTGTCTTTAGCATCTCCTACGTGCCTCGGCTTGTCCGAGGCATCCAGCTGAATCAAGCACAATTTTTTATAGAGAAGCATTCGTATTTTAAAAGTTGGAACTTATAATTCTTTCTTAGAGATCTATTAAAATGGATTGTAATTTTGAACATTCCCTGGATGCCTCGGACAAGCCGAGGCACGTAGTACATGTTGTCGGGTTCATGGATCTGCGATTGGGCTTGGTCAAAAGATTATTAAAAATCAGAAACAATTTTTTGGATCAACGACCTAACCTCTTATGATGAACTTTTCACCGAGGAGGTACGTATAAGCACACCAAACTTAATGAAGCACTCCGTACACTCTGAAATTCCACTAGGCATCATTGAGCATTTCTAATTGTTCTTTCAATGCTCCATAAGCCGCTTCAATGTTAATATAAACTTTGTTACCCAGGTAATACGATAACGAGCCGTCGTCTGTCGCATGATTTGCCTGTAAGGCGACATTAAATTGCAATCCTTTTAATCGACTAAAATCATGACGCTGAGTTACAAAGTAAAAATTACGGTAACTAGATTTAGGGATATAATTTAGCGCTTTTGCATCCCCTGCCAGAGCATGGCGAGGGAAATATTCTTTAATGGAATATCCGCGATTATTATGAACTGCAATAACTTTTCCTGGAGGAATCGAGCATATAATTTTTCTTGCGAGCTTTCTTACTTCATGATGCGCTTCTGACGTATAGGGGCCAAACTGCTTTAGCGTTTTTGTAATCCCTTTATTGGTAAAAATACGGTTAGGATCAAATTCATATCGAACGCCATGTAAGAAAAAAACAATATTACGATTGCCAGAGTGTTTTAATGTAATTAAGGTACCACCCTTGCGTTTCACATACAGCTTAGCTGCTTGTAAAGCGGTAACTTCATTTTCATGTAAATGGACGAACGTTTTTCCACGACCTGACTGTTTAAGGATATTAACCTTCGTATTGTCGCCCAATTTAACAGTAATAGTCTGTGCATGAATTAAATTACTTGCTAGAAATAAAAGAAATGCAAAGTATTTCATAACGGTTATTTAACTTAAAAGGGATAGTATTATACTTGACTGACTACTAATGTATCAATTTATGGTCTTGATTACTATAGGTTCCACGTCTGATTCTACTAACGGTGTCCTGGTTTTTTGTTGTAAAGATGACTCAAGATACTCTTGCATAAATTGAATACGATGTTTAAGAGGCGCATTCTCTGCCACCTCAATTTTCTTTAATTCTAGAAGTAACTCTGTTACCGTTTTTATTTCCTTATCGATACCAACTTGCTTAATTACCCTAGCAATTTCTTTATGATAAGGTCGTCGTTTCCATGTCCCGTATAAAACGCTTGATGAACCAATATAGTCCTTCAGCAAGGCCACAGCTTTATCAATATTCGTATCAAAAGATTCGCACACTTTTTCATAACGCATAAATTTTGTTTGTACGCCGGTTAATGGGACTTCCCTTACTGTTTTACTTTCTGCTGCATGAGCAACCGACCTATCGATTGATGGTTTTAACAATGATTTTAAATAATTTTTTGCAACTCTTAATAAATCTCTGAATGTGGGCGCTGGCGTTAAATGATTTTTTTTAGCCTTTCTTGAACAATGATCAAACGCATCAACCATATCACTGACGACGTCAGGCTGAAGACCTTTTTGCGCAAGAATTTCCTGCATTTCCTCAGGCTTATAAGGTGGGAGAACTAATCTTATCACTCTTCTTGCAAGTGCATTACCCATAGATAGACGTCCTGCCATCGTCGCTGGATTTTGAGTGCCAATCAGTAAAAAACCTGGAAAGCTGGGGCGTTTACCTTCAGGTGTTTTGCCCATTAGTAAATCATTAAGCAAACGCTCCATCATAGGCGAACTATTGATTTCATCAACAATCACAATGGCTCCTTCATGGAACGCTTTTAACAACAATCTTTTTTTATCCTCATACTGCATACTAACAGGCATCCGGTAAAAAATTTTACCCGCTGAAGTGATCGATTCCGACTGATTTTCTTCCAAATTTGAGTTTAAAAAAGCCTCTTTGTAACCATTGGCAACGAGAGTTGAAATAACCATTTCACTTTTACCAATACCAGGCTCTCCCTCTAGTATCATTCCATTAATTCCGCCATATTTTTGCACTGGATTTATCGTTGCTTGACGCAAGCTGCGTAATTCTAACAACTCTTCAAGTTGAGTATGAATAGCATAACGAGAAGATGTAACATGATAATCTTTTGCGCCGATAGTTTTGATGGGAGGAAGTTTTAACTCTGTACCCAGTTTAAACTTATTATCGAATTCTTTTTCTAAATTGAAAGGAACAAGTGTTTTCCCTAATTGATAAGCATAATGGGAAGCAAGTATATCTACCTCTGTAGTAATCCCTTTCTCATAAGCACAGAGTACTTGCAGCGCCATCATTTGAATTTCACGAGGGGAAATCAGCACTTCCTCGTGAGAGTGCTCGCAAAGAAATCGATAAACATTCAGTAACGGTGTGGCAATGGTTAACGTCTCTTTTTCGAGTTTAGTATTAGCAAAAATAGGTCTTATTATTTCTTCATAAATAAACTCTTGCGGCATTGGTTGAAAAAGAACAGCATTACCATGACGTGTAAACAATGGTGCGAGTTGACGCTCTCCACCATAATTTAAGGGATTGCCGGCAAATACAACTTTATGATCTTTCGTCAGTGGATAATAAACACCATCAATTAAAATTCCAGGAGCATTATTAAATAGTCCTTCAAACTCACTCCATTGACGATTCTCAACGTTTGCTTCATCAATAAATAAAATTTTTCTGCCTGGGGAGTTGTCTTGTGCCCAGGCTTTCATTTTCGACTCACCCTGATAGAGAGTATTGCTACTGTCCTGCAAGTATTTTTCGACAAACGTTGACTTGCCAACTGCAGTCAATCCTGTCAAAAAAACATAAGGGCTATACTCAAAAACTTGATGAACTGCTTGCAAGCGTTGAGCAATAAATTCCTCTGATTTTTTCTTACTATGCACCACATCAAAGTCTGTAAAACGAATAGCTATGGGTAGGCTATACATACCCTTCCATGCATCATCGGTTGATGATTCAGGATTTTTTTGATTGAAATATACTCGAGCCTTAAGCTGACTAAGCGACTCCTTCCTTAAGCGCTCTTGAGTTAAACAATCGAGATCTTGCTTCGCAAATAACTTAAGTAAACACTCGTATTTTTCATCTGGGGTCACTTCATGTTTTACAGGAGAAACATAACTGAAAGAATCAGTATTGTCGCTAACAAGAATTAATTGCCCTTTGGCATCGTTGTCAGTTTGACGCTTCAGCAAAAGGGACGCCAAGGAATCGCTAAGTTCTTTAGAAAAACTACCTTTTAAAATGACTTTTTGCTCTGAAGCCAATGCGGTTAATAGTGCTTTCTCACTTCGATTAAACTCAAATTTCATGAGCTTGGGGTTTAATTTGCCTTGCATCGCCACCAACAAGTCAGCACTACTGCATTCCGAAACATCAATTACTTGCCAGTCCTTATCCTCTTTAATCAACTTAGACACAGTGGTATCTGGATCACTACTGGAAATAATCAGAGTTGATGTCATTTCACCTTGCCAGATTTTGCTGGGAATTCGATTGATTGGTAACTTCTCTGCAAAAGGCGTGGTAAGATTAACCCCAAGAGGAGTATGACAAACCAATTTTACCCTGTATTTTTCACAGGCTGTTAAAAGCATAGCCCATTCATCCTCTTCAAGCAGCGATGTGAGGTTAACATCAAGTACTTTTTGAGAATGATTTTCCAAAATCCCAGGTATTTGATCGAGAGTATTACTTTGATTATCACAATCATATTGGTTAAAGAAATCACTAAGGCTAGTTGAGTTAAGAACAACTGCATTGGACTTACAACCCATTTTAAAGTCTATGAGTTTAGCTAACCTGTTCCAGTCATAACCTTCACTTTTTAGCAACTGTAAGTTCGCGGGAACATCAAGAGTACGACCATTGCTTTCAATTTTACGGTGAATTTGCATGCTCAGCCAAAAATTAATAAACCGAGGGTCATGCCAAGGTGCATTTTGCAACTCGATTGGCAAGCCTGAAGCAAATGCAGAAACTAATTCGCCCTCCTCAAAAGAAAAGGTGTCTTTATGCAAAACCCAACGCCCTAAAAGTCGCTCTTCCCAATCAGCTGAATGGAAGAGGTTAATAGGGAACGAGGTACTTTGACTTTGTGATTTTTCCGGAATAGCTAATACAGGTTCAGCTTCTTTAAGCGAAGTAGAGTTTATCGGACAAACATCTATTTTATCAAAACGCGAATAAAAATCCTCCCCCTGATAAGCCTGAGGTTTATTCGGATTTATAAGACCGATGATTTGTGCCGACTCTGGTAAGGGTGTTCCATCAGCATGGCGCATATCATCTAGTAGACCATTAAAACGAACAATATCATCCGCATTAAAATTCGCATAATTAACTAGTAACACTGGTGCATCTGACTGGTTCCGATGTTTTTGCAAAAAGTCATACAGATCACCGCCAGGGCCTTGATGAAGAAATCCCTGATTATCTTTTCTTTTAATGAATGCAGAGGAGCAAATTAAATCATTGGGGGAATCTATGTAATAAACAGGACGTGAGATATGGTGGCAATAGCTTTGTAATATTAATTGTAACGAATTAACATCTTGATTATTAGGTAACTCTATTAAACGTTTTTTTAAATTATCTTTCTGAATTAGGTGTTGGCAGTAATGTCCAGCGGAGATAAAATTTTCTTGAGTTTTATTCCAGGTTTCCAGTGATTTTGCGAAAGGTTTTTCTGGAATTATTTGTGGCCTATTTTCTCCCTCTAGAATCAATTCAGCCGGATAACCTCCCAAGTCACAAAGAATCCACTCATCATTATATTGCACTTCGACAAAACTATGACATCCATTATTAACAATCCGGACAGGCATCTCAGGAAAATATGTTTCCATCCAATCTTTAAACGCTATCGTTCGATGGCGACAAGCCCCCTTCTCCTGTTCTTGAATATAACGTAGATAGTCATAACCATTAGGCTCATCTGTACCGACCTCAAGTTCTCCATCTCCAAAATGATTATACTTTTTAATGATTTCCTTAATTTCTTGCGGTAACTCCATTTTTCGATGAGGAACTTCCAATAAAAAATCAATGGTGATACTTTGAGCTGTTTTAGAACGGATATAATACTGGTTGTCCCTTAAGGAATATTTAATTTCTATGCCTGCGACAGGAGGATCAACATGATAATGGGTCAATCTTTCGTTAGGTGCCAGAGACGCTAACGCTTGCCATTCGTGGTTGAGTGCTAATTCTTGTTTACCATAATATAAATTAGTTCCCTCAGTTTTTTTGAATGTTTTCCCGAGGGTAAAAACATCGTCAGTACAGGCCTTAAGTATCACGGGAACTAATGCAGCATCGCCAACTTTAGATAAGGTAAAGGCATGCTTTAAGTCGCAACTTGCCTCTTTAACATTAACCTTATTAAATACTGAAAACCTATCATGCATCACATTAGGAGGCTCAACATTCTCATCAATAGGGAAAAAAATTCGTTGAACGTGGTATTCTTTAGGTTTATCAAAACTCGTGTCTGCATCAACAGGTGTCGTAGAATTTAATTTTTCTGGCGCATTCTTTGTAGACTCTGAATCGTAGGAAGCGATTGATGTTGAGGATTTAAATTCATTGTTTTTTTGAGGCCTTGGCGCATATTGAGCTAATTGTCGCTCTTTTAATAACTCATTCAATTCGTCGTCTATAATCAAATCGGGACAATCAGTGAAATCGATGTTTCTTAAATTAGGGGCAGCATTAATTAATTTTTTTAATCCATCACACGTAATGTTACACTCTTGCAAATTAACGAATTCAATCGTTGAGAAACTCGCTGCAAGTATCTCCCAGTCTGTGTTGACTCTAAAGAAAAATATATCCTTAAGTTTAGAAGTACCCGTGATTAATGTCTGTAAATTATGTAACGAAAAATTGTCACCTCCAATTTCGAGCGATTCAAGAGACTCGTAACGCAACTTGGGCAAATCGGAAATAATGTTTTTACAAAAATCCAGCTTTAAACTTTTAAGATTAGGTGCTTTTTCAATCAGAGTTGCAAACTCTTGCTCACTGATCTCACTATCACTTAAATGTAGCTCTTTCAGAAAATAATAGGTCGGTAATTGTGCCAGTAGCTGTTCAGAAAATTTGGTATGATTATCTAATCTCATAACTTGCAAGTTTGGGGCACCTGCTAATATTTTCAGAATATTGTTAGAGCTTAAGTTATTTCTAGAAATAGTAAGTTCGATTAAGGAGTTAAACTCACTGTGTTTAATGTTACCTGTTGGAAGTTTGCATGCAGAAAAACTTATAGACTTAAGTTGCTTTGATGAAAATAACTCATCTAATGAGAAACAGTTAAGATTTGTTCCCGAACAACTTATTTTCTCTAGATTAGAGAAATCAACATTAATTTCTGGTGTGTCATTAAGTCCAGTACAATTTAAAATTAAACTTTGCAATTTTGGTGTATTGCTAACCAACGCTGCTAAATTCTCTGTTGTTATAGAACATCGATGTAGTACTAACTCTTGTAACTCCGAAAAACTCTGAATTTTAGGTGAACCATTCACAAGGTTGCGACAAGCAAAAAGTACTAAGGATTTCAGAGATTTTGTGTTCCTGAGAATTTCATTCAATTCATCGGAAGTGATAGTACTATTATTAAACTTTAAAGTTTCTATATTTTTGAGCTGAGATTTTTTAAAGACTAAACCATAAGAATCAAGATAGCCGTCCTCTACAAGCTCACTGGCTTGTTCTTTAATGAATTGAACTGAGGTGTAATGAGTACTTCTTGTTACATCTGGAAATTTTTTTTGAAATTCAAGAAATGCCTGGACTCCAGCCTGAGAATATTCATTATGTTCAAAATGTCCTATTGGTGGAGTAGCCTCAAATAGTAATGGTATTGCCTCCTGAAAATGCCCATTTAGAGTAGCCAGTTGTTTGCTAGAAAGTTGGCGAGGTTTATCTAAAGTTTTCGAGTCTAGTAAACAGTCTATTTGATAATCATCCAAAATATAAACTGTCTGCTCCTGTCCGATTTTCTGCTCAATTGCCCTGTCTAAAACTTGTCCGGGCGTTATCCTATGCGTTTTAACTTTATTTAATAAGGACAGATTATATTTTGTTAACGGAACGAAATTATTTTCCTGCAAAATATAAATTTCAAATTCATTTTCTAATAATTCACTTATCTTGGATGTTACTTCAGCTGTTTTGGAAGGAGACCATGTTGTAGAGGCCCAATCTGCAATTAATAAGGTTTTCTTTTTAGGTTCATCAAGAAATTGAGTTAATCGCCAATACGGTTCTCCCTTAATTAATTTATTAATATCAGGATACCCGACTGGATTATAGCTAAACGTTGTTTTTAAGCGCTTGCTAGAATAATAAAAATTACTGGAGTAACTCATTTCTGACATAGGTTTAGCTATCTGGAGATTTTTTAAATTATAGACTAAGTGTTTGCATTATTCCCAAAGGGTTCATTTTTTTATCTTTGTATTTATTTAGAATTTTGACTTAAGATAGATTCTCGATTGAGAAAATGAATATAGGAAATTATGGATACACAATTATGCATGCACTGTTATGTGTCTGGGAAGGTTCAAGGCGTATGGTTTCGAGCCTCTGCAAAAGAACAGGCGGATAAATTAGGCATCAATGGCTGGGCACGGAATTTAGCAGACGGACGTGTCGAGATTATTGCCTGCGGCAATCAAAAACAGCTAGAGAAATTTGAAAGCTGGTTAAAAAATGGTCCCCCACTCGCTAATGTTACTGATTATACGCGTGAAGATTTAGCTTGGAAAAATTATCCAGGATTTGACACGTTGTAATTCAGCATTGTTTATTTTTTATTTTGTATTCGCTGAAATAGTTGATCGCCCATTAGCTTCTCTTGCTGAGATAGTGCAGGCTCTAAACGTGAAAGTTCTTTTGCCGCTTGCTCATTTTTGTTGGCAGCGGCAAGTTTTAACCAGGCATAAGCTTTACTAAGATCTTTATTAACTCCCAGTCCAGCCAGGTATAAATAGCCTAACTTACCTTGAGCCATAGCATTACCCTGATTGGCAGCCTTACTAAACCAGTAAGCAGCTTGCTGGTAATCTTTATCAATACCCATACCACTTAGTAATAATTGACCTAATTCAGCCTGGGCTTGCGCATTACCCTGTTCTGCAGAAGCATGAAACCAATAAGCTGCTTTTTCAGAATTCTGATTGACACCCAATCCTTTCAAGTATTGATAGGCTAAATAAGCTTGAGCATTTTTATGCCCTTGATTGGCAGCACTGGCAAACCAATAGGCAGCAGCTTGTTGATCTTGGGCTATCCCATATTTACCTGTGTATAAAAGGCCAAGACTATACTGCCCTTTGGGATCTCCTTGTTCAGCGGCTTTTTGATACCAAAATAAGGCTTTTTCTACATCTTTCGGAGCTCCTTGTCCCATCATGTACTGATAACCTAAATTAACCTGGGCTCGAGCATAACCTTGTTCAGCTGATTTTTTAAACCAATCAAATGCCTTTGTTTCATTAGCTTCAACACCATCGCCTACTGCATACATTAAACCCACATTCCGTTGAGCAATTGGATTTCCTTGTTCGGCCGCTTTCATGTACCAGGAAAATGCTTGCTTAAAGTCCTGTCTTACACCTTTACCATTGTCATAGAGAAACCCCAAACTTAATTGAGCCAGCGCATTATTTTTTTCTGCGGATTTCTCATACCATTCCTTAGCCTTCGTATCATCTTTAATAACACCAAAGCCATATTGATACATTCGCCCCAATAAATACATAGCTTCCTCATTACCCTCGTTGGCAGCTTGTACTAAATGGGGAAAAGCAGTGGTGTAATCACCATTCTCATATGCAGAAAAACCAACTATCACATCAGCGAAAACTGAATTAGCAAAAAGGCAGGCTGCGATAAAAAGCTTACTTCGCATACCGACTCCCAAATTGATCTCATATTTTAAAGCGTAGAAGATCTAAGCAACAAAGCAAATGTGATAGCCAGTTATTTATCCATAATGCCTAATTACGCTCCCTTTTAATAAAACTATCCCAAATTCCATAAATTTCCATTTGCTTTTTGACACCTGTCGACTCTAAAAGTTGACTGACTTCAGCAAAGGTTTGCCTTGCAGGAAAAGCTTCATCCGTGTTTGCCAAATTCCAGGTAAGTACTGAGGCAATCACTGCATTTAATTTTAATTCTCGTGAGTCAACTTTATCAAAAGTATCTGATTCGGCATGGTAATAAGGCAAATAAGATACCACATCTTGATTAGCCACGATGGTTGGAATACCTTGCAAAAGATAATCAAAATTATCCGTGCCAATAAAGGCATCTGTAGTCTGA
The DNA here is from genome assembly GCF_000953655.1 of Legionella hackeliae. NCBI lineage: Bacteria > Pseudomonadati > Pseudomonadota > Gammaproteobacteria > Legionellales > Legionellaceae > Legionella > Legionella hackeliae. Next base: position 1,889,341 of record NZ_LN681225.1, read on the forward strand.
GTAAACGGGCCTAAGTTTGCAATCGGTTTTAATGCGTGATTAACAATATTGACCATGTCAGAACGTCCCCCTAGAGAAAATCCTGTCGTTCTTCCTGTGCCAATGTCATAAATGACAACCGCTTTGATTGCATCCAACTGTTTTGCATGATTTTTGACGTCAAACCATGAACCATACAATCCTAGTTCCTCCCCACTATAGAGCATAAAACGAATTGTTCTTTTAGGTTTTATTCCCTTTTGCTCAAGTATTTTCATCTGTCTTGCAATATCAATAATCATTACTGCATTACAGCCATTATCCAAAGCCCCCTGGCCAAGATCCCAGCTATCAAGATGAGCACCAATAATAATCACGTCTTCAGGTTTCTCACTTCCTTTAATTTCTGCAACAACATTGTAATTTTGCGGTTTATCTTGTACCACATTGTCTAATTTAGCTTTAAAAGTAACCACCTCACCTGAGTTAATTAACTGAACAATTCGTTTTCCGCCCTCTCGCTCGATAAGCGCCGCAGGAAGTGGTGCTAAATTTCCATCAAGCGAGGCATTATGTCGGTAAAGTAATCGTCCAGAACGGTTTGATTGCCATAAAATGCCCACCGCACCCGCTTTTTTAGCGGCAGCAAAAAGTGGCAATGTATCAAGGTATTCTTTAAACATATCATCCAAAGTGAGCATGGGAGATGTTTGTACAAGCAACCAATGGCCTTTGATTTCATTAGCATGCGCTTTAATTTCTTTAGTATCAGTACTGCTTATTGCATAAACTGGAGCCACCAAACCCTCTGGAGGTGTTGATAACGTAAATGGCATGGCAGCAAGGCGTAACTTATTATGAGTCGAGGTTTTATTGGTTTGAGGCGCAGTAATTTCACCCGTCTCTATATTTGCCAACCAATTTTTTGGAGCAGTATACTTTTCAAGATGAGCATTATTAAATCCTGCTTCTTGAAAACGCTTTAAACTCCATTGCATAGCCTCATTCATTGCTACGGAGCCAGTAGGACGGCCACCAATTTGATCAGTTAAATAACGAAGATCATCAATAATCGGAGTTGGTTCAAGAGTTTTACTAATTAAAAGATTAAGCGGATTGCAAATTTCTGCCGCATAATTAGTTGTACTTAAAGAAATAAGAGCTGCAATAACAAATAAACTTTTTCTAAACATTTGAACACTCCATCCTAATTGTGTGCTTCTTAAAATGCCGGTGAATAATAACAGTTTTTTGTCTCAGAACTACAATTAAAATAGAAGAAAATAGAAAGGAATAAGAATGACCATAGGATTTATCTCTCACCATGACTGTCTGCTCCATACTATGGGCGCGTATCATCCGGAGCAACCCCAAAGGCTCGAGGTCATTGAGCATGCTGTATCCCACTCAGATTTAGTCAATCAACTCGTTTACTATCAAGCGCCTCTTGTAGAGTATGAACAGCTGCTTAATGCACATGATAAAGATTATATAGATTACATTTTCAATATCTCTCCTTCTGAGGGAATGGTCGCTGTAGACCCAGATGTTTGGTTAAACCCACACTCCCTAACAGCTGCATTACGAGCTGCTGGAGCAGTTGTTTATGGCGTTAAATTACTAATGAATAAAGACGTAGACGCGGTTTTTTGCAACATTCGCCCACCTGGACATCATGCTGAGCACAATAAAGCGATGGGATTTTGCATATTTAATAATGTCGCTGTTGGTGTGGCCTATGCTTTAAAACAGTTTAATCTTAAGCGCATTGCAATTATTGATTTTGATGTTCACCACGGCAATGGTACTGAGGATATATTTAGAAAGGATGAGCGTGTACTTTATTGTTCAACCTTTCAGCATCCGTTTTATCCATTTAGTGGTGCGACAACTCAAAGTAAGCATATTCTTAACGTCCCTCTTCCTGCAGGTGCCAATGGTGACTTGTTTCGCAAAAAAGTAGAGCAATTTTGGCTACCGCAAATTAATCAATTTGCTCCAGAGATGATATTTTTTTCAGCTGGATTTGATGCTTATTATAAAGATGACATGGCTAACTTATTATTAAATACAGAGGATTATTTATGGATTACTCAAAAAATTAAGACAATTGCTGATACTCATTGTAAGGGGCGATTATTATCTGCTCTGGAGGGTGGATATTATTTAAATCATTTAGGAGCCTGTGTGGTTGCTCATCTTCGCGGACTATCTACCTAAACACTCTCTTGATTATTATTCATGACAACCACAGCCGCGCCAGTAAATCGCCCATGACGTAAATCATCCAATGCCTGATTCGTTTGCGCCAGAGGATAGGTGTGCACCTCAGTTTTAACAGGTATTTTGGGGGCTAAGGCAAGAAATTCCTCTCCATCTTTTCTGGTTAAATTGGCCACTGAGCATAATGTTCTCTCCCCCCAAAGAATCTCATATGGGAAACTTGGAATATCACTCATATGAATACCAGCACAAACAACTATGCCTCCTTTTGTAATCGCGCGTAAAGCAACAGGAATTAAATTACCTATAGGTGCAAAGATAATAGCGGCATCGAGTAAATGAGGGGCTCTTTCATTTGAGCTCCCTGCCCAGGTCGCACCCAATTCATAGGCAAAAGCTCGAGCTTCTTTATCACCGGGACTTGTAAATGCATACACTTTACGTCCTTGATAACGTGCAACCTGAATTAAAATGTGGGCCGCAGCTCCAAAGCCATATATTCCTAGATGGTTTGCTGTACCTGTCTTTAATAAAGCGCGATAACCGATTAGACCTGCACAAAATAATGGTGCTGCCTGATGATCGGAATACCCCTCCGGGATCGGGAAACAAAAATGACCATTAGCAACGCAATATTCCGCAAATCCACCATTAATTTGATAACCAGTGAATTGCGCTTGATCGCATAAATTTTCCCGTCCAGTTGTACAAAACTCACACTGTCCGCAGCTATTGCCAAGCCAAGGAACACCCACACGCTGACCTATAGTAAATTGTTTCACTTTGCTGCCTAGTTCCTCGATCACACCAACAATTTGGTGGCCAGGAATAATAGGAAGTTGGGGATGGCGTAGTTCTCCATCGACGACATGAAGATCAGTACGACAAATGCCACAAGCTTTAACTTTAATAAGAACTTCTTCTGCCCCAGGTTTAGGGCGATTTACTTTGGTTGACTTTAGAAGTGTGCCAGTTTTTTCTAGCAGCATTGCATCCATGACTGCTTCCTTATCAATGACAGACCATAAAGATTTAACGACATCTGGTCACTCCCAGATGTCGTCCAAGATAAGTATAGATTAAATGGCTTCAAATATAGCGGCAGCACCCATACCGGTTCCAATACACATTGTCACCATACCATATTTTCCTTTTGTACGGCGTAGGCCATGTAGCAAGGTAGCAGTACGAATAGTTCCGGTAGCTCCTAATGGATGACCTAATGCAATAGCACCACCCAGAGGATTAACCTTATCGCGTGGCAGTTCTAGAGTTTTCATGACAGCCAAGGCTTGAGCAGCAAACGCTTCATTAAGCTCAATCCAATCCATTTGATCCAAAGTTAACCCCGCCCTTTTTAGAGCTAGAGGCACTGCACTAATTGGCCCTATTCCCATTACTTCAGGAGCAACGCCGGCTACAGCATAACCACGTAAACGGCCTATAGGTTGTAGATCATATTTCTTCAGTGCTTCTTCATTAGCCAATAACGCAATACCTGCTCCATCGCTTGTTTGTGAGCTGTTACCCGCAGTCACTGTTCCTTTTACTGCGAATACTGGCTTCAAACGAGAAATAACCTCATAGGAGGTATCTGCGCGAGGACCCTCATCGTCACTAATTAATTTTTTCTTGGATATGACTTCCGAAGTCGATAAATCTGCATGACGAACAGTAATTTCCATAGGTGTTATTTCATCTTTAAAATCACCTCGCTGTTGGGCTGCTACTGCTCGACGATGACTTTCCGCTGCGAATTCATCCTGTTGTTCGCGCGTGACGTTCCATTGCTTGGCCACATTTTCTGCAGTTATACCCATCCCATAAGCTATAGCCACATCCTCATTGTTAAAGATGGCAGGATTTGCAGTATATTTATTGCCACCTAAGGGAACCATCGACATGCTTTCAACCCCTCCTGCTAAAGCAAGAGAAATATCGCCATTGCTAATTGAAGATGCCGCGGTAACAATACTTTGAACCCCAGAAGAGCAAAAGCGGTTAATGGTCATTGCAGGTACACTCTGAGGCATATCTGCTAATAAGGAAGCGATTCTAGCGACATTCATCCCTTGCTCAGCTTCTGGCATCGCACAACCGATAACAACATCACCAATCGCTTGCCAATCCACGGACTGATTACGATTTTTTAATGTTCGAATCGTGTGCGCCAATAAGTCATCTGGCATCGTATGTTTAAAAACACCTCTTGGTGCTTTTCCAACGGGAGTACGCAATACATCAACTATATATACATTTGTCATTGTGAAGCCTCCTTAATTGCGCAACGGCTTGCCAGTTTCTAATAAATGGCTTATGCGAGCTTGTGTTAGAGAGTTTGCGGCCAAAGTCATAAATGCTTTTTTCTCTAAGTTCAATAACCAGGCTTCATCAACCATTTCTCCTTGATTGACATCTCCTCCACATAATACATGAGCTAGTTGATTAGCCAGGAAATAATCATGTTGAGAAATAAATCCACCTTCAAGCCAATTAACAAGACCTGCTTGTAATCGCGCATGCCCTTCTCGCCCAGCTACTTTAAAGCGAGTTTTAAGTGGTGATTGATAATTCATAGCCTGCATTACTTTCACTTGTGCGAGCGCTGCATAAAGGACTTCGTTAGAGTGCATAACCCATCGATCCTTATTACGCAGATAACCTTTTTGTCGAGCTTCAGTAGCACTGCCAGCAACGAAAGCGGTCGCAATTTGTTGAAAATAAGGTTGTAAAAATACGAGTAAATCTGCCTCTTGAGCTTTGCAGGCTGCTCGCATTGCCATTTCTTTACAACCACCACCTGCAGGAATAAGACCTACCCCGGCTTCAACAAGTCCTGGATAAGATTCAAAAGCTGCAACGACAGCACCACAATGCATCATTAGTTCACAGCCGCCACCCAAAGCGCGACCGCGTAATGCTGCGATTGTAGGAATCAGTGAGTATTTTAAGCGCATAGCTACATGCTGGAATTGACTTATCATCGCTTCCAACGCATCCATCTTATTCGCTTGAATAAGTGAAGCAACACCTCTTAAATCTGCTCCGGAGCTAAAATTACTTGCATCTGCCTGGTAAATGATAAGACCTTGGCACTCTTGTTCTGCTTTATCGAGTGCTTGCTCCATACCATCGAGAACAGCCTGGCCAATTGTATTAGCCTTGCTTTTAAAATTAAGTACAGCCACATCGTCTTTAAGTAGCCATAAATGCACACCATCATTTTCAAATAAAGTCGGCGCATATAAGCTTTTTTCCTTTAAAACTCGATCAGGGAAAAATTGACGCTGATAGACTGGAAGTTGGCTACGTGGCACATAGTTACCCTGTTGAGGGGAATAAGCACCGTCCTCTTTGTAAAATTCGGCAATTTTCTTAAGCCACTCTGGCAACTTAGCCTGGCTTAGTGTTTCATTTGCAGCTTTGGCTTTTTCGATGATTTCCATCATTACCGCTAAACCCGCAGTTTGCCATGTTTCGAAAGGTCCTTGTTGCCAACCAAATCCCCAACGGATAGCCAAATCGACATCACGAACACTATGAGCAATTTCTTCTAAATGATAAGCACAATAGTGGAATAAATCTCGATAGCAAGCCGTTATAAATTTAGCCTGTTTATCATCGGATGCAATTAAATGTTGCATACGTTGTGATGCATCCGGAGTTTTCATGATTGCTTTTAGTTTATCACTAACCTCACCTTTAGCAGGGCGGTAATCGCGCGAACCAAGATCAAACACTTCAATCACTTTTCCATTTTTACGATAAATTCCCTGTCCGGTTTTCTGGCCTAGATGACCTTCTTTGATTAAAGCCATTAACCAGTCGGGTAGTTTAAAGTGAGCATGCCAGGGATCGTCAGACAACTGCTCATTCATGGTGTTTACCACATGAGCCATAGTATCCAGCCCCACTACGTCCATTGTTCTGAATGTTGCAGATTTTGGCCGCCCCAAGAGCGCACCAGTTAAAGCATCCACTTCATCTAAACCAAGATTCATTGCTTCAGCATGATGCAATGTCGCAAGCAAAGAGAAAACACCAATGCGATTTGCAATAAAATTAGGAGTATCTTTTGCGCGTACAACGCCTTTACCTAGACGACTTGTTAGCCAGGTTTCAAGTTGGTCTAACAATTTAGCATTCGTTGTTTTTGCCGGGATTAACTCAGCAAGATGCATATAACGTGGCGGATTAAAGAAGTGAACTCCACAGAAACGCTCGCGAAGTGCCGCAGGCAATACATCACAAAGTGTATTAATGCTTAAACCTGAGGTATTACTTACCAATATTGCATGCTTGCTTATATGGGGTCCAATCTTGCGATATAAATCTTCTTTCCAATCCAAACGCTCAGCAATTGCTTCGATAATCAAATCACAAGAGCTTAAGTCATTTAAATTGTCTTGATAATTTCGGGCTTGCAGTAATGTTGCTGTTTGAGGGATAGCTAACGGAGTAGGTTTCAATTTTCCTAAATTAGCAATCGCCTTATCAATTAAAGCATTGCCATTACCTTCCTTTGCAGCTAAATCAAATAATAAGGTTTCAATTCCTGCATTCACACAGTGGGCTGCAATTTGTGCACCCATAACGCCGGCACCGAGAACCGCGACTTTCTTAATGAAAAAAGGTTCCTGCATGATCCTGTCCTCTATAAAGTGAAGCACCTTCATGGCGCAGTAGTACCTTGATTAAATCTAACCGCATCAAGGTTTTTAACAAATTGTCGTTGCGCTACAGTACACATCTTACTGCTACGCAACATTGATTTAAATATTAAAGCGAATACCTTGTGCTAAGGGCAATGTATCCCCCCAGTTAATGGTATTTGTCTGGCGACGCATATAGGCTTTCCAGGAATCAGAACCAGACTCTCTGCCACCACCAGTTTCTTTCTCACCACCAAAGGCCCCACCAATTTCGGCACCTGAAGTTCCTATATTAATGTTGGCTATCCCGCAATCACTACCTAAAGCACTCAAATAGAGTTCTGCATGCTTTAGATTTTGCGTGAACATCGCGGATGATAATCCTTGGGGAACAGCATTTTGCAATGCGATTGCCTCTTTTATGTTACTGTACGGCATAACATAAAGAATAGGCGCAAAGGTTTCTTCTTGGACAATATCCCAATGGTTTTCAACATCCGTTACTAAGGTAGGTTGCACAAAAGAGCCATGGATATTAAGCGCTTCACCGCCAAAAGCGATTTGACCACCTGCAGCAGTAATTCGAGTAATCGCTTGCTTAAATTGTTTAACGGCCTGATCGTCAATTAAAGGACCCATCAAATTTTTGCTATCAAGGGGGTCACCAATTGTGACTTGCTCATAAGCATGCTGTAGACGTTTAACGACTTCGCTATACATCGATTTATGAACAAATAGGCGACGAGTGGAAGTACAACGCTGCCCTGCTGTCCCTACAGCACCAAAAACAATCGCTGGAATTGCCAGATTTAAATCCGCTGACTCATCAAGAATAATGGCATTGTTGCCGCCTAACTCTAAAATAGTTTTGCCCAGTCGTTTTGCGACATTCGCTGCAACTTGTTTCCCTACTGCAGTTGAACCAGTAAATGAAACAAGCGGTATGCGAGTATCGTTAACCATTGCTTCAACCACATCATGAGATTCTGGAATAATTAAACCAAAAATTTCAGGGCAATTGTTTTTTTGCAACACTTTATTGCAGATATGATGAACAGCAATAGCACAAAGAGGTGTTTTTGCAGAAGGTTTCCACAACGTAATATTCCCACAAATCGCAGCAATAAATGCATTCCAAGACCACACTGCAACAGGAAAGTTAAATGCAGAGATTACTCCAACAATACCGTACGGATGCCATTGTTCGTACATGCGATGCTCAGGACGCTCTGAATGCATGGTCTTGCCATAAAGCATTCTAGATTGACCCACTGCAAAATCAGCGATGTCAATCATCTCTTGCACTTCGCCATCACCCTCCTGCTTTGACTTGCCCATTTCCAAAGAAACAAGGCTACCTAATGCATCTTTATGTTCGCGTAATACCTGGCCTATTTGACGGATAATTTCCCCACGCTTTGGTGCAGGAATTTCACGCCATGCGATTGCGGCTTTTTGAGCACGCTCCATGACCTTTTCATAATCTTTCATTGAGCAAGTTGCTACTTCAGCAAGCATATGCCCCGTTGCTGGATTAAATGAGGGTAATCGGCCTGAGCCAATTTCACTTTGCCATCCCTGACCACTAAAAGCACCAGGGTTAATTTCAGCAATATTAAGACGTTTTAATAAATCCATGTATCCTCCTAAGCGTAATGCTTACCAAAACGGTTAGCTAATACATCTGCCAAGCGGAAATTCTCTTGTAACACTAAACCATGATATTCATTAGCTTGACCTAAAACCAAATCCACAACTGCACAGACCCCAGAGGCTGTACTTACCTGAATAGCTGACCACTCCAAGCCACGAATTTCTTCGGGGTAAACTTTTTTCACATAGCTCTTTTCAGTAAGCTCGCCCTGTTTTATGCCTTCAACTGTCACATAGACGATGACTATATCTTGATAAGTTTTAGGAATAGCGCGCTCTAAAATTCGCTTTAGTGTGTCGCGATCTTCGTTTAGCTTTAAATCGTTCATAAGTAAGCGCATTTTTTCGCAATGGCCAGGATAGCGCATTGTTTTATAATTCAAACTTTGAATTTTACCCTCATAAAGCTCAGCAAGGCTTCCTAAACCGCCAGAAGTGTTGAATGCTTCATATTCGCAACCATCAATTTGAATAGACTCAAGACCTTCTAAAGGTTTTAAAACGATGGGCTTACTTGATTCAATTCCGTAGCAAGGATTACCGTACTCATTGATAACCCCATCTGTAGACCATGTTAATGAATAGTGTAGCGCATTACTGGCGCGTTGGGGTAAAGCACCTACGCGTAATTTAGCATGATGGCATTGCTCAAATTCTTTCATTAAGCTATTTGCCGCTATACTAATAAATCCTGGTGCCAAACCACATTGAGGCACAAATGCTGTTTGTGCGTCCTGGGCAATAACTTTGACTGCCTCAGTCACAGCCGTATCTTCAGTGAGATCGAAATAATGCGCTTTCGCAGCCCTTGCTGCTTTTGCTACATAGGTATTTAGAAAATAAGGTAGACTTGAAATAACTGCAATGATGTTATTTTTTATCAAGTAATTTTGAGTTGCTTCTTGATCCTTTACATCCAGAGCGACTGTTTTAATTTCGGGAATGGCCTGCAATAAGCGGCTAACATCCGTACCTGAAAACTCCAAATCGGCTAAATGGATTTGATAATCACCGCTTTCAGCTAACAGACAAGCGATTAAACTTCCAATTTTCCCAGCGCCCGTAATCATAACGTTGTACATACTACATCCTTCTCCTTTGTAAAACGAGTCGTCATCGTACACCAAAAAAAAGGTGCTTGATATACCTACCTGTGGTTGAATTAATCTAATGAATTATTTGTTAAAATCTTGACCTTTATTCATTAGTGTTCTATCGTCGCTTTCGTTAGGTTAAGCACATAACTGGTATGAATCACGTTGCCTCAATTCAAAAACTCTCATTAGTTTCGGCAAGCACAATAAGCTATGGCCATCTTCTGCGCGCATTTTTATTCGGTTTAATGCTGCCTTTAAGTTTTGCCCCCTTCCATATTCCAGGGGCTGCGATTCTAAGCATCGCCTTTTTCTATGCACAACTAACTGATAAAAAAACACCTCACACAATTCTTAATGGCCTTTTTTATGGACTGGGCTATTTTGGTCTTGGTATTTCCTGGATTTACGTTAGTATTCATGAATATGGTCATCTCAATAGCATCATATCAGCACTGATCACACTGTTATTTTTACTGTATCTATCGCTATTTCCTGCGCTAATGTCGGGTATTTTTAAAAAAATTGCTACACCCAGACTGCCAATAGGCTCCTGTTTTTTATTCGGTGCCTTGTGGATTCTATTCGAGTATTGTCGAGCCACTCTTTTTAGCGGTTTTCCTTGGTTGCTACTAGGCTTTGGCCAATTCGATGCACCTACTAAATACCTTCTCCCTATTTTTGGGGTATATGGTGTGGGATTTTTAACCTGTCTAGCTGCTGCCTTGCTTGCTTTAAGCATTCAGCTCAAGGGGATTCAGCGTTATGTTATTCAAGCGATTTTTGTTGTGTTACTTCTTGCCCCTTCAATGCTGAAACATATAGATTGGTCTACTCCGAAGGCAGCGTCCTTATCCGTTGGTGTTATTCAAGCCAATTTATCCATGCGTGATAAATGGGATGAACGTTTGTTTTGGCAATTATTACAACGCTATCAAAATGAAACCGAAAAATTATTAGGAACGCAATTAATCGTTATGCCGGAATCAGCAATTCCTCTTCCACCAAGCTATGTGGAGGATTTTTTAAAAGAGCTTCATGAAAAAGCAACGTTTTCGGGAAGTGCCATTTTATTAGGTATCCCCAAACCAACAATGATTGATGAAAATTCCTACTTTAATGCCCTTATTAGTTTAGGGAGAGCTAAAGGCTCTTATTTAAAGCAGCATCTTGTTCCATTTGGCGAATATATTCCTAAAGCCGTTCAAACGATTAGTGAATGGTTAGCCGTTCCAGACGCCAATCTTATGCCAGGAAAAAACAATCAAACGCTAGTAAAAGTTCAAAAGCACCCGATTGCCACTTTAATTTGCTACGAATTAGCTTATGGTGACTTGCTACGCCATCAACTTCCTAAGGCGGAATGGATAGTTTCAATTAGTGATGATGGCTGGTTTGGACATTCTTTAGCAATGTATCAACAGCTACAGATGGCTCAAGTACGCTCACTTGAAACCGGAAGGTATCAGGTAGTTGCCAATAATGATGGTTTATCGTCAATTATTAATCATCAGGGTGAACTAATTGCTTCTTTACCCGCTTTTAATGCAGGTATACTTAAATCGAATATTACCCCCTTGGACGGAGCAACCTTCTGGGTAACCTTTGGTGATAAACCGACTCTTCTTTTTTGTTTAATATTTATACTATTTTATGGTCTTTATTGCATAATTACCTCTAAACTAAAACATTAACTATTGCTGCAGAGCACAAGAGGCGTTATTCTTACCAGCCCTACTGTAATTTACTAAGTAACCATGGATAACAGCTATAAACCGCGTGAAGTTGAAGAACAAGCCCAGCAATATTGGCATAAAAAACAGTCATTTAACGTTTCTGAAGACTTAAATAAAGAAAAATTTTACTGCTTATCCATGTTCCCTTATCCCAGTGGCACCTTGCACATGGGGCATGTCAGAAACTACACCTTAGGCGATGTTATCTCTCGCTATCAACGCGCGTTAGGAAAAAATGTCTTACAACCTATTGGTTGGGATGCATTTGGCTTACCTGCAGAGAATGCAGCAATCAAGCATGGTATTCATCCTGCCGAATGGACAAAAAAGAATATTGCATCCATGAAAGAGCAATTCCTGCGTCTGGGCAACGCCTATGATTGGAAACGTGAAATTGCTACCTGTGATCCTGATTACTATCGATGGGAACAATGGTTTTTTATTAAATTGTTTGAAAAAGGTCTTGTTTATAAAAAAAATGCGGTCGTAAACTGGGATCCCGTTGATAAAACGGTCCTTGCGAATGAGCAAGTGGTTGACGGTCGTGGCTGGCGTTCTGGTGCACTGGTTGAGCGCCGTGAAATTTCTCAGTGGTTTATTAAAATTACTGCTTATGCTGATGAATTATTAAATGATTTAGATACTCTCGACGAATGGCCTGCACAAGTTAAACAAATGCAAAAAAACTGGATTGGCCGGTCTGAAGGTTGTGAAATTAGCTTCAAAATTCCTAATTTCCCCAAGCGCCTAAAAATTTATACTACCCGTCCGGATACTTTATTAGGTGTAACCTATCTTGCCGTTGCCCCTGATCACCCTATTGCCAAAGAAGTCGCTGCAAATAATGCGGATGTCCAAGCATTTGTTGCCAGCTGCCAGGGTGTTCGTATGGCTGAGGCAGATATCGCCACCATGGAAAAACGAGGGATAGCAACGGGAATCAACGCTATTCATCCAATCACAGGACAAGAAGTGCCTGTATGGATTGCCAATTTTGTATTAATGCAATATGGCTCTGGGGCTGTTATGGCCGTACCAGCTCATGATCAACGTGATTGGGAATTTGCCCAGAAATACAATTTACCTTTAAAAGAAGTCATTGCTCCAACAGATGGAAGCAAACATGATTACACAAAATCAGCCTTTACCCTGGAAGGAAAGCTAGTTAATTCAGGTCAGTTCGATGGCTTAACTTCTGCAGAAGCCACTAAAGAAATTGCTAATCATTTAGAACATCATGATGCCGGCAAGATGACCATCAACTATCGTTTACGTGATTGGGGCGTTTCTCGTCAGCGTTATTGGGGTACACCCATTCCAATGATTATTTGTGAAGAATGTGGCATTGTCCCTGTGCCCGAAGAAGATTTGCCAGTCACCTTACCCTACGATGTTCACTTAACTGGCAGTGGTTCGCCTCTTGCTCAATGCAATGAATTTATTCAAACAACCTGTCCTAAATGCGGACAAGACGCAGCGCGTGAAACAGATACTTTTGATACCTTCGTAGAATCCTCCTGGTATTACGCTCGTTTCGCCTGCAAAGGCCAAGACAATGCCATGTTAGATGACAGAGCAAAATATTGGACTCCAGTTGATCAATACATTGGTGGTATTGAGCACGCCGTTATGCATCTGCTTTACGCTCGATTCTTCCATAAACTCATGCGTGATGAAGGCTTGGTCAATTCAGACGAGCCATTTAAGGCTTTGTTAACTCAAGGTATGGTTCTTAAAGACGGCCATAAAATGTCTAAATCATTAGGCAATGTGGTTGACCCTAACCATTTAATAGATACTTATGGCGCTGACACAGCACGATTATTCGTTATGTTTGCAGCACCTCCAGAGCAATCATTAGAGTGGTCCGATGCAGCTGTTGAGGGAGCTCATCGCTTTCTTAAACGCATCTGGACATTTGCCTTCCAATACCAACAACAGTTTATTGATATTAATGATGCTATTTTAGGTGGGAATGGCCATGTCGATTGGCAGCATACCTCTTCGCGTCTTAAAAAATCTCGTCTTGCAGTCAATCAAATTTTGGCACAAGCAAGCATGGATTATGAACGTCATCAATTTAACACTGTTGTTTCAGGATGCATGAAACTCTTTAATGAACTCTCTTCTTATCAGGTCGAAACAGAAGAAGATAAAGCTTTCCTTCATGCGGGATTTAGTATTCTTCTTCGCTTACTTGCACCAATTACTCCGCATATCTGCCATCATTTATGGCAACAATTAGGCTTTGAGAAAGCAATTATTGATGCGCCCTGGCCTAAAGTGGATAAAAGCGCCCTTAAAACCGATGAGCTAGACTTCGTGGTTCAGGTAAATGGAAAATTACGTGCCCAATTTACTGCAAACAGTGATACAAGTGAGAACGAATTGATTGAAATGGCGAAGCAACATACTGACAGTTTTCTTGAAGGTAAACCTGTCAAAAAAGCAGTTGTTGTCACTCATCGTCAACTGATAAATTTAGTTATTTAACTCATGAAGCACTTCATACTTGGTTTGCTCATTATTTCTTTAACCAGCTGTGGTTTCCACTTACGCGGAATGGCTGATATACCAAGCTGGTTAAATAATGTGGCCATTGTCATCAAAGACGCTCAGGAAGATTTGCAAACCTTGCTCGAAGGGCAATTGGAAGCTTATAAAATTTCAGTCGTTGATAATCCAACACAAGCAAATTATTTACTCATCGTTGCCAGAGATAGATATAAACAAGAAATTACTAATGTGAGCGCCAGTACTGCACCACGCCAGTATCTTTTAATCTATGACGTACAGTTCACTCTAATCGAAACGAAAGGCAAGATAATTGTTCCTACAAGTCACGTTTTTGTCACTCGACAAATTACTATTAATAATGACAGAATCTTAGGATCAGATGCCGAAGAAGCGTTATTAAAAAATGAAATGCGTGCTGAGGCTGCCACGCAAATAGTTAATCGCTTGAGTCAGGCTAAAAATAATTATGTTGTTTCCCCTAAAACAAGATAACTAATATTATGCTTATAAAACAACAGGCTTTAGGCACCCACCTTGCTCGCAATCCTTTAGCCGCAATTTATATCCTTATAGGACAAGATCATTTTTTATTAACTGAAGCTGCTTCAGCGATTAAAAAAAGTTGTTTACAAAAAAACAGCGATACAGAAGAGACAATAATCCACATCAACAGCGCGTCAGACTGGAGTTTAGTAGACGAAAAAGCCAATAGTTATTCTTTATTCTCATCCTATGTCTTGCTTGATGTACGCTATGAAAAACAAACGTTAGAAGCCGCTGGCAAAAATTTTATAACCAAGTATCTAAACAATATAAATTCCTCTTGTTTACTGCTTATTCGTGCCCCTCAATTAGGAAGCAAACAACTGCAAAGTTTTATCAATCATGATGCAGTACATGTTGTGCAAATTTTTCCACTCGATAATGCTGCCATGCAACATTGGATTAAAGACCAATTGCAAAAACGAGGCATTAAATTTGAAGCAGACGTTCCTGCACTCATTTTTCAATATACTCAAGGCAATATGCTGGCTTGTGCACAAGCTCTAGATAAAATTCAATTAATTGCTGATGAATCACTCTTAACATCGACTATTGTCAAAGAACAGCTTATTGACCAATGCAGTTATCAATTATTTGATTTAAGTGATGCTTGTTTATTGCAGGACGCTAACAAAGTGATTCAGCATCTTCGTCATGCTAATACCAGCGGCGTCGAGCCAACACTAATTTTATGGTTATTAGCTCAGGACATACGAAATTTGCTGCAATTAGGGGAATTAACTCAGCAATCAATCCCTTTTACCACAGCATGCAGCCAATTAAAAATTTGGACACAAAAAAGCAAACTCTACCAATCGGCTTTAAAACGTTTATTACCCGCTAACCTTATCCAGTTATTGCAGTTTTGTAAAAACATTGATGAGCAGATAAAATCAAATCAAAATAGCCAAGTTTGGCCTGCTTTGGAAAGAGTAGCTCTTTCTTTATGCTTAGGTAAACAGGTAGGTACTTTTGCGTAATTTAATCATTTATGGCGGTACATTTGACCCAGTTCACGAGGGACATTTGAAAACCGCGAACAATATTCAAAATCATTTTCATTTTGACCAATTTATCTTTTTACCTTGCAAAATTCCAGTACTTAAAAATAAGGCCATTGCGACCCCAGCGCAGCGCATTGAAATGCTGGAATTAGCACTGAAAAACCAACCTGAAAACTTCACCATTGATTTATCAGAAATCAACCGAGAATCCCCCTCTTACATGGTATCGACTCTAGAGAATTTTCGACAACAACTAGGAGAAAACGTAGCAATGACATTATTGATAGGACAAGATACGTTCCTTCAATTGCCTAAATGGTATCAATGGTATCGATTACTAGATCTTGCAAATCTACTTGTTATAAAAAGATATGGCGTTTGTGATACAACTCTGCCAGAAGAACTTACACAGCTTTTGAATACCCATGAAGTAAGTAATGATGAAACCCTCCTGAACACTTCCTGTGGCTTAATTTATCGCTATGATGCAGGAGAGTTCAATATTTCATCGACGTGGCTACGACATGAGTTGGCTCAAGGTAAGAATGTATGTGAATACTTGCCTAAAGAGGTTTTAAGCTATATTAAAAAAAATAAACTCTATAAATCCACTCAAGAGTAGTTTTAAAGTTGGAACAACAAATCGATAGCTTAATTTTTCTAAAAGAATAGCGCTGATCTGGTATTCAATACAGCATTTTATAAATAAATACCTTATACATGATTTAACCTGTTACTAATTCCAATTAAACCGGCATCATAATTTCTTAAGCATAGGCAGATATAATAGCGTCAATTATTTGGAGAAACATAATGCCTACGACACCAACCATTGACAGCGCAAAAAAGTATATTTTTGATTGCCATCTATTTGGTAATGATAGTTTTTATCCTAATGAACCACTCTTCACTCTCTTAAAAAAATATAAGTGGAGAGATAACGCTCATGCTAAACAACCAAGCCTAACTATTGAACAATTAACTGAAGAAGGAATGTCTCATAATCAAGCAAGACTATGCTTATTTTTAATTGAACATCGCGATGTATTTAAAAGAGCTTATGCTGGTGGGGGTCCTAAATTTTGGATTTTCAATCCAGGCCATGACAAAGCTATTAAAGACTTTATCCTGCATTATTATACGATTGCCCAGTGGGTTTTTGAAGGAACTTCATATCTTGTAGATGCTCTTGATAACGTTGCTGATGAACTTCAGAAAATTGCCAACCTACATTTACCCCTAGATACAAACTATTTTCCATTATACCTCTCAGAGAATAAAATTTATTATTTCCACGAAACATTTATGCAATTAAAAGAATTAGTTTCGTCTGCTCTGCATGTCAATAACGTTAAAAATCATTTTCAAAATCATGAGAAAATATCGACAATAATTACACGTCTAGAGAATGGTGCGAATAGCTATAATCCTTATTGGATGAATAGTAGTAAAAAATTAAATAATATCCTGAATTGCTTGGCACGCTGTATTGAAAATAGCGAAGATGTGGATAGGCTGTTACAAGATGCGAATAGCCCACTATCAAAGGCCCTCGACATGCAACGTCTACCACGATTCTTTTGTTCGTCAGAAAAAACTCAATCCAGAGAAATAATTAATACCTTAACTTTATCCTAATTCGTTAGAGAGTATTCCCGCATGAGCGGGAATACTCTGCAATCAATTAATTACCGGTTGGGACTAGCCAGCCAGGAATGCCTTAGGCATCAGATAATTCAAAATCCTCGGGACTTGAGAGTAATGTTTCCTTATTCGGTTGCTCGGCTTGTTGCTGTTGCGGAGATTTTTCACCAGGCTTAGGTTCTGCTTTAGCAGGAAGCTGAATCTGTGAACCGCTAGAAGGAAACTGCAAAGGTTTATCAAAGACTTTCATCTGTTTTACGACTTGAGGCATCAAGTCATAAAGCCAGTTAACAACCGGCTCAAATTTGGCATAAAGCATGGAGTTACCTGCATATTCCTGATAGGGTAACGATGTCATTCTTATAACTAACATAATCAAAGCAACAATAAATACGCCTCGTACAAAACCAAACCCCATGCCAAGAATACGATCCGTACCGCTTAACCCTGACCGTTTGAGGATAAAACTCAAGAGAGCGTTAACTATTCCGCCCACAATCAAGGTTGCTATTAATATGGCGATAAAAGCGGTGACTGTTCTTGCTGTTTTGTCCTGGATATATTTTTGTAGCCAAGGATCCAGCTCCTGCGAATAATTAAAAGCCATCCAAATCGCTAAGACCCACACAGCTAGTGCAATGAGCTCTTTTACAAAGCCACGGATAAGACCAGTTAAGACAGATAAGCCAATAACTGCAATAATTAGCAAATCAACCCAATACCATTGCATGCTTAACTAACCCCTGAGGCAACAAGAAATCCCTTAATCTGCATAACGCTAGCAAGTTGCTGTTGTAATACTCTGGCTTGCTCTTTCGGGTGTCCTTGACCAACAATAACTTTGTAGACCGTTCCTTGAGCAGTTTGAACTTTGTTATAACTCGCTTTGTAACCCTTTGCTCGTAATTTAGAAACTAATAAATCAGCATTTTGTTGTTTTGAAAAGGTTGCTAACTGAACAGCGTAACGTCCCTTCCCTGTCGGAGCCGTCATGGATTTCTTTGCCACTTGTGCATGTTTTACCGGTCTTGCAACTGGTTTAGCCTTGGCCACTACAGGTGTTTTTTTAACAACAGGTGCTGAAACTTTTTTTGTTGCTGCCGCTACAATAGTTGGCTTTTGCTTGGCCACTTTAGCAGGCTCAACCTTGGCTTTTGCAACCATAGGCTCTACTGCTTCTTTAATGTCATTCAATTGACTGAGCGACTCTGCTTTAGCAAGGGCTGGATTTGTTACTTCCTCGGGAACATCTGGAATTTCCACATGAGCCACTTTAACAGTTTCAAACATTTCCTCTTCATCAGGCATTGCCACTTTAGGCAAAGCAGGCTTAGGGGGCAATTTGACTGAAACACTTACGTTATCATCAATACGTTGATTTGATTTTTTAATTATTGCGGGAGCAAAAATAGCAGCTATAGATAAAATAACAGCAAGACCTATAAGCCGATGCTTTACACGCTCATCCATCACCAATTTCATCATATCTCCTCAGTTCTGGTGGTATTGGTATTACACACAGCAGGCAGTACTTGCCCTACAGTAACAAACGAACCATAAACTACGATTAAATCACCTGTGCTAGCTACATTGCAAGCAGCCTCATAAGCTAACAAAGGATCAGCATAAGAAAAAGGTACTATACCATAAATATGAAACGCTGCGCTAAATTGTTCCTCAGATGCCGCACGCTTTCCAGTCAATAGTGCGGGATACCAATAATCCACAAGCTTAGTCAGCGGCTCTATTAGTGCAGGAATATCTTTATCTTTCAATGCTGAAAAGACAGCATGGATGGCGCCTGGCCAACGCAAATTTTCAATATGTTTGGCCAAATAATTAACTGCCTGTGGATTATGAGAAACGTCCAACAGGGTCATTACCCGACCGTTTATAAAGTGCAGCCGACCAGGCAAAAGGAGTCCTTTTAAACTTTCAACAATCTGAACAGCAGTAACCGGTAATGCAGCTTGAAGACAAAAACTTGCCATGACTGCAGCTGCAATTGAATTGGCATGAAGGACAGGGCGTGGCAATTCAATGATATGCTCACCAAAAACAAACTTAAGAACCGTATCATCAAGCTCATAATTGTAATTGTCCCCCAACCTGTAGAGTGGGCAATTTAAGGAAGACACTGCTGCTGTGATACTTTTAGGTGGATTGCTATCCGCATAAATGACAGGCTTTCCATATCGTAAAATGCCAGCCTTTTCATAACCAATTGATTCTTTGTTATTTCCTAAAAACTCTTGGTGATCCAAATCAATGGTTGTAATTACAGCTAAATCAGCATCGACAATATTAGTGGCGTCAAGTCGACCACCAAGACCTACCTCAAGAATTAAAACATCGATAGAATGCTTTTTGAAATACCATAAAGCCGCCAGTGTGGCCATTTCAAAATAAGTCAGAAAGGTTGAACCCCGCCCTTCTTCTATTACGCAAAATGCTTCGGCTAATGCCTCATCGCTAATGGGCTGTTGATTAATTTTGATTCGTTCGTTAAATGAAACGACATGAGGGGAGGTATAGCTTGCAACCTGATAACCTGCGTTTTTATAGATTGCTTCAAGAGCAGCGACAGTGGAACCCTTTCCATTCGTGCCCGCAACAGAGATTACTTTGGCCTGTGGTTTAAGCAGAAAAAGAGATTCAGCAACCTTATAAATACGGTTTAATCCAAGCTGAATCTCTTGTTGATGACGGTTCTCAAGGTAATGTAACCATTGTGCAACCGTAAAATTTCTATATTGCTTCATCAAAAATGTTGTTTAAATCTCGATGAGATAGTTTTGCTACTAATTCAGCAATGGTATTACGTAAATTTTTCCGCTCGACAATCATGTCTATATGGCCATGTTCGAGTAAAAACTCACTACGCTGGAAACCTTCTGGTAAGGTTTGTCTTACTGTCTGCTCAATCACACGAGGTCCCGCAAAACCAATAAGCGCATTAGGCTCAGCAAAAATGATATCACCAAGACTTGCAAAACTTGCGGAAACACCCCCCATCGTCGGATCGGTCAAAACAACAATAAATGGCAGTCCTGTTTCTGCAAATCGGGCTAAGGCAGCAGAGGTTTTAGCCATTTGCATCAAAGAAAAAAGGCCTTCCTGCATGCGAGCCCCGCCACTTGCTGTAAAGCAGATATAAGGGCGTTTTTCAGAGGTTGCCACATCGACAGCTCTGACAAATTTCTCGCCTACGGTAGCGCCCATCGACCCACCCATAAAATTGAATTCAAACGCACTTACAACAACTGGTTGTCGCTTTAAAGTCCCCTTTACAACAATTAAAGCCTCTTTTTCCCCAGTCGCTTTCTGTGCCTGACTAATTCTATCTTTGTATTTTTTAGAATCTTTGAATTTTAAACGATCAATGGGCTCTAAATGAGAAGCGATTTCTTCCTGGCCATGTTCATCAAGAAACTGAGCGATTCGTTCACGCGCAGTTAAACGATGATGATGATTACAGTTAGGACAAACCGATAAATTTTTCACGAGTTCACTGCGATAAAGCACCGAACTACAGCCAGAACATTTAACCCAAAGTCCCTCAGGAACACCCTTTTTTTGAGAAGTTTCGGTTCTAATTTTTGAAGGTAATAATTTTTTTAGCCAACTCATAACAGAATCCACTAGTCTTTAGGCGCAGTAGTATAACCCGAATTTAATTTAAGCGCTTGTTTTTATTGTTTTGATTGAATAAAAATACCTAAAATAATGCTAAATGTTTATTTAATTAACAATGCAATTCCTTGCGATTTTTATTCCTTCTTTTTGTGTAAAAAATCGAGTGAAACACTAAAGTTTTTTTATATATTTCCGATAAAAGCGATGGGTTCGATAAATTTTACAATAATTAAGAATTTATCGAGGATAAGGTAAATCCCATATCCAGGGATTCAGGTTGAGGAGATTTTAGCCATGGCTCAAGTGATTAATACCAACGTGATGTCGCTTAATGCGCAACGAAACCTAAACGGCTCACAAAAAACGATGCAACTAGCGATCCAACGTCTTTCTTCAGGGTTGCGTATTAACAGTGCGAAGGATGACGCAGCGGGTCTCTCTATTTCTGAACGTATGACTGCACAGGTTCGCGGGATGAACCAAGCCATTCGTAACGCTAACGACGGTATATCTTTATCGCAAACCGCTGAAGGTGCGATGCAAGAAACCACTAACATCCTACAACGTATGCGTGAACTATCATTGCAATCAGCTAACTCAACAAACAACTCCGGTGACCGCCAAGCGATTCAGGAAGAGGTTGACCAATTGAAGAGCGAGCTGGATAGAATTGCTACTAATACTGAGTTTAACGGCCAACGGATCCTCGATGGCTCATTCTCAAGTGCTAGCTTCCAGGTCGGAGCAAATGCAAACCAAACTATCACTTTTGCGGTGGGTAGCATTAAGTCATCTTCTATTGGGGGTATTGCCCAGGAAGTCGGGACAGAGGTATCTGGCGCTGCAGCAACTGACATTACAATAGCTATTGGTGGTGGTGCTGCAACTACAATCAACTCCAGTGCTGGCTTTACAGGTAACGCTTATCAGGACGCCACTTCTGCTTATGCCAAAGCTGCTGCTATCAATGATGCAGGTATCGCAGGACTTTCAGTGACTGCTTCTACAACAGGTACGCAAACATTAGGTGCTATTGGTGGTACCGCTGCTGATACCTATAACTTGACAATTAATGGCGTAGCAATCTTCACTAACGAAGACGTGGCTACTGCTTTAACCAATACACAGCTTCGTGATGCAATTAACTCCGCCAGTAGTCAAACAGGTGTAATAGCCAGCCTAAATGGTGGTAACTTGACTCTGACAGCAAGTGATGGCCGTAACATTGACGTTGCTGAAAGTGGTACCGGTTTCACAGCAGGTACCGATGGTATCACTGTAACTGGTGGTGATTTTGATGGCGTTTTACGTGGAAATCTCTCACTGAGTGCTACAAACAGTATAGCAATTGGCGGTACAGTAGCCACCATAGGTCTTTCTGCTTCAATCGCCAGAGACGCTAATGGTATCGATACCCTCGACGTAAGTACTGTTGAAGGTGCACAAACAGCCATTCTGCGCTTAGACTCAGCGCTTACTTCTGTAAGCTCTAACCGTGCCGCAATGGGTGCCCTGCAAAACCGTTTTGAATCAACAATTTCTAACTTGCAAAACGTATCAGAGAACCTTTCTGCTGCACGAAGCCGTATTCAAGACGCGGATTTCGCGGCTGAAACAGCCAACCTGACTAAAGGTCAAATCTTGCAACAAGCAGGTACTGCGATGCTTGCGCAAGCTAATAGCTTACCTCAATCAGTGTTGTCTCTACTTGGATAAGAAAATGAATACACCATGCAAGTTTAACTTGCATGGTGTATGTATTTTATGCCTCAATTAATAAATGGGCATAGAGGAGGGTTGTTGTCATGAACATTGAGCTACAAAAACCAAACACAATCTCGTTTGAGTCCAGTAATTCGATAAGCAATGAAAAAGTCGAGTCTAAAAAAGGAACGACACCTCTTGAGCCCGCAGCTGCTGCAGATACTAAATATTCAGTTGACGAAGTTACCGGCATTCTACAAGCGATTGTTACTGACAAACTATCCGATGAAATCATTCGCAAGATACCAGCAGATGAATACTTGCAATTACTGTCTTTAATTGATGAAATGATTAGTGGTTCTATTGATAAACGAGTTTAACAACTTGCTCTAAAACAGTGACTTTATGGAGCTTGAAATTTATAGGAGTGGATGTGTTGCTGTAATCTTGGAAAATAGACATCCATTACGGCTTAAAATATAGAATAAGGAAATCATCGTGGCAGTATCATCAGTTGGTTCAGGCCTAGATATTAAAGCAATCGTAGAAGCTCTTGTAACAGCAGATCTTACTCCTGCACAAAATAGAATAAATAAGCAGGAAGCAACCTTTTCAACACAACTTTCAGCCTTAGGGCTTATAAAAAGTAGTTTAGCCAAACTGCAAACTACGATGAACAAATTGACGGATATTTCTCAAGTTTACGCATTAAAGAGCACAATTAGCGACGACAGTATATTTTCCGCTACGGTGAGTAGCGAAGCCACTCCCGGCTCTTATCAAGTTGAGGTTAAGCAACTAGCAACAAAACAAAATTTAGCCACTACGGCCTTTGCTAACCCAACCACCGCTGTAGGAAGCGGCAGTATCACCATTGATTTTGGAACCTACAACGCTGACTATAGCGCGTTCACAGCCAACCCTGACAAAGCGTCTGTTACAATTAACATTGCTCCCGGTTCCAATACACTAACTGCGATTAAAGATGCCATTAACAATAGTGGCTCAGGAGTTCAAGCCAGTATCATTCAAGATAGTCAAGGTTCACGGCTCACTTTACTAAGTCCTGAAACCGGTAAAGCTATGGCTATGAAAATTAGTGTTGTTGATAATGATGGCACTAATACCAATAGCACTGGACTATCCGCTTTAGCCTATGATCCTACTGCAGGTATTAATTCTCTCACTCAAACTGTCGAAGCCAAAAATAGTGAGGTTATGGTCAATGGACTGTTAGTGACACAAAGCACTAACCAGCTTAAGGATGTAATCACTGGGGTCACTCTGAATCTAAAAAAAGCTGAGCCAGGTAAACTTGTTGATTTAAAAGTTGAGAATGACAAAACCCTGCTTAAATCAATGGTTAATGAATTTATTAAACAGTATAACGACACTATCAATACCATCAATTCATTGACGTCTTATAATGCAACGACCAAGAAAGGTGGTTTAATGCAGAGTGATGCTGGAATTCGCAGCTTAAAATTGAATCTCAGCAAGTTGGTAAGTGAACCTATTGGCGATAGCAGCAATACAATTAGAGCTCTCTCTGATATTGGTATCAAAACCAATGAAAAAGGTTTACTGGTCATGGATGACACCAAATTCACTGATGCCATCGATAATCATTATGAAGAGATTGGTACTCTCTTTGCTAAAACCGCCACAGCATCCGACAGCAACGTTCGTATCAAGTCTGTTGGAACCACTATTAAAGCAGGCAGCTACGATTTGACAGTAGATAGTTATACACCTGGCGTTGATTTAACAGGAAAAATTGGTGGTATTCATGCCACATCCAGTGAGAATCTGACCTTGTCTGGAACAGGTGATTTTAAAGGTCTTGCTGTAGATATTTTAGGGGGAGGAACAGGCTCTCGTGGGAAAATTACGGTAACTGATGGTTTAGCTGCAAAATTTAGTGATCTGTT
Organism: Legionella hackeliae; assembly: GCF_000953655.1. NCBI lineage: Bacteria > Pseudomonadati > Pseudomonadota > Gammaproteobacteria > Legionellales > Legionellaceae > Legionella > Legionella hackeliae. The sequence goes on from NZ_LN681225.1 coordinate 1,913,657, forward strand.
AAAAGTTTATTTAGACGATAAAAATGGAGAGTTGTCTACAAGAACAGCACAACTAGACAAGCGGGTTGCACAACTTGGAGAAGAGCGTGAACAGCTTCAAATCAAAGCTGACATGCTTACCAAGCGTTATACGAAACAATTCGTAGCTCTAGATTCACTATTGGTTAAAATGCAAGGTGCAAGCGACTTTTTAACCCAACAACTTGCTAATTTACCGCTGAACAGGAAAAAATAGCTATGAAGATTCCTTACCAACAAGCACTTGAACAATATAAGTCGATAGAATTACAAACTCGCATTGAAACAGCAAGCCCCCATGAGTTGATTCATTTGTTGCTTCAAGGAGCTCGCTCTCATATTGCAACAGCACAAGGAAACATTCAGCGGAATGAAATTAGCGAAAAAGGGGAACATATCGGTAAATCCATTAGCATTGTTGAAGGTCTTCGTACAAGTCTTGATCATGAGAACGGTGGAGAAATTGCGGCTAATCTAGATCGACTTTATGAATATATTCAAAGAATTTTGCTAAAAGCTAATCTTGATAATGACGTTAATTTGTTGATACAGGCTAATACCCTGTTGGCCGATATTCATCAGGCATGGCAAGAAATAAGGGACAATATCAATTCTGATAGTTTATAACGGTCATTATAGCTAAAACTTTCATTTGAATCATTAATTGGGCAGGAAGCTAAATAGTTTGAGTATGGAATAATCTAAATGATATTTTTATTAGTTCTTTTTATCCCCTTTTAAATTTAGTAATTTCAAAAAGTTAAATCAATAAATTTGTCAAAAAAGACACTAACAGTCTAAAATTAAATTATGAGGGGTCTATTTTTTTTTCATTCTAGGAATAATAACCCCGAATAATCTTGAGTAATGATACTCAAAGGAATGGATTCAAAATCGTTTATGGATAGCGTAAGGAGGTAGCATGTTAGGATGGGCATTAACTTTCTTAATTATTGCGCTCATTGCAGCAGCTTTCGGATTTGGTGGAGTCGCTTCGGCAGCAGCTGGTATAGCAAAAGTGTTATTTTTCATATTTTTGGTAATTTTTGTTGTGTTACTGATAATGGGCTTAGTTGGCCGAGGACCACCACCCCCGGTATAATTAACTTACGAGATTCTGTCTATGCACAATAGATAGAGTCTCATCTCTATTCACATTCAATTTGATTATTTCCCTACGTCGCTCGACTTGAAGGACATTCAGGAAGATGGCTAATAAAGAAGATATTTTCTTTATCTTGAACCTCCGCTGGATGCCTCGGACAAGCCGAGGCACGTAGACTATGAGATTCTATCTATGCACAATAGGATGAGATTATATCTATGCACATAGATAGAGTCTCATCCCTATTTACATTCACTTTGATTATTTCCCTACGTCGCTCGACTTGAAGAGACATTCAGGAAGATGGCTAATAAAGAAGATATTTTCTTTATCTTGAACCTCCGCTGGATGCCTCGGACAAGCCGAGGCACGTAGACTATGAGATTCTATCTATGCACAATAGGATGAGATTATATCTATGCACATAGATAGAGTCTCATCCCTATTTACATTCACTTTGATTATTTCCCTACGCCGCTCGACTTGACGGGACATTCAGGAAGATGGCTAATAAAGAAGATATTTTCTTTAACTTAAACCTCCGCTGGATGCCTAGAACAAGCCGAGGCACGTAGATGGCGGTAATTTGTGTCCTAAATACTCAAAAAGAAATATGTAAAGTTTTTTTATTATATGCCGTTAAAATGATCACCGAGAGGATAAAATTGGGATCATCATGAAAAGCTTAAGCTTGATTATAATAATAATGATGATGACGACACTTACAACCGCATGGTCTTACACACGTTATGGAGAGTCCTTGTGCACTCAGCCTGATTTTTTCTGTATTCAAATTAAATCTGGTCAAACCTGGAGTAATTTATTTCCTAATAGTGAAGCCAGAGACATTGTAAGACGAGTTAATCGAATGAACGTTCGTCTCCGTACAGGGATGATTATTGCTATCCCTAAAAATTTGGATCGTATCACTATCTATGATGTTTCCCCTTTCCCTCGTTACATTGAATCGGATGGTGAAAAAACGATTTATGTTAGTCAAGAAAAATTGGCGTGGGGCGCTTATGATGAGGATGGGGAGCTTTTATGGTGGGGACCAATTTCTTCGGGCATCGATAAATGTCCAGGTGTAATTGGTGGCTGCGTCACTCCCACAGGTTCTTATCGTATTATTCGAAAACAAGATATCGATTGTGTATCAACCGCTTTTCCAAGACGAGCCGATGGTAATAATGGCGGCGCTGAGATGCCCTTTTGCATGCACTTTTTTCGTGGTTATGCCCTACATGGCAGCGAAGAGGTACCCGGTTATCGTGCAAGCCATGGTTGCATACGTCTTTTTACTGAAGACGCACGTTGGCTGAATGAAGAGTTTGTTGATATTCCAGGCGGTGGTGTAAGAGGTACGCGAGTCATTATTGGTGGTGTGGCTGATAAACCACTCGAATGAATTTACAGTCACTAAAAGTTGGATCAAAAAAGACCCAACCGGATAGCTAGTCTACTGAGTTTTCAGAGAATTCAGAAAATTTTCTACCTCTTTTGGAGATAATTCCATAGACTGACCTCGGGCCAAAAAACGAGGCATGTTAAGGGTTCCATAGCGGATACGAATTAGTCGACTGACTTCTACACCTTGAGATTGCCACAATCGTCTAACTTCACGATTTCTTCCCTCAGTCAGTGTTACGTGATACCAGGAGTTAGCCCCCTCTCCGCCACGAAAGTCAACCTTTTTAAATTGAGCCAGTCCGTCATCTAATACAACCCCTTTTATCATTGCATGGATAGCATCTTGAGATACCTGGCCACGAACTCGCACAGCATACTCTCTTTCTAAACCGTATTTAGGATGCATTAGGCGGTTTGCTAATTCTCCATTATTGGTAAAAATCAATAACCCTGAGGTATTAATATCAAGACGTCCTACCTGAACCCAACGACCATGTTTAAGATAGGGTAAATTATCAAAGACTGTTTTTTCATGTTTAGGATCTTGTCTGCTTGAAATTTCACCAACTGGCTTGTGATACATCAGGATTCTCGTCTTTTCCTGCACCTTTATGGGATTTTGAATCAAACGTCCTTTTACACTAATTTTATCATGCGCACCGGCAACGTCCCCCACCTTAGCGACAGTCCCATTGACTTCAATTAATCCTTGCTCAATCCAACGCTCCATTTCTCGTCGAGAACCAAACCCGGCTTGACTTAAAAGTTTTTGTAATCGTTCTTTCATTCTTCTACACACTCTTCTAAAGATTGTTCATTGGGTAGTAGCTCTTGTGCTACAAGTAACGAATCACTAATCTCATGCAAAGGAGGCAATTCGTTCAAACTTTTCAAATTAAAATAATCAAGGAATGTTTTAGTAGTGACGTAGACTGCAGGTTTCCCTGGAACATCTCTATATCCAGCCACTCGAATCCATTCCCGCTCGAGTATTGTTTTTATAATCGAGCTACTAACAGCTACCCCACGAATATCCTCAATATCAGCACGAGTTACTGGTTGTCTATACGCAATAATTGCCAAAGTTTCTAACAAAGCACGGGAGTATTTAGCAGGCTTCTCAATATATAGACGGCTTATCCACGTACTGTATTTAGCTTTTGTTTGTAAACAATATCCACTTGCCAATAATTTTAATTCTATGGCGCTATCTTCGTAGTCTTTGGCTAATTCTTCAAGTGCAGCTTTTAGCTGTTCAACGGTTGGTTTTTCCCACTCCTCAAAAATCGCTTGTAGTTTTTCAAGACTTAACGGTTCATTCGTATGCATTAACAATGCTTCTACAATTCGTTTAAGTTCATTATCATTCATGATATTTAACCTGCAAATGAATTACTGTAAAAGCACTGGCCTGCGTAATAATCAATAGAGACTGCCTGGCCAACTCCAAAATTGCTAATAAAGTGACAGCGAGCCCCATTCGTCCCTCTTCTCGTTTGAATAGTTGCTCAAATGCCAGGGTCTTCTCTTGATGCAAACGCTCCAATACATGAGCCATGCGTTCTCTGACAGAAAGAGGTTCACGAGTAATTTGATGATTTGTTGAATGACTTTGACGCTTTATTAAATCACGCATGATTGTTGCCAATGCCATTAACTCTACATCTGGATGAAGAACAGGATTTTCTATTTTTTCAGCAGCGATGGAAAACCAAAAAACATCTCGTTCACAACGCGGTAAATTGTCTAGAGACATTGCTGCATGTTTCATTTGTTCGTATTCTTGCAATTTTCTGACTAACAAAGCACGTGGATCTTCCTCCATATCCTCTTCGGATTGTGGTGACGGAGGTAATAATAGTCTTGACTTAATTTCTGCAAGCATTGCCGCCATAAGCAAATATTCAGCAGCCAATTCTAACCGATGTTGCTCCATAAGCTGGATATATTGCATATATTGTTTAGTAATTAGCGCAATAGGAATATCTAAAATATCAATATTCTGCCGACGAATTAGATAAAGCAATAAATCAAGTGGTCCTGAAAAGGAATCCAGCAAAACCTCCAGCGCATCAGGAGGAATAAACAAATCACCGGGCATCTCGGTAAAAGGTTGCCCGGCAACAACTGCTATCGGTGATACGGAGATTTCTGCTGGTTCAACGTTCATTAATAATCCAAACCCATGACTTCGCGGACATCACCTAACGTTTTGTTCGCTTCCTCGCGTGCAGCTTCACTTCCTTCCGCCACAATACGCTTTACCGAACCGAGATCGGCTTCGTAGTCCTTAATAGCGGCTTGTATAGGTTTTAATTCTTGTTGAATCGCTTCAACCACAGGACGTTTACAATCAATACAACCAATTCCTGCACTACGACACCCCACCTGCACCCAATCCTTCACTGACTCAGAAGAATAGATTTTATGTAACTGCCATACTGGACATTTCTCAGGCTCACCCGGATCAGTGCGCTTAACTCGCGCAGGGTCAGTCGGCATAGTCAGGATTTTCTTCTCGACCTGTTCGGGTTCTTCTCTCAGGCTAATTGTATTGTTATACGATTTTGACATCTTTTGCCCATCAATACCCGGCATTTTTGCCGTTTCTGTCAGCATGGGATGTGGTTCGGGGAGAATTATTTTGCCGGAGCCATCAAGAAACCCTAATAGCCGCTCTTTATCACCGATAGAAAGATTATGTTGATTAGCAAGCAACGCTTTAGCGGTATTCAGAGATTCATGACAACCGTCTTGTTGGAATTGACGTCGTAGTTCACTGTACAATTTACCATTCTTCTTACCCATTTTTTTAATAGCTTCCAAAGCTAGCGACTCAAAATTGGGCTCTCGACCATAAATAAAGTTAAAACGACGAGCAATTTCTCGCGTTAACTCAATATGCGGTACCTGATCTTCCCCTACTGGAACATAATCCGCTTTATAAAGTAAAACATCCGCACTTTGGAGAAGTGGATATCCTAAAAAACCATAGGTTGATAAATCTTTATCGTGAAGTTTATCTTGTTGATCTTTATAAGTTGGCACACGCTCTAACCAACCTAACGGCGTAATCATTGATAGCAAAAGATGCAATTCTGCATGCTCAGGAACCCAGGATTGAATAAAAATTTTCGATAAGTTTGGATTAATACCACAAGCAAGCCAATCAATTACCATATCCCATAAAATTGTTTCGATAAAACCGGGCTCATCATAGCGCGTCGTTAATCCATGCCAATCCGCTACGAAAAAATAACAATCATACTGATGTTGTAACTTGAGCCAGTTTTTAAGCACACCATGATAGTGGCCCAGATGCAAACGACCACTGGCTCGCATTCCTGATACTACACGCTTATTTGCACTAAATATAGCTGACATCAAAATCCTTAAACTCTGTTAAAATTCATAATCTCAACACCTCGCTTTTATCAATGAAGGTATTCGAGTAATTAACCTCTTATCGAAAAGGCTCAGGATCTCCCTTACCTTCACGAATTATGACAGGATACTCGCCTGTTAAATCAATGACTGTTGTTGGTGCATGACTGCAGTTTCCACCATCAATAATTAAATCAGTTTGATTGCCTAACAAATCTTTAATTGCCTCAGGTTCACTTAATGGAGCTGTTGCTCCTGGTAAAATTAAGGTGGTACTCATTAATGGTTCGTCCAGGCATTCAAGTAATGCTAAGGTGATACTGTTGTCAGGTACCCTAAGTCCAAGTGTTTTTCGTCGTGGATGCAGCATCAATCTTGGAACCTCATGGGTTGCATTTAATATGAATGTATAAGACCCGGGAGTGAATGCTTTCAGGAGGCGAAAGATTGAATTTGAGACACGCGCGTAAGTACCCAATTGGGATAAATCACGGCAAACCAGCGTCATATTATGGTTTTTATCCAATTGTCGCAGCCGTCTAATTCTTTCCAAGGCGGACTTGTTGCCTAATTTACATCCCAAAGCATAACCAGAATCTGTAGGATAGACTATCAACCCACCCTCTTGAACAATTGTAGCGGCTTTTCTTAATAGTCTTGCCTGTGGATTATCTGGATGAATTGCGAAGAACTGACTCATAAAAGTCCCCTGTTAATGTTCCATTGATGCCATATCGGTATACAGTTTACCGGGAGTTGCTGCTGTCTTCCAAGAGGAATACGTGATAATGTACCCCCATGATAATCTGAGCCAGTTGAGCTCAACAACTCAAAACGCTGGCAAAGTCCTGCTAGTTCTCGAACCTGTGTGATATTCATCTCTCCTGAAACTACCTCGAGTGCGCTTCCCCCTGCATCCTTAAATGCCATAACCAATTCGTGTAGTCGGGTACGTGTCAGTGAGTATTTCAAAGGATGTGCTAAAACAGCTTGACCCTCTGCTTGAGCGATCCCCTCTATTGCTTCAGAAAGCGTCAGCCAATAGGTTCGGACATAAGCCGGTTTTCCTCTGCCTAAAAATCTTTTAAACGCAGTTTGCAAATCAGTTGCTAATCCCTCATTGACAAAGACTTGTGCAAAATGAGGCCTGCCCACACGTTCATGCCCTGCAAGCTCGCAAGCTTTTTGATAAGCATTACTTACTCCACATGCCTGCATGCGCTCACCAATTTCAATAGCTCGTGCAATTCTGCTCTGACTTTGACGTTCAATTAGGGACTGGATTAGTTTGTTGGCAGGATTAATGTTCAATCCAATGATATGAATATCATATTTTTTCCAACAAACGCTGAATTCAATGCCATTAATGATTTGAATGGGTTGATCTTGTGCTGCCTGATGAAGTTCGATAAGACCAGCGATAGTATCATGATCTGTCAAAGCCAGGACCTTTATATTAGAGGCGATCGCCTTTTGTAACAATTCAGAAGGACTCAAGACTCCATCAGAAAAATTACTATGACAGTGCAAATCAATCATGGGTAGGATAGTTAAGAACAGCAATTAAACAATAAGACTCATTAACTATAGTATACTCGATTATGGTGCAAAATTGTATTTAAAATTTCCCATCATAAAACTTAACACTCTTTCTTCGAAATAATATGTTGGCCAAGCATAGAACCTAGCCAACTTCAGTGAATCTAATCAAACGTGCATGACTTTTCCAGTTATTGGAGGTGCGTCATAATCATAAATACCAGCTGCTTGTAATCCAGTAGATATTCCACGTGTAAGCATTACCAAAGCCGATAAAGGCAAAACCACCATGTTAATGATAGCTTGACACATAGAGTTTATAAGATTACAGGCATGGTCAAAGCAGTCAGTTGATGCCGACTCCCAACCCGCACAAGCGGCTAAACTACCCACCAGCAAAAATCCAGCGGCTAAGCCAGTGATTATAATAGGGGCGATTGCCACGCCAACTGGGTCCAGAATAGCCAAACCAATTAAGGCGGCAGGCATAAAGGTATGACGAGCACAAAATATGAATTCTTTTGATGATTCATAAGGTTGAAAAAACATTTGACCAACACTTCGTCTCTTTTGCGGTTCTACAATGTCGTGAGTAATCCTATTAGCGACAACTTTTTTTGAGCCTGTTATATGGTCGATACCTGAAACACTTCTACTTACCATAGTCACACTTAGTTTAGTAAAGGTGGTAAATTGTAATAGAGAGATTAATGTTTGTACATACAGCAATTATTAAAAACAAACGAGTTTTATAATTACAATCTGGGAAAACATAAACATACAGTTATATTAATTGCTGCTTGATGACGACGTAAGGATTCGTTCACAATAACGCGTTTATAAATAACCTAATGAATTATTGATTTTTTTTAAGTTTACGCTTATCTTATTCCCCATTTTTTAGAATGGTAGCTAAAATTTATGAAAGTTGTTCTCGTTGAAGATAACCCCTCATTACAAATGACCATGTCTTTACGACTTAAAAAGCTATCCTGTTCTGTAAAAGTATTTGGATCGGCGGATGAGGCCCTCCCTTACCTAAGGGATGAAGTAGGCAATTACGATGTAGTCATTTTAGACGGTAATTTGATACCTAGATTCCCAGAAAAAGCAAACCAGCGAAAAAATGGCCCTGATATAGCGGCTGAATTATTAAAATTTAATAAGGACGTTATCATTATACCCTGGACAGACGATAAGGACATGTTAGCTCAATTTGCAAAAATTTTTAGACACCATGGTAGAATAGAGTGGGCTGAATTGGCCAAACCTATTTCCATCAATAATCTTGTAGAAGTGTTAACCCCTTACATAGAATCTTTTAGTTCTACAAATAGCTCTAAAAACTCCCCAACAAGACCCAGAGCATTCACATCTTGAGAGAGATCGCTAATTAATCTTGCGGGATTACTAAATTATGAACTATTCTTTACATAGAACTTACTAATTTATTTTAAATTAACATTGAGCAGTAAACTACAGAACGAAACGCTAAATTATCCTCGTCTTAATTCACAGCAATTGGCCAATCTGTGTGGAACTTTTCACGAAAACATTAAACTCATTGAATTATTTTTTAACATAACCATTAAGATTGGTCATGATGCAGTGAGCCTGTTTGGCAATTCCCATTCTGGATTATTAAAAGCAAAACAAGTAATTAAACAATTATATCAATTAGCCAATGAACCCATCTATGTTGAAACTGTCAACTCTTTTCTTGAAAATAAGGATCCGAAAACCGTTATGTCACAGTCAATTAAATTAAGCCGTAAAACAATTTTACCACGTAACGTCAAACAAACTGAGTATTTAAATAGCATTAGCAAACATGATATTACTTTTGCTGTTGGCCCTGCTGGCACTGGCAAGACGTATCTTGCCGTATCTAAGGCAATAGAATCCTATGAAAAAGGCGAAGTCCAACGTCTGGTATTTGTACGACCAGCGGTTGAAGCGGGTGAAAAATTAGGCTTTCTACCAGGAGACTTGGTAGAAAAAGTTCTCCCCTACCTAAGGCCCATCTATGATGCCTTATATGAAATGATAGGATTTAAAGAAGCACAAAAACTTATCCAAACGGATGTTATCGAAGTATTACCTCTTGCATTTATGCGAGGTCGAACCTTAAATGAAGCCTTCATTATTCTTGACGAAGCACAAAATACCACTGTACCGCAAATGAAAATGTTCCTCACACGTATGGGTTTTGGTTCAAAAACGGTCATTACCGGCGATGTCACTCAAATTGATTTACCGAAAGGTACAGAATCTGGTTTAATTCATGCTGTTAAAGTACTGCGTGATATTTCTGAAATCAGCATTCATCACTTCACTAGTCGTGAGGTAGTCCGCCATCCTTTAGTTTCACGCATTATTGACTCTTACGAGAATGTAAATAGGGATCATCAAGAATGAATTATCATGTAGACTTACAACTGGCGTGCGATGAAGCTATCCCGGTGGATGAAAACTTACTGATTACCTGGGCTCAATTACCCTTAATTGACCATATGGACTCTGCAGAACTAACATTACGTCTGGTTGGTAAAGAAGAAATTAGACAATTAAATCTCATGTACAGAAAACAAGATAAGCCAACAAATGTACTCGCATTCCCTAGCACTATTCCTGATAATATAGAGCTTGAATATCCTTTACTGGGTGATGTAATCATTTGCCCTGCCGTTTTGGAGGCCGAGAGTATCGACCTTGATAAACCGCTCCCGGCACATTGGGCCCATATAGTTATTCATGGGGTTTTGCATTTGTTAGGCTATGATCATATTGAAGATAATGATGCGAAAATTATGCAAGAACTAGAGATTAAATTGTTAGCCAAGTTAGGTATTTCTAACCCATATCATACTACAGAGGATAATGACTTTGAGCAAAGAGGATGATAACGGTTCTTTATTGATGCGCTTTAGGCAGTTTTTACAAGTTGAACCGCAGAACAAAGAGGAATTGATTAATTTATTACGCGACGCACACATTCGCTCCCTAATAGATTCCGAAACTCTCAACATGATAGAAGGAGTCATTCAGTTTTCACAAATGCGGGTGAGAGATATTATGCTCCCCAAAAAACAAATGACCTCAATTTCTCAAGATCTTGAATTAGAAGACGTGATTGATATTGTGAGTAGTTCCGGCCATTCTCGCTTTCCTGTTACAGGGGATCATAAAGATGAAATAATTGGCATCCTACATGCAAAAGATTTATTGCGTTTTCAGGTGGACAAGACGGCAGAGTTTGATCTGCATGATATTATTCGGCAAGCGACCTTTGTACCTGAAAGTAAACGTCTCGATTTACTATTGAGCGAGTTTCGTAATAATCGTAATCATATGGCAATTGTTGTTGATGAGTACGGAGCTGTGAGTGGTTTTGTGACGATAGAGGATATTATTGAGCAAATTATTGGTGATATTGAGGATGAATTTGACATTGACGAAGAGGCTTACATTAAAGCGCATGGTGATTCCTATTATATTGTCAAAGCTCATACCCCTATTGAAGAATTTAATGAACAATTGCATGCCAACTTCAGTGATGAGAGCTATGATACGATTGGTGGTATAGTGATGACAAACTTCGGACATCTACCACAACGGGGAGAAACAATTATAATTGATCAGTTTGAATTTAAGGTCATTAATGCCGATGCCAGACGAATTAAGCTTCTTGGCTGTTTTGATAAACGTCCTACTAAAGACAAATTAATGGCCACTTAAGTACAATTTGTTTAAACTCTATCAATGTAAATGAAGTAATTACAAATCGAGGACAATTAAGAAAATGAATAATAGCATCTTGATTGTAGATGACGACACTGAGCTTACGGATCTGCTAGTGCAATATCTGGAACCAGAGGGTTTTAATGTAGTCTGCGTTCATGATGGTGAAAGCGCTGTAAAAAAAGCACTTAATCAGGTTTTTGATGCCATTATTTTGGATGTCATGCTTCCAAAATTAAATGGTTTTGAAGTATTGAAAGCAATCCGCGAACATTTAGAAACACCCGTTTTAATGTTAACGGCACGCGGCGATGACATTGATCGTATAGTAGGGCTTGAAATTGGTGCTGATGATTACTTGCCTAAGCCTTGCAATCCACGCGAGTTAGTGGCCAGATTGCGAGCCATTCTTAGACGCACGCAAAAAATTCCAACTCAACGACCAATTATTGAACATCACGGCATTCTAGTTGACTGTTCTAAACGACTGGCAACACATCATGGTGACCCCATGGAATTAACAAATGCCGAGTTTAACATTCTTGAAATGTTAATTAAGTCACCAGGCCAAGCTTTTTCGAAGGAAGAATTAACAGAATATGCTTTGGGTAGAAAATATACCGCCTACGATCGCAGCATTGATGTCCATATTAGTAATTTACGCAATAAATTAGGCGATAATCCTGAGGGAGAGCCACTGGTAAAGACTGTTCGCGGCTTCGGGTATATGTTTAATGCGTAGTTTGTATTGGAAAATCTTTCTATCTTTTTGGCTGGCAACCATCCTTATAATTATTACGACCGCATGGGTAACTAGTGAAATAGCGCAAAAATCGTCCATCCCTGCACGGGAACGCGTTTTTATGGATAGCTATGCCAATGCAGCAGTGGCAACGTTTGAATCAGGACAACATAGCGCTTTAAAGAAATGGCTTAATCAGATTGGTATGTCCAGAAAAATGACTCTGTACTTATTAAGCAGTACAGGAGAAATTATTGCTAATCAACCACCACCTGAGGTTGTAAAGCAAATCTCCAGTAATTTAGTGGATGAAGAGCTTGATGATGGTTTATTAAAATTTGGTGACATTATAGTCAGCCATGAGATTCTTTCAACTTCAGGTCGAGCTTATCGTCTTGTGGCTGTCAGTGAAAAACCATTGGCTCATTTTGTTGAAATTCCATGGGCAGGTCTAACGATTCGCCTGTTGATTGCAATTATTATTAGCGGCCTTATCTGTTATTTACTATCGATTTACTTAACTCAACCCTTACGCTCGTTAAGAATGGCCGCTAAATCCATTGCTACAGGACAACTAAGCACGCGTGTTGGTCGCATTAAAGGACACTATCGTGATGAGATTGCGGAGTTAAGTGGAGAGTTCGACAGAATGGCAGAACAACTCGAAGCCATCATGAACTCAAAAGAGCGCTTATTACAAGATATTTCCCATGAGTTGCGTTCCCCTCTTGCTCGTTTACAAATTGCAATTGAGTTAGGTCGAAAAAAAGCAGGAACACTAGCCGACGTTGAATTTGCTCGAATGGAAGTCGAGTGTCTGCGCTTAAATACATTAATTGGGGAGATTTTGGAATTTGCGAGACTGGATAAATCATTTACCCCATTAAGCAGAACAGTCATCGATTTACCAAGGCTACTTAAACAAATTATTGCTGATGCCAATTTCGAATTAAGAGATAGTAGAGCAGGTGTGTTTTTACAAACGATACATGACTGCCAATTGTTTCTGGATGAGCGTCTAATACATCGGGCAATAGAAAATATTATTCGCAATGCTTTACGTTACTCAGCCCCCAATCCCAAAGTGGATGTTTCCTTGCATAGCGATGAGACAAACTCTGAAATATACATTGATATTGCTGATAATGGACCAGGTGTCCCAGAAGAGCAATTGGAGAAAATTTTCAGCCCTTTTTATCGCGTTGACACATCAAGAGAAAAGAAAACCGGGGGTTATGGACTTGGCTTATCCATCGCACAACAAGCTGTAAAGCTGCATCATGGTAATATTTGTGCAAGGAATCGTAAAGAAGGAGGGCTTTTAGTTAGAATAACTTTACCCATTGCCGCAAACCAGCCTCCCAAATTTTAAAAAAATTGTTAAATCTTTAATCCTCCATCAGCAAATAATCTTTTGTTTTTTTAATCAATTCATTAAGATACGAAAGAGACGACAAAAAGGTATAACCAGGTGAAAATTGCGGAAAGACTTGATACTGCAAGCGGTGTCTTTTTCTTTTTAGGCTTTGTAGTCTCGCAGCTACAATACTCACCTTTTGTATTATTAGCAGCCCTGGCCAATCTTGGAACTCTGTTTTTTTATTCAATTGGATATGGATTGTGGCTAATTGCTAGTCAACTATATCCTGAATACCCCCGGAAACAGGATTGCTGGTATGGATTTATTGAGGTTAAAAATCAACACAGGATCGCTGCAACACTAGGGACTATAGCAATGCTATGCTGTATTGCTGGAATTTTTCTTCCTGTATGCTTAATTACTGCTGGTTGGCTTTTTTTTGCAAGCAATCTTATTTGGTGCATTGCGGAATACCATAAACAAAAAATTCATCCTACCCATTCAAACGCCCAATCAGCCTATATGAAGTATGCAATATTATCGACTCTACTGGCCTTAATTCCGGCGGCAGCAGCGACTATTTCCATGTTTTTTCCGCCAGCGGCACTTTGTGCATTTATAGTTTCAACTTCATTAGGATTTAGCCTGGGAGCTTTGTCATTTTACTGTTGGTTAGAGTATACCCTAGATATTAATGAGCAACCTTTGCCTCAAAGTTATAAACTACTTTCTCAACATTTAGAGATTACCCATTTACCCACACCATCCCCGTCCCCCTGCCAGACACATACCATCTCTTTATGGAAAAAAGACGCTATCCTGGTTGCAGATGAATCTAAAGATTTGTCCTTACTTTGTAACACTTAGCTTTAAGCTAAGTTATAATAACCATTTTTAAGTTACTGATATCTTTTATTCTTTCATTGTTTGTGTCTAAATTTTAGATAAAATGATTGTTGTCTGCAGAATTAAGGATATTAATTAATAAGGATCGTTATATGAGCAAGATCGTTGACGAAATCAAAAAAGGGATAAAGCAATTTAAAAATCCACAACTAAAGGCGATACTGCTTGCTCATCTTTCTGAAGATGCCGACGATCAAACACAGTTATTTACCAAAAAACATTCCTTCGACAGACCAACTCCTAACTTTAACAGGGCAACTTATGTTCTTTCTAATGGCTTAAGTTATCAGTTAATTTTAAACATGGTATTTGTCTTTGCACCTACAGAAGTCTGTCAAGAGATTACAAATGCTTTATTGCAATGTCACAATGAAGAAATTGCTGAATTAGTATCTGGCGTCCATCATCACCATAGTGATTCCAAAGCGAATGAATGGGTAATGGAAACGATTATGAACCATGCCCCACCGCATTGCAGATCACTTATTTCTCAAAAAGTTAAATCATTCAATGAAAAACAAATTACACGCGTTCTTTTTAGTGAATTATGTTCACACGATTTTGCCACTTTACGCAGACTACTGAATTTTAACGATGAAAAATCCTCTATTGATTTAATTGATACATTAAATCGATTGGATAAAAATACAGTGTATGAAATTTTTAAAACAACTCCATTCCCCCCAACCTATGAAGCTTTAATTGAGTTCTACTCTGAGAACCCTCCGAATAAGCTAGCATCAGCTGTTGCAGCGTTACTCTATAAATATGAAGGCAGCTATTTATCAAGCCTGGTATTTGGGGGCGGGTATTTTACGAGTAGCAGTTCTAATTTATTACATGGCATTTTTGAGTTTCAATCTGAAGGAGTCATTTCAGAGTGTTTCTCTTTTTTATTAAAAAATTTTCCACCCGCTGAGATTCAAAAATTATTAACACAAAGAAGAACCAATGGTTCAAATCATACTCCTCTAGAGTTAGCTTTTCAGCGTAAAGATAACAAAGAAGCTGCATTAAGGATTGCCCAAAAGCTTTATAAAGAACCCTCGCTCAAACCATTATTAAGCCAGGTTTCTGTCTCACAATTCTACTCCCTTATGCATCTTGCCGCTAAAAGTGGTAATACCGATGTCGTTGCATTTTTTATACAAAGACCCGATACACCTATAGACCACTGTGTTTATTCTACCACCAAAGGGATGTTACAGGTTGCCCAGGATGCAAACCAAACAGAAGTTATTAATCTCCTGGCAGGACTTCCTATCTATCAATTTATTTATAAAAATTTGTCCGCATCGGACACCAAAACGGACCTCCTCTGGGTTCAAAATCTCATCAAAAGGTATCCTCTTTTAGTACATGCTCACTGGGAAGAGAAAAAAACACTTTTATCTCATGCGTCTAGTAAGGGTATGGCCGAACTTGTTCCCGTTTTACTTTCAGCAGGCGCTTTGCCTGAAACGGATGAACAAGGACACACTGCCATTGATGAAGCAATTAAAAATAATCACATCCAAGTGTTAGATGCGTTTATAAAAGGAGCCCGTAATAATCCTATTATTCTGGAAAATCTCATAAAAACTTTTCTTAAGTTAGCCACCCCATCGCATAGTTATGAGGAACTACAACGCACATTGCAACTAACCTCTAAAATGACATTTGTTGAAGTGATAGAAAATCATTCATTTCAAAAACATGATTGCTATATTTACTTATTATTGGGCGTAGCAAAGCTGTTGTCGGATACCAGCGAAGAAATCATTTGGCAAGCAATTCGGAATTTTTTACAGAAAAGCTTAAATCAACTACAAAAAGAAGAAGACCTTTATCTCCATCGAAATGCGCGGCAACTTCAAGTTATAGTGTTGCTGTTTGCTCTAAATCCAACTCATTTTTTTGCACTAGTATACTCATTAGAATTAAACGAAAGTGCCAAAAAAGTCTTGTTTTTAATCCTCTCTCGAGGACTGGTACAACCTGCAATTTTCACAAAACTTACACTTAGCGAACATCAGCTTTTTTATAGACTTTTAGCCGATTTGCAAGGTAGTGATCTCAATGCATTGGAGCCCATTGCAACTGTTCACTTCCAGAAGTCGCAATTGACATTGCTTCCTCCTGAAATTCTTAAAGACTTGGCGGCAAACTTAACAGGCTCAACATTATTATCTTTATGCGAGCGACGTCTTAACCCCTCTCTTCTCATACTCACTATTGAAAAGTTCCTTGCCATTGAGCCAGTCAATCAAACTCAAATAAGCCGTCTTTTTGAGCAACTTGGCAAAGAGTTTCAGTTATTTAACAAAGACAACTTAGACGATGCTGAACTTCAGCAGGCTCTGAATGTAGCCTGTCATCCCCAAGTTAAAAATTATGTACGGACATGCCTGCCTAAAGGAGACTCTCCATTAAAACAACGAATAATGAGGCTTTTTACCAATTACAAAACAACTAGCCCACTTATTCCCGATAGTTTACTGTATGATTTATACATGCAATTTGCCTTTGATTATAAGATAACAAGTATTCCTACCAATCAACCAGCATTAAGTGCGCTACTGGCAAAATCCAACCCCAATGATGTTCTTCGATTCATCATAAATTTACAGAAAACCTTTCAATCTCAACTACTAGTTGCTGGAATGTTGGCGCCTATTTCGCCGTTAAGTAGCAAAGACGATAACGCTAAATTTTCCACATGGATTTATGATTTGGAGCATAAAAAGCAGCGATTATGCCTAGCTTCGCTAATCAGTCATTATGATCAGTTTCATGCGTGCACTAAGCAATTATTCTCAGAAGTAAAGGGAGAAGAACTTCCCTCACTAAAAAACGCATTGGATCAATTATTAACAGGATTTGACTCTGTCGCCTCCCACTTATTCCATTTTCATATTGGGGAATCACCCTTATTGTTTGAAGAAAAACTAAAGCCTTTATTGAAGACACTCGAGCGTCATTTTTCAAAAGTTAATCTTACGTTAAAACAACTTAAAGAAAACCCTTCCCTAAAAACCAAATATGCTGCCTTTATTACCGAATTTGAGCAGTCTATGGGCGCTGATGAGGTTCACATACTCTGTCAGCAAACTATTTTTAACTGTCAGAAAATTGAAGAAGATACTAATAAATATGCTGAAACTTCACTCTCTAATGACAACGACATTACTCTTGGACAATTGTTTGATTCGGAAATGCCCCAAGAGGAACTCATTGCCACAGCGAGCTTACAATCATTACAAACCACACAAACACTTGAGCAATTTAATCAAAGCATTCTCTCTGGTGTATTAGCTCATCCAAAGCGCGAGCAGTTATTAAATGGTCTATTTAATTGGGTATTTTCTTGCGGTTCTGTGAATGAACCCGATCTTTTATTAAAAAATATGCCTCAACTACTAAGAACAATATCAAAAGAAGATTGGAAGCCAGTTGAGCATCAAATGAATGAGAGATTAATCTTAAGAGACTCTATTAACCCTATAGTATTGGATTTGCAAGTACTTAACTTATCAGCATTTAGTCTTCCCGATTTGCTAGCTGTATTCTACGAGACTGACGAAGAGCGCCTTGCTCAATTGATAGAGTTTTGCATGCATGCCCAACTCATTGATTTAAAAGCTATTGCAAACTACGTGCTGATTGCTAAGCAACAAAGCATCCCTTTAGACATACTGAAAATACAAAATACTTTATCCTTGCCAGAGGGACTCTCAACCTGGCTCCAACAGCGTTTAGCAGCGATTGAATTCTATTCAAGCAAAGTAATGTCTTTTAAGGTATTAAAAGAAGGGCTGTTTATTAACGAAGGAAGTGTCTGTACACACCTTGAGAATCTCGATCAAATAGTTGATGGACATTATTCTGTGCCAAGTCCAAAGGCAATCAATATTATGATTTCCTCTTACAGCTCTATTTTGAATCAACCAAATTCTGCCGAAAGCCAGGCACTGATCATCAGCTTAAGTAATTTGTTTAAAAATATGAGCGTACAGCTCACCAATGAAACCTTATCTCAATTACCCTTAGAAACAATTGAACAATTAATCACTCATTGCCTGACTGGTATAAATAATGATAATCAATCTTATAATGTAGCCTGTAGAACCCTTTTAACTAATTTATGTCAACTTCAATCCTCATCAAACACACAGATATTAAGTAACATTAAACTCTATGTAGGACAGCAAGATTTAACAATACTGGGTAGCAAGCAATTAATTTCTATTGCCTCAGAGGTTCTTGAAACAAAAGAGGACGATTTAGAGGCATTAACGATAAATGGTGTATGGATACAACGCCTGCTAACATCCCCTCGTTTTATTGCTGCTAGTACTCCTGCAACCATTCAAGCACTCATTGATCGTTATCGTTTTATTTCTCTGACGTTAAAACAAGATGAGTTTGAACATTTAAATCATTGGATAAAAACTAAACTGGCGTTTTATGAACACCATAAGGAAAGTTTGAGTCGCGTCGAAAAATCGTTATTAACCGACCCTAAACGTCTAGAGCATTTGTTAAAAAAGCGCGAGCGTTTATTAAGTTTTCGTGCTGATGACAGTATTAGAGCTTTGCTTAATCAATTGGAAGACAATTGTATTGAATTAAAGAGCACTGAAGCCGAATTAGCTGATAGTGCTTTAGACGTTCTCTATGCGCATTACAACAACAGCTTGACTGGATTGCGCTCAGACTTTCTATTCAAAGTAGCTGACTTCGTCGTCAGTCGTGTCTCACGTAGTAAAGGAGACATCGAAGTTGCTCAGGATACGCTATTAAAATGGCTTACGAGCTATTTACCTCATAAAAATTTCGAGCAAACTGAATTAATTCGAAAATCTCATGTATCAATCTATAACGCAGAGGGAGTGCAAATAGGTTTTGTTAACGAAGCAAACCAGGCAATGACCTTTATCGATGACACCCCCTCTTCGCTTTTAGAACTTAAAGGTATCTGTCCTGGCATTCCTCTATACGATGATGCTCGATGTCTAATGGGGACTTTAACCTACACTGGAGAAGTAAAGCGAGAAAATTTATTCCAAAAAAATACGAGCGCATTGCTGGTAGCCAAAGTCCCCACTGAGCAACTGTCTAAGTCGCCTGCAGCCCTTGAATTACTTATGACAGATATTTTTACAGAAAATACATTAGAGTCCTTGTATACCAATACAGAGGTAGAAAAGCACCCCTGGCTTGAAGAGCAAATTCAAACGCACTCAATAGACGCAAAAAAATTGATTCATGCTGATAATTTACAAATTATCGTTCAGAAACAGTCTGCTAAAACTCTATTTTCCATGCTAGAAAATATGAAACATAAAGAAAATGCAGAGCAATTATTTGAGATAATGTTAAACGATGACAACAAGCGCCCTGAATTGTTTAGCACAGAATATCGGCAATCTATTTTTGCATTTTTTAAACATGGAAATCTTCAGAAAATTTTTGCCAACTATTTGCAGAATCATTATAACAATCCTTGGTTTAACCAAGGATTACAGCTATTTTCCCAATTTGCGCAAAACGAAAATCAACCCGAGTTGTTAAGCTCTTCTCTTCAGCTTCTCAATGAACGCACGTTTACTCAAAAGCAAATTACCGAGTCAACCTACGATGCCGTGTTAACTACCCTTCTCAATTCTGAAGAAAACACGCAAATTCTTTGGAAGGCATTTCTCAATGGAACTGAGGGTGCGTCTATAAAAGAAATAGATACGCATTTGGCAGACGATTTAACGGGTTTTTTCTATAAACATCACTGCATGCCCTTAATTAAAGCAGTGAATGAGCAAAAAAGCTGGTCTCAAAGCTCCCAATATCGCTTGCTGCTCCTTATTTTTGCAAAGCAGCGCCAGCAAATTTTTCAACAAAATGAGCTTCGTTATAGCGAAAAACTTGCTTGGTCCAGTGCTGAATTAAAACAAGTGAGTACATTTGTAAAACGGCATTTCCTTCAAGTAGACACCCCTGATAAACAACATGCAATTGGAAAAGAATTAATCGGCGAGCTGATATTTAGGTGCGCAAATTTTGGACAAACCCAGCTTTTTTACGATGACAAAGGTCGATTTGATGCAGCTACAGCTGGTAATGTAATGGAACGTTCTTATCTGCATGCTATTGCTGCACGTGAATATTTGCCACCACAAATTAGAAAAACTATTAGTGATGTCATTTCAAAATTTAAAGGATGGTTTGATAACGAACACCAAAAAACAGAGGAACTTACTGAATTACTTAAAAATAACCAGGCTCTAATTGATTGGAAACAACTTAGTAATGAAAGTTGGTCTATGAGTAACTCAATGACAACCCTCCCTATTATAAGCGCTTATTTACTGAACTATTCAGGAGAAACTGGACCCATGGTTCAACTTGTGAAAGATTACTTCTCCTCCAAAATCATTCAAAAAAATCCAGGTGCTTTACATGCAGTTTCGCAAGTGATGGCAAAATTTCCCCAGCGTAATGTTAGCTCTTGCTTATTCTCAACATTAGAGGAAATTTTTAATGAAAAACCATTGTTGTTAGATACGACTATTCTTCAGCACATGGCGCAGTTTTATAGCTATAAACATTTAAAGACAACTGTTCAATCACCCCAACAGGAAATTAACTTAATTAAGCATTTTGGTTTACAGAAGAAATATGCTTTAGTTCAGCGTTGTTGCGATTTATTACTGGTGTCTCATCAGGAAAAATCCTTAGGAGAGCTTTTGCAAAAAACCAATCTCGAAGCCAGAGTGGAATCTCAATTAAATAGTTATGTAGGTTCCTGGTTTTTCTCAATTATTCGATTTGTAAAGCGCATCTGGCATTATGGTTTCGGGGGCAGCAATAAGTCTTCCAATCTCGTCAGTTATTGTGACACTCCGTCGGACTATACTTCTCCCGTAGACGCAGTTGATAAAATACATACACCAATTTTACCTGGACACACTGTTGCATCACAAATAGAAACCACGAAAAAACTTAAAAGCATCAGAGAACGTCATCATCGATTTCTTGAAAAATATCCCCTCAAAACCACACATGACAACTTTAAACTTAGCAAAACCTCTACTGCGGGAATATTTGGGAAAAAGAATAATATTCCTGAAAGCATGCCGGCTATTATCGTTAATCTAGGGCAAACACCTTAATTAATAGCAAACAGCCCTGGCATATAAACCACCATTGTGAACACAGAGAAACAATCCTATCGACACTGGTAAGATTGTTTCGAGTTGCTTGCAAAAACAATAATAACTCACTTATTCAAATCCGGATGTTGATGGGGTTCACCTAAAGAAAATTAAACTATAGTTATAGTAAGGTATTAAATTGGAGAAAGGAATGAAATGGACTTATGGACTTTTACTATTAATCTCTTTGCCAAGTTTTGCATTTCAACCCAATACCACAAGCCCTCAAAATCCAGGTGTCCTCTACTATCCAGGCTTACAAAAAGGTCATGAGCTCAATCCTTTTAACCGCCCTCCGCAAAACAATGTCATAACTGGAAGCGATCAGGCAACTACACGATTTGACCAAAGTGGCTATATGGATACCACGCCTGTAGATGACACAGGCACTGAAAAGGATATTTACCACAAATTACAGCCCAACTGGGTTGTTCCTTCAGAGAATGTCCCCCTATCCCAGCCCCTCTCTACACCGCCTCGCTAGTGGCTCCCGATAGGATTTGCTTCAGGCTATATAATTAAGTGATGACTTGTAAGCCCAATAGATAATGAGTATAGTCTCGAACCAGCTTAGGAGTATTTCATGGTCAACATAGAAACATCGATGATAAATCAGGCAACTCTTGCATTGCCACATGCCTATGCTCCCTACTCTAATTTTCAGGTGGCATCTTGCCTCTGCAGTGAGGACGGCAGCTTTTTTACTGGAGTCAACGTAGAAAATGCCGCCTATGGTTTAACGATATGCGCAGAAAGTGCTGCAATTTGCCACATGATTGCCGCAGGACAACGAAAAATAAAAAGCATCGTTGTGCTTAATGGAGAAAATACCCTTTGCCCACCGTGCGGTGCTTGTCGGCAACGGATTCTAGAATTTTCTCAGCCAGATACAGTAGTTCATTTGTGCACTAACCAAAGAGTAATAAAAACAATGAAAATTACTGAGTTATTGCCCGAAGCATTTAGATTTAAGCCTAATCAGGATTAACATATGACGAAAACAAATCTTTCCGCAGCTCATTTAGCCGCGAATCAAATAAAAGAACTTGTTCCTAACTTTAAGCCCACCTTAGGTATTGTATTGGGCTCAGGCTTAGGTAGTTTTGCTGACCAGTTAGAAGACGCAGTCTCTATTGGCTATGACAGACTACCTGGTTTCCCAAAACTGACAGTACATGGTCATGGCGGTAATTTGGTTTTAGGCTATCTATCGGGTGTTGGTGTCGTTTGTCTCCAAGGCCGTGCTCATACTTACGAAGGTATTGATTATGAAGTAGTCAAAACCTATGTCCGTACATTGAAGCTTCTTGGCTGTGACTATTTTTTTGCAACCAACGCCTCCGGCTCGCTTCGAGAAGATGTAGGACCTGGCGAATTAATGCTCATTACTGATCACATCAATATGCAACCAGGCAATCCTTTGGTCGGCCCCAATGATGATGAATTTGGACCTCGATTTATACCCCTTGATAACGCTTATGATAAAGGGATGCGCGATAAACTGTTGCAGATTGCACACAAAGAAAATATTTCTCTTAATCAGGGTATCTATCTTTCAGTTTTAGGCCCTAACTATGAGACCGCTGCAGAAATTAGAGCCTTTCGAATTATGGGAGCTGATGCAGTCGGCATGTCTACTGTTCCAGAAGTACTCGTAGCCAATCATTGTGGTATGAAAGTTGCCGTTATTGCCACTATAACGAACTATGCTACGGGTCTTGCCTGCACTAGCCATAGTCATGAAGCCGTGGTACTTATGGCTTCTAAAGCAGCAGAGAAATTAAACCGTTTAGTCAAACAATTCATTGCGAGCCTGGCGTGAACTTGGAAGCACAATTTTTAGTAGCTCTTGGGCAGTTGAATGAAATGCGCTGGAATATTAAAGAGCTGACTACTGAAGCCTTTTCATTAATTGATTTAACATTATTAGATGAAACGGCTTCTCCTCATGCAGTGCAGGCTCTTGTGGAAAAAGCCAATTCCCACCAGGTTGCTGCAATATGTGTCCTACCCCAGCATATTAAAGAACTCAAGCCGGCAGAAGGGATTAAATTAGCCACCGTTGTCAATTTTCCAACAGGAAAACATTCCTTGGCTGAGGTTCTTTCTAAAACAAATAATTTATTAAGTAATTTCCCTGTCGATGAAATTGATTATGTTTTTCCCTATCAAAATTATCTTCAAGGTAATGTGCAGGAGGCTTTAACTCATTGCCAGCAAGTTTATACGCTGTGTGAGCAACAAAATGTGACATTTAAAGTGATCTTGGAAACAGGGGCTTTTGCCACCTTAGAAGCAATTTACAATGTAAGCTGTCAGATCCTCGACAATGGATGTAATTTCTTAAAAACCTCGACGGGAAAAATTAAACAAGGTGCAACCCCTTCAGCAGCATTTGCAATTTTAAAAGCAATTGAAGCGAGCGATATTCATTGCGGCTTAAAGGTCTCTGGGGGTATTAAGCAGCCTGCTCAAGCCTTTATTTATATGTGTTTAGCTGAGAAAGTACTGAAACGCAATGTAGATAAATCCTGGTTTCGCATTGGAGCGAGTAGTTTGCTAGATGAATTAGATAATTCTTTCTAATTCATTGCTCCTACAAGCCCTACCCACATTATTAATCCATACCAATGATTACTAATAAACGCTCGGAAACAATTTGCCGGTTCTCGCTTCTTAATTAATTTTTGCTGATAGATTAGATTTACAGCAGCACCAACCCAGCAAACTCCAAAAAATAGTGAATTGAGAGTGAGTAGCAAGGGAAACCATAGACAATGTAACCCTACTTGCAGTGCACCAATAGCTAGCTTGTCATAGGCAGCAAAAAGAATGGCTGTGGATTTAACACCTATCCGTAAATCATCTTCACGATCAACCATCGCATACTCGGTATCATAGGCGACTACCCACATAAAATTAATACACAGTAACAGAATCATTGATCTGTTTGTTAATTGATTTAACGCCGCATATGCTATAGGTATTCCCATAGAGAAGGCGATTCCAAGTACTAACTGGGGGCTTTGAATAAAGCGTTTACAGAAAGGATAGACCAGGGTGAAAACCACAGCTACAAGAGCATAGTAAAAGCATGTTATTGGCAATTGCATTAAAATAGTTAAGGCCATGAATAACAATACAATAAGCAAACAAAAAGCACCGGTCAGACTTATTTCCCCAGCTGTCAGAGGTCTTGTTTTAGTACGTTTCACATGCTGATCAACATGCCTATCGGCAATATCATTGATGACACAACCTGCTGAACGCATGCAAACTGTACCTAATATGAATAAGATCAATAGATCGAGTGGCGGTTGTTTTTCTTCAGCTAACCAAAGAGCCCATGCCGTAGGCCACCATAACAGTAATATGCCTATAGGTTTATTAAGGCGCATTAAGCGGATATAGCGAAACAAATTCAATTCCTTATCCTTAAAAGTTCAGGCAAAAGGATTTCAATAAGGCAGAAAAAGGTTTTTTGCAGTGAAAATAAAGACAATCTAATCCACAAATCTTCATTCTCTTCTCGTAAGTGAGGAGGAAGCCAATAATACTCCAAAAAAGATGAGTTTATAGGATAGTAAATTATACACTCACGTTTAATAGCGGGGTTGCTAAACACAATAACGCCTAACGATTCATGCTCCAATCGTTTGAAAAATAAATCCCCTCTCTCGTAGCAGGAGTGGGGAATTATAGTTCTTGCATACCAGCAAGGTTTATTCTGGGCTGTCATCAAGATTTCTCTATGCATCACAGGGTTATCCATCAAGCCAAGAACACATCTATCCCACCAGGAACAAGCATCCCACTCTTGCCTAAGAACAGTCAATACGGCTTCCCCTCTTTCATTTTTTAACTTCTCGGTTAATGAAAATGGATGGCTAAGCCAGGACAACAACATTTCAGGAGGTGAATCTGCGCTCTGCAGTTTAGCAATTCGATTCAGCATATTTAGAGTAATCACAGCAAAATTCGCCAAATTATAGCATTTTATACGAGTCTAGGTTAAGGATTTACTGATACGACCAAAACGATTAATTATTAATTTTTTATGTTGGGATGTAGTCGTGAAAAGATCAAAGTGACCACTAGTTGCCGCATTCTTTAAGTTACTCGAAAATAAAAGATAGGAATTCGACAAAAATCCCTTCCAAATTACATGTAGATCTTGATGATTCCATTGCCATTGATGTAATAATTTATCCCCGATTTGGTAGGTATGTCTTTTATTATCAATAAAAAGAATCATACCTTTTGACCAATCTTTAGAATCAGCCAATGGGGTCAGTGCCAAACGGACATCGTATAGTAGAGACATTTTTCTTGCATAGCGAATAGCATTACTGATTTCATTTTCAATGACTTTCAGTTGATTTTGTTGAAAAAGTGAACGATTTGAAGGAGTCATCGCAAAAAATATTACGGTTATTAATGCAATACAGCAAACTAACTCTAATAATGTGATGCCTTTTGCATTTTTCAATTACATTCTTTCCGCTAAGAATTTCTTTACCGTTAGCAGATCAGCATACGCCTTTTTCTTATCCGTAGGATTACGCAACAAATAGGCAGGATGATAACTGACCATAAAAGGCAGATTGTTATAAGAATGAACTGTTTGTCGCAGCTGATTAAGTGGGGCACTTTTATTGGCTAAAAATTGGCCTGCAAAACGCCCAAGAGCGAGAACTAAGTGGGGATTGATTATTTGAATTTGCTTTGCTAAATAGCTACTGCAGTGAACAATTTCATCTGGTCTCGGATCTCGATTATCTGGTGGTCTACACTTTAAAACATTCGCAATATAAACATCTTCTTCGGTAAAACCGATACTTTGCAGCATTTGATTTAATAACATCCCTGCTTTGCCTACAAAAGGTAAACCCTGCTTATCCTCATAAAAACCAGGCGCCTCACCAATAATCATCAATTTTGCAAGTGGATTGCCACGAGCAAATACAGTTTGGGTACGTGTCTTATGAAGAGGACAACGTGAACAAGACGCTACATTCCTTGCCAATCGAGACAGCTGTTTCTCACAAGAAGAGGTAGCTTCCTCTTCGCGAGAAACCCAGACATCTATACCCATTGTTTGTAAATAATAATGATTTAATGCGTGTGACATGAAAGAAAAAATAAGAATGTAATCTCAGTAATTATTGCAAATTAAGTTAACTTTGCGAAGCGTTATTCTTCAATTCTTTATATTAGCTGCATTCACGATGACAGGAATTTTATAAGGAGAGGATACCTCAAAGTTTGTCGCATTAATAACTGTAGTAAGCATTGTGCAACTGTCTTGAATTTTTTATTCAAGACAGTTGCTACCTTCTAGACTTTGAAGTCAACTATTAAGGCATTGTTGACTTACTTCATAATTCTCATTATTGATGCTGTACTCGTCATTAACTCTATTGTCCAATACAGGTGCATCTTTTATTGCCAGGGTTTGTAATGGCTCTTCTCCCTCTTTCAAAGAGGCACATAAATCATAATTATCAGCCCAGTTTTGTTGCTCAAATAGTTTTAAAATTCTGCAACTTTGTCTAACTAGTAAATTCCATTTACCATAAAATGAAGAATGTTTTAACTTCTCCATGTTTGCATCTTGTAATGAGACCATCAGAAGTTTGAATTTACTGATTGTCTCATCAATTTTCCCTAATTGAGCAGTGCTTAAAATTTGAATAAAAATAGATAAAAGGACGTGAGTTTCTCCTTTTATTTGTTTTAGATATTTTAACCCCTCCAGAGGTCTATCAAGAGAAAGGGAATGTCTGGCAAGTTTAAAAAATTTCAAGTCTTGGGTATTTGTGAGAAAGTTATAGGGTAATTTGTGAAATATTGGATAAATTGATTCAAATAACTGCATATTTCTTCTTGTCATCCATTGTGCCCCTAGAAATCCTCCTAAGCTATCCAAAGAACTACTATTAGCATTGCTAGCTCGAAGAGGCTTTTCTTCCTCTTTACTTGAAGAGAAGTAACTATTTCTCAATTGGTGAATTTTTTCCCGGGATACACCTTCCTTCTCAGCTTCCACTGCTAGCTTTTCAAACCAGTCAGCATGCCCTCTGTAGCAAGAAAAATAGAGTAACTCCTCAATGGAAGAAAAGTTAGAATACATTAATTCATCATTTTTGGCTGTTTTATCATTTAATTTGTAACGAGCGGTTATGTAGTTTTTTCCAGCTTGATAACCATTATCCACCAAGGTATTTTGTGAATCCTTATCCAGATCAAATTGTGTGGATGAAACATTACCCACAGGAATTAGTACAACCTGGTTGCTATGTTGCAACAGCTTCAAACGATCACGTTCCCAGCCACTGACAGGATCTTTTACGCCGGTAAACAATGAATACAACCAATTCCAGAAGAAATTTTCACGATAGACTCTTTCAGCAAACTTATCTAGCAAATTCCGTTCATAGCCATTATCAAATTGAAAAGCCACCATACTGAGACAATTACCATGTTCGGACTCAAGTAATGTAGATAGATCAC
Organism: Legionella hackeliae; assembly: GCF_000953655.1. Lineage (NCBI taxonomy): Bacteria > Pseudomonadati > Pseudomonadota > Gammaproteobacteria > Legionellales > Legionellaceae > Legionella > Legionella hackeliae. The sequence goes on from NZ_LN681225.1 coordinate 1,941,565, forward strand.
CAATAAAGATTTCTGTTGGTAAATTACTTAAAATCCCCCCGTCTTTATACCGAACTCCTGCAACTACAGTGGGTTTAAATACAACAGGAAAACTTGCTGAGATTTTCACCGCATTGCTTAGTTCCATATGAGGTGAAGTAGCATAGGAGAAATAACTTGTCGTTCGATTTTTTACGTCAGTCGCTGTAACTGTTAATTTTTCTCCCAGACAACAATCAGGATAACGTTTTTTAAGAAAATGCAGGGATTCAAAAGTAATTTTTCCATCTTTAAAAACTTTGTCCGCCAAAAATTTTTGACCTTCCGGCGTTTTATCCACACCGTATTTTTGAATAATTTCATTTACCTTTTTCATGACCATATAGTCAAGAGCAGCTTTCATAGCTCGCGCATCAGACAGACCTGAGCTGTCAACCTCATAGTGAATGAGATTATCTTGTTTAAACCACTGAAAGAATGTAAGTATCTCAGTTGAAGAACATCCAAGATAAGCCAGAGCTGCCATAATAGCCCCTGCGGAACTTCCTGCGTATTTAACAGGTTTAATGCCATGTTCTTCAAATGCTTTTAAGGCTCCTACATGAGCAAAAATTTTCGCTCCGCCTCCACAGAATACCATGCTATCTAGTTCAGGCCTTTTTTCAGTTACAAAAATCTGCCCATCATTTTCACGCTTGAAAACTTGTACTTCTCCTTCAGAAAACAATAAGCGGTATTTTTTACTTCCTGAACGAATCTCCGTCATTTCTATTTCCTGAGGCGGATTTACAAAAAAAGAGTGAATCCAGTCCCAGAGTCGTTTAAACCAAGCTTTTTCACGAAATAATCGTTGAGTTTTCCGATATTCTTGCATGGCAAGCAAGCGTTTAGATTCTAAGGTTACATTGATAGAAAATGGATGAGGTCGAGAAATGGCTGAATCAAAATCAAAAGAGTCCAAATCTGTAGTTATTAATTTATTCACCATGTCATCAGTTAATAGTACCCTTTTAGTATTTCGTAAAGGTTTACTTTGATTATCATTTATCGCGTGATATTTCGTTCCATTATTTTCAACAAAAGATTGATTTAAACCAATTAACAATCCTAGAGTATCCTGGCAAAGCTCCAACCCTTTTAAATGATTATTTGATGGAGATTCTTGAGGAGGAAAATCCCAGTGGTAGGATTTTTTTCTGTGAAACAAGAAATTAATTATTCTTCCCCACCGACTCAACCCTACTTCAGCTGTATAACCCCTATAATTATTCGTTGCAACACCACTTAACAACGCTTGATTTGCCTGGCTACTATGTGGTGCTAAAAACCATTTCAGAAATTTTTCTCTGGCTTTCTCATTTAGTCGAGTAAAATCAATAATGAGTCTCTCATCGTCCAATAAATACTCGCTCAATGAATATTTTTCATCAGGAGAGAAACCATTAATACGAAACCAACCATGGTAAACAGTAAGCAGAAACTTTTTTAACAAAAGAATGTTGGGATGAAGCATATCCTTACGCAACAATGCACTTAACACTTCTTCTCGTGACATAATATATTCCTTTAGTTGCGGGTTAACCTTACACACGGCAATCCTATGCTCGTGAACGTATAATAATTTTTGCTAAATTATTTAACTATTTTAATAACTAACATAAATCAATGAGTAAATAAATACCATTTTCTTACCTTGTTCTGGAAAATTTATTATTTTTTAAACGAAATAATCGCTCTAAAATTTGCAATATTGTCTCATTAATACTTACAGTGCTCAATATTTATCATGTAAGATTGATGTTAAGTATTTTATTTAAAATGAAAAAATCAGAGAGGAATTGAACTATTAATTTTGTTAATAATTTCTACAGGATTAGAGGCTCCTGTGATGGGGCGTCCTACAACTAAATAATCACTTCCTAGCTCAACAGCTTGAGCCGGCGTCATGATTCTACATTGGTCGTCTTTACTACTTTCAGCGAGTCGAATTCCTGGAGTGACCGTTAGAAAAGAAGGCCCACATGCATTTTTTATAATGGGTACTTCGTGTGCCGAGCACACTACACCATCCAATCCAGCATGTTGGGCTAACATTGCCAATTTTTGGACCTGATTTTCCAAAGTATTTTCTATACCAATAAGTGGCAACTCTGTATGATTCATGCTTGTTAAAACAGTGACAGCAATTAATAAGGGACGCCGAGAATCATAATCCGATAGCGCATCTTTTGCTGCTTGCATCATAGCTAATCCACCTGAAGCATGAACATTAATCATCCATACACCAAGCTCAGCCGCAGCTCTACAGGCTTTGGCAACAGTATTGGGGATATCATGAAACTTCAAATCCAGAAAAATTTTAAAATTTTTCTGGATTAATATATGAAGAAAGTCGACACCAAATAAAGTAAACATCTCGCTGCCAACTTTTAATGCACATTCACTCGGCTCCAATTGATTAACCAGAGCCAATGCCTTTTCTTGCTTGTGAAAATCAAGGGCGACAATAAGTCTCGGATTCACTTAGGCTCCTACAAGCTCAGTTGACAGACAAGTCTCTACTGCATTGGCGACTTTTTTCTGCTCTTCCAGAGTCATGTATGGATGCATAGGCAAGCTAACTACATGCTTGCTGGCTTTTTCTGCATTGGGAAAATCACCCAACTTATAACCTAAATAAGCTAAAGCCTCTTGTTGATGCATTGCAACTGGATAATGCACAGCAGTAGGAATGCCTAATGCCTGCATTTGCTTTTGGAAATGCTCTCGCTCAGAAACTTCAATTGTATATTGCGCAAAAACACTCGTGTTCCCTGAAATAATCGCAGGTGTTTTAACAATCCCAGACAACAATTGCTCGTAGCGCTGTGCCACACGTTGGCGCAGTGCAATTTCTTCAGGAAACAATTTCATTTTCTCAATTAAAATAGCCGCCTGTATAGTATCCATACGTCCATTAATACCTATTCTACGGTGACAATATCTGGCATTTTGTCCATGTATTCGAATTTCGAGCATTCTTTCTGCCAAAATGTCATCATCTGTAAAACAAGCACCAGAATCCCCATAACCGCCTAAAGGCTTAGAAGGGAAGAAACTTGTACAACCAATTGTTGAGAGCGCACCAGAATAAACGCCATGGTAGGTAGCACCAAAACTTTGTGCAGCATCTTCTATTACAGGCAAGCCATAACGCTTAGCAATAGCATTAATAGCATTCATATCCGCACATTGACCATACAAGCTCACTGGCATAATCGCCTTGGTTTTGGCCGTTATCTTTGATTCAATCTGAGCAACATCAATATTGTAAGTAAGTGGGTCAATATCAACAAAGACTGGTTTTGCCTGACAAAGTGCGATGACTTCAGCAGTGGCGAAAAAACTAAAGGGACTGGTAATCACTTCATCCCCTGGCTCAAGCTCTAATGCCATAAGAGCCATTAGCAATGCATCTGTACCACTAGAATTCACAATAGCATGCTTGACACCTAAAAATTTTGCCAGTTGCTCTTCTAGTTTGGCAATTTCAGGGCCCATAATGTACTGACCATGCTCAAGGACAGCCTGAATACCCCGTAAAATATCAGTTTCTATTAATTTGTATTGTTTTTTTAGATCAATAAATTGCATTTTCTTTCTCAAATTAGCTTAGGGACATGATTATGCTGGGCCAGAATGAACCAGGTCTAATCCCCTTCCAAACCATGAACTGGCTTCATTCTACCCCACTGTTTACAACTTGGGCAATGCCAATGCAAATGTTTCCCGCCGAATCCGCAGTGACCACAGCGATAAATTGGCTTATTATCCAGAAATTTGCTTGTAATATCATACAGCATCTTCAGTTTATCTTTCACTTTGCCATGAGCAGTTTCAAGATGCCAAAAAATGAGGCGATTAAGTCCTCTGATGGAAGGATGAACACTTAATTTGTCCGATACAAAATCTATTGCTACATCAACATCTTTCTCATGACGCAAAAATTCAGCAATGACGAAAATTGTCGACGCACGCGGATGGTCACTAAGTGTATCTTGTAAATAATCAACACACTCATGCATTTCATTTAATTCTCGATAACAAGTGACCAAAGGTTCGATTATTTCACTAAGAAACTCAGGATCTTGCTGAGGAACACGTCTTAATGAGCGAATTGCCTGCTTGTATCTACTCTGCTGCATGTCAATTGAAGCTTGCATTAGACTAGCACGAACACACATTTTATCGGCAATCAAAGCTTGTTTTATCGCATTTTGCGCTTTTTCCAGAGAATTATGCTTTAGAGCCTGATTTGCAATTTCGCAATAATAATGTGCAGCTTGGGTATGCATACTTTGTCCCAAAGACAGCTCTATCTTCTTGATAATATCTAATGCTTTTTCCCAAGCTTTTTCTTGTTGATATATGGCCAATAATCCTTGGAGGCTGCAAGTATCGTTACTACCACCCATTTCAACAACTTCTAAAAAAATTCGCTCAGCCCTATCGAATACACCTGCGCTCATGTAATCCTGGCCAAGAGCCATTAACGCTTCTTTTCTTTCTCGTAAACTAAGCTGGGGACGGGCTATTAAATTTTGATGAATTCTTATCGCTCTATCGACTTCACCTCTGCGACGAAACAAACTTCCTAAAGCAAGATGCGTTTCTACTGTTTCACTATCCACTTCCAAAAGCTTGATGAAAACGTCAACGGCTTTATCAGGTTGTTCATTTAACAAATAGTTCAAGCCAACAACGTATTCGCGAGATAAACGGTTATTAAGGTCTGCTTCTTTACCAGAATAATTACGGCTAGCAACCCACCAGCCTGACCAAGCGGCAGCAGGTAACAATAATGGCCATAAATTAATCATTAAAGCTCTCCATTATTTCGTTTTGTTAGATGGTAATCTGCTAAAGTATGCCGATGATAGCGTAGTTACTCACCTTACAAAAGATTAATTAGAAATACTAGTGTTGATCTTGTAAAGGAATAGATCTTAAATTTTTAATTTCTTTTTCTGTCATTTTAAATTGGTTTTTCAGCCTTACATATTCTACTTTGAGACGCCAATAACGGTATAGAAATAAGAGAAAACCTAATAATAAACCGATGCCAAGCATAATTGTCATAAGAACAGAAATAGGCATTGCCAGTTTCGTGAAATAAAAATTAACTTGTACCGAAGAGGCATTCAACGCCGCAAACGAAACACCTAATAAAATCAACAGCAAGTAAAATATCATCATAAACAGGCGCATTGCATTATCCCTATAATGAATGGTTTGCTAGAACCTCTAAATTATCGTAATACTCTACCACCCCGAAAAAATTTGACAATGAAAATAAAAAAAAAGCGTAGTTTTCTACGCTTTTTTTAGTAAGAGACAAGAGATTATTCGCCTTCTTTGCTGGCCATTTTCTCTTTAAGCAGATCACCCAGCGTAGTTGAAGCGACATCGCCACTACGTGAATATTTTTTGATAGCTTCTGCTTGATCTTGAGCATCTTTAGCTTTTACAGAAAGTGCGATTGTACGGTTTTTCTTATCGACATTGATAATTTTAGCCTCAACCTCATCACCTTCTTTGAAGAGATTTGTTGCATCATCAACTCGGTCTTCAGAGAGTTCATTCGCACGAATAGTACCAACAACTTCTGGAGCAAGCTCGATAGTTACAGACTTAGCATCAACGGCAGTAACTTTACCTTTGACTATAGCGCCTTTTGCATTTTCTTCTACATAAGTAGTAAATGCATCACCTTCAAGTTGTTTCAAGCCTAAAGAAATACGCTCACGCTCAGCATCAATTGCTAAAATAACTGCTTCTAATTCCTGGCCTTTCTTGAACTGTTTCACAGCTTCTTCGCCTGGAGTATTCCAAGAAATATCCGATAAATGAACTAAACCGTCGATATCCCCGTCTAAACCAATGAAGATTCCAAAGTCAGTAATTGAACGAATCTTACCTTTAACTTTTTGGCCTTTATTGTGAGTTTGTGAGAACTGGTGCCAAGGATTGCCAACACATTGCTTCATACCCAGTGATATACGGCGACGCTCTTCGTCAATCTCAAGAACCATAACGTCAACAACATCACCCATTGAAACAACTTTGCTAGGATGAACGTTTTTGTTAGTCCAATCCATTTCAGACATATGGACCAAACCTTCTACGCCTTCTTCAATCTCAACGAAGCAACCATAATCGGTAATATTAGTAACTTTACCTTGAAGTTTTTTACTGACAGGGTAACGTTCAACCAAGTCAACCCAAGGATCATTTCCTAATTGCTTCATACCTAATGAAACGCGATTGCGCTCGCTATCAAAACTCAATACTTTCACACGAACATCTTGACCTACTGTAAGCACTTCACTTGGATGCTTAACGCGTTTCCAGGAGATATCAGTGATATGTAATAAGCCATCGATGCCGCCCAAATCAATGAATGCACCGTAGTCGGTAAGATTTTTAACGATACCGTTGAGTACTTGTCCTTCGTGTAATGATTCAAGAAGAGCTTGTCTATCAGCACTGCTTTCTTCTTCTACAACAGCACGACGTGAAACGACAATGTTGTTGCGCTTTAGATCCATTTTTATAACTTTAAACTCTAATTCTTTACCTTCAAGATAGGAAGGATCACGAACGGGTCTGACGTCAACCAAAGAACCTGGCAAAAATGCGCGAATTGAGCCGATTTCAACAGTGAAACCACCTTTAACTTTACCAGAAATCAAACCGGTAACAGTATCATTGTTTTCATGGCACTTGGATAATTTACGCCATGCTTCTTGACGTTTTGCTTTTTCTCTTGAGAGCAATGTTTCACCGTAGCCGTCTTCGACAGAATCCAAGGCTACTTCGACGGTATCGCCTAAGTGAATTTCTAATTGACCATTTTTATCATGAAATTCCTCGACAGCAACAATACCTTCTGACTTTAAACCTGCATTCAGGGTAACATAATCATCATCAATTCCGATGACTTTTGCTGTAATAATTGCTCCAGGATAAAACTGTGCACCAATGATACTTTGCTCAAATAATTCTTTGAAACTTTCAGACATATTAATAAACTCTTTAGTAAAAAAATGAAAGAACGAGATCCCCTCGCCTTTCCCCCATATTAGTTAACGAAAAAACAAGTGTTCATCGACCAATTTTAATACATTATCGAACACTTGTACAATCGTTAATCCAGTCGTATCAATAAAAGCCGCATCCTCTGCAGGTTTTAATGGCGCATGTGCTCGAGATGTATCTCTTGCATCACGTTTAGCCAATTCATCAACAACTTCGGCGAGGCTAGCATCAATTCCCTTTTCTTTCAACTGTAAATAGCGTCTAGATGCTCTTTCTTCAGGTGAAGCATACAAATAAATCTTTAAAGCAGCCTCGGGGAAGACCACTGTGCCCATATCTCGACCATCCGTTACCAAGCCTGGAGACATGGCAAAAGCTCGTTGACGAGCAAGTAATGCTTCTCTAACTTTAGGTAAAACTGCGATTGTAGAAGCATCCTGTCCACATTGTTCACTTCTTATGTAGTCAACAACATTTGTCCCATCCAGGAGAACTTGTGCTTTTTGCTCAGGATCTGTTTCAAATTTTAAATTTAAAGCATGCGCCAACTCGACTAAAGCTTGCTCATTTTTAAAATCTATGCTTTTTTTTCTGGCAGCAAGGGCAAGTACTCTGTATATACAGCCACTATCCAATACATGCCAATGTAAGTGGTTTGCCAACATGTGACAGATTGTGCCTTTGCCTGTGCCACTTGGTCCATCCAGAGTAATTACCGGTACATTCTTATCTGACTTCATCGTTAATTTCCTTGATAGCCAAGTTAACTTTATTGGCTGTTTGCACAAACGTTGGAAATGAGGTTGCAACATTTGCACAATTTTTAATTGTAACCGGATTTTTTGCTACAGCACCTGCAATCGCAAAGGCCATAGCAATACGATGATCTGAAAAACTATTTACCTCACCACCGTTAAGCTCTCCTCCATTAATATACAAGCCATCATCAAACGCTTGAGCTTCGATACCTAAATTTTGCAATCCTTCAACCATGGCACCAATTCTATCGCTTTCTTTACAGCGTAACTCTCTTGCTCCATGCAATAGAGTTTGACCTTTTGCGCATGCTGCTGCAATAAAAATAGCTGGGAATTCATCGATGGCAATAGGTACTAATTCCGAGGGAATATCAATCCCTTCCAGAGGAGCGTATTTGACATAAAGATCGGCGACTAATTCTTCTCCACATAATCGTTTATTATTCAGACTGATATCAGCGCCCATGCTCGTTAATATCTGGATAATTCCAGTTCTGGTAGGATTAATACCAACGTTTCGTATAACAAGTTCTGAGCCAGGGATAATTGTTGCTGCGACAATAAAAAAAGCAGCCGAGGAAATATCACCAGGAACGATGATATCCGTTCCTAGACATTCACTTTCCGAATTAATAATGATTGTATTCTCTGATTTTTGGATAGGATAAGAAAATGTGGTCAGCATCCGCTCTGTGTGATCACGAGTAAAGCCGGGCTCAATAACTCTTGTTTCCCCTTCAGCATACATCCCAGCCAGTAACAAGCAGGATTTAACCTGAGCGCTTGCTTCAGGCATTTCATAAGTAATTCCATTGAGCTTACAACCACCACGAATAAATAGCGGTGGTTTGCCTTCCGTTGTTCGTATCTCTGCTCCCATTTGGGCTAATGGGCGGCTTACTCTTTCCATTGGTCTTTTTTGCAAACTTGCATCGCCAGTTAATACACTATCAAATGATTGGGCAGCAAGAAGACCCGATAGCAAGCGTATGGTAGTGCCCGAGTTTCCACAATCAATCACTCCTGTGGGTTTTTGTAAACCATATTTTCCTACACCCTGGATAACAACACGCTGGGCAACCGGCCCCTCTACAGCAACGCCCATAGCCTGAAATGCTTTTAACGTTGCCAAACAATCCTCGCCTTCCAGGAAACCACTTATAGTCGTTGTACCCTTTGCTATAGCACCTAAGATAATGGAGCGATGAGAAATAGATTTATCACCTGGAACAGTAACGTCCCCTGATAAAGTATTGGTTGGGCTGCTTACAAAATGTAGCAATTTCATTGGTAGTATTCCTTAGCAAAATCGCACATAAATTCAATAAGGGCATTTACTCCGTCAAAGGGCATCGCATTATAAATACTTGCTCGGAGTCCTCCTACCGCTCGATGCCCTTTTAGCGCTAATAAATTGCGTTGTTGAGCCTGCTCTAAAAAGAGGGATTCGAGAGTGGTATCTCTTAAATTGAAACAAACATTCATTAACGACCGGTATTCCTGAACAACTTTACAATAATAAAACGAGGAAGAATCAATATATCTATAAAGTTTAGCTGCTTTTTTACAATTTTCGGCGTACAGCGCCTCTACACCACCTTGAGCTTTAACCCATTGGAACATTTTTGCCGCCATATAACAATTAAATGTGGGCGGAGTAGCATAGATAGACTTTTCAGCGATATGAACTCGATAATCCAGCATGGTCGGAATTATCTGATTACCAATGGTATGCAACCATTCTTCCTTCACAATAACGACAGTTAAACCTGCATTCGCTATATTTTTTTGAGCACCAGCAAAAATTAAATCATAATTTTCAACCTGGATTGGTTCGCTTAACAAACTTGACGTCATATCGACGATTAAGGGTATTCCTGGAGCAACAGGAGTTTGAGGAAAGCGCACCCCATTAATCGTCTCATTAGAGGTAAAATACAGATAACTTGTTTTTTCTTTCAATTGCCATTCATCGACTAAAGGTACTCTAATAAAACCATTTTTTTCATCGCTTGCCACACAATAAGCCTTCTTTAATTTACAAGCTTCCTGATAGGCAAAAGAAGACCAAAGGCCTGTAATGAAATACCCAGCCTGCTCATCATTTTTCAGAAAATTTAAAGGAATCATTCCAAATTGGGTACGTGCTGCACCACCTAAAAATAAGACATGATAATTGGCAGGGATTTTTAAAAGATCACGTAAATCCTGTTCAGCTTGAGCCATCAACTCCATGAACTCTGGAGTTCGATGGCCTATTTCCATAATCGACATCCCTGAGTTTTGCCAATTCAAGAGCTCTTCTTGTGCTGCCTTAAGAATAGGCTCAGGCAACATCGCAGGACCAGCACCAAAGTTGTATGCCCTATTCATTATCGCCTTCATAGGACTCATCGGAAGATAATGAGTCTTGAGTGTCTGTTTCGTCCCCTAAGTCTGAGTCTTCAGCTTCGCCAAGGTCTTCAATTCGTTGCATACCCACCACATGCTCACCAGAGCTGACATTAATAAGACGAACACCTTGAGTATTACGTCCAATAATCGACAACTCAGCTACTCTGAATCGAACTAAAGTACCTTTGTCAGTAATTAGCATCGCTTCATCAGTTTCCTCAACTTGCGCAGCACGAACTACTTTACCGTTTCGCTCACTGACCTGGATAGATATGACACCTTGCCCCCCTCGTCCAGAGACACGATACTCTTCAATATGAGTGCGTTTACCATAACCATTTTCAGTGGCTGTCAATATGGTGCCCTGAGGTTTGGCAACCACTAATGAAATGACTGATTGGTTTTCATGCAATCGAATACCTCTTACCCCACGTGCAGTTCTACCCATGGGACGTACAAGATTTTCATCAAAACGAACAACTTTACCCGCATCAGTAAACAACATGATATCTTTAGTACCATCCGTGATATCCACACCAACCAGACGGTCATCTTCATTCAAATCAACTGCAATAATTCCTGAGGAACGGGGACGACTGAAGGCTTCAAGGGGGACTTTCTTAACCGTACCATGTTTAGTCGCCATGAAGACAAAATAGCCCTCAGTATATTCACGAACAGGTAACATTGCATTGATCGATTCATCTTCTGCAAGAGGAAGAATATTAACGATAGGTTTGCCTCGTGAAATTCGACTGGCTAGCGGTAATTCATAGGCTTTTAGCCAATATAATTTTCCATGATTGGAGAAGCATAATAAGGTATCGTGCGTACTGGCAATCACCAAGCGCTCAACGAAATCCTCATCTTTAACATTGGTGGCCGATTTGCCTTTACCACCGCGACGTTGAGCCTGATAGGATGAGATAGGCTGATATTTGACATAGCCTTGATGAGATAAAGTAACAACAACATTTTCTTCGGTAATGAGGTCTTCAATGGTTAAATCTTCTTGAGAAGCGAGAATTTCTGTGCGACGACCGTCACCAAATTGAGATTTAATCTCTAAGAGCTCCTCACGAATAACCTGCATGAGTCGCTCAGGAGAAGCCAGAATGTCGAGTAGTTCTTTAATAACACCCAGCAGCTCTTCAAACTCATTGATGATTTTATCTTGTTCCAAAGCGGTCAAACGGTGCAATCTTAATTCAAGAATAGCTTGCGCCTGTTCAGCTGATAAACGATAGCCTGTCTCTGTTAACCCAAACTCCTTGCCTAAATCATCAGGACGAGAAGCGTCACTACCCGCGTGTTTCAACATTCCCCTTACTAAACCAGGTTCCCATACGCGAGCTAATAACGCTTCTTTTGCATCCTGAGGTGTCGCAGATTTCTTAATCAATTCGATCATTTCATCGATATTTGCCAGAGCGATACCTAAACCCTCTAAAAGATGAGCACGATTTCTTGCTTTCTTAAGTTCAAAGATAGTACGTCTGGTTACAACCTCACGGCGATGCTTGATGAAATGGTCCAAAACCTCTTTTAAATTTAAGGTACGAGGTTGTCCATCAACCAAAGCCACCATGTTAATACCAAATACATTTTGCATTTGGGTGTGAGCATAAAGATTATTCAAAATGACTTCAGGCACTTCACCGCGTTTCAATTCAATAACAACACGCATCCCTTGTTTATCGGATTCATCTCGTAATCCTGAGATGCCTTCAATTCGTTTTTCGCGTACCAATTCTGCAATTTTTTCAACCAATCGAGCCTTATTCACCTGATAGGGTAATTCTGTAATAATGATTGCTTGGCGGCCAGTTTGATTTTCTGTTTCAATTTCCGTACGAGCACGAACATAAATACGACCACGGCCAGTGCGATAGGCTTGAACAATTCCCGCCTTACCATTGATGATAGCGGCAGTAGGGAAATCAGGCCCAGGAATATATTCCATTAAATCGTCAATCGAAAGATCTGAGTTTTCTACTAGAGCGATACAGGCATTAATAATTTCAGTGAGGTTATGAGGAGGAATGTTCGTCGCCATTCCTACAGCAATACCTGAAGAACCATTGACCAAAAGATTTGGAATTCTTGCTGGCAAAACGACAGGAGCAAATTCGGTTTCATCGTAGTTAGGGCTAAAATCAACCGTTTCTTTTTCTAAATCTGCAAGCAAAGCATGAGCAATCTTTGACATTCTGACTTCGGTGTAACGCATCGCTGCAGCATAATCACCATCAACAGAACCGAAATTACCCTGCCCATCAATTAGCATATAACGCATAGAGAAAGGCTGCGCCATACGTACGATCGTATCGTAAACTGCTGTATCTCCATGAGGATGGTATTTACCGATCACATCCCCTACCACACGGGCTGATTTTTTATAAGGCTTATTCCAATCATTACCTAATTCACTCATGGCAAAAAGCACACGTCTGTGAACAGGCTTTAGACCATCCCGTACATCAGGCAAAGCTCGCCCCACGATAACGCTCATTGCATAATCGAGATAGGACTGTTTTAATTCGTCTTCAATATTGACGGGTATGATTTCTTTGGCTAGATAAACCATAACTAGAACGTATCCTTATGCATTATAGGCAAATAAATTAGGTTAGAATGATAGCACACAGGGCGCTTCAATTGAATCAATATCCTCTTCTTAAATCCTCATTCATTGACAATAGATGGTATAAGCTCCAAAAAACTGATTATAAACTTATCAACGTTTAATTTTATGTTGCTTAAGAACTCACCTGTCATTCGATTAGCCAAAACAACACTAATCGACAAACACCGATGTCCTAAGAGAGCACCTAAACCCAATATAGCTGCTGTTTCCATTTCAAGATTAGTAACACCAAATCCTGCAAAACTAAATTTACTCAACTTATCCAAGAAAGCCGGATAGCGCAACGGCAAGCGCAGTCCACGGCCCTGCGGCCCATAAAATCCCCCACAAGTCCCAGTAATACCTACAGTTCCTAAACTCTTAAAATTCTCGACTAATTGTTCATCTGCATTTGCAACAAAGAATGCTTCAGAGTCTATGCCTAAATGAGCCTGAAGCGCTATTTGTAAGTCTTTCAACTCTGAAGATAATTCAAAGTCATAATAATTTAGAAAAGTATCAAATCCAATTCCATAACGACTAATCATTACATCGCCTGGTTTACAATCGTGTTTGATCCCCCCTGTGGTACCAAGTCGAATAATAGTAAACGATCTGGTCTTATCACGTAGGGTTCGTGTCGCTAAATCAATATTTGCCAGAGCGTCAATTTCTGTCATTGCAATATCAATGTTAGGCATTCCAATTCCAGTGGATACCACACTCAACCGTTGTGAACCGATGTAGCCGGTATGTGTTACAAATTCACGATGGGCGCATTGAAATTCAAGCCGGTCAAAATATTGGCTAACTTGTTGAACCCGTCCCGGGTCTCCTACAGTAATAATAAAATCAGCGATCTCTTCTTCGCGTAAATCCAGATGGTAAACGGCTCCGCGCTTGTTAAATGGTAATTCCGCCGGCTTTATCATTCTTTATCCCTATTAAAATAACCAAAATTGTCTCATACTTATTCAGACTGTTGAAATCGAATTTGCACACAGATAAATTGACTGTAAAGGGCCATTTTTATATAGTTCTGCGCACAAACGCAAGAGAGAGGCTATGAAGCCATAACTTAGGAGACGCGATGACTCAAAAAGTTGCACAACTTAGTATAGACGGCCATGAACCGATTGAGCTTCCCATTTATAGCCCAACACTTGGTAATGATGTAATTGATATCAATAAATTAGCTGCTCAAGGCTATTTTACTTTTGATCCTGGCTTTGTTGCCACCGCTGCCTGCGAGTCAAAAATTACATTTATTGATGGAGACAAGGGAGTATTGCTGTATAGAGGCTATCCAATTGAGCAACTAGCTGAGAAGAAAGATTTTCTTGATGTCAGCTATTTACTCCTCAATGGGGAGCTTCCTGATGAAAAAGAGAAAAAGGACTTTGTAAGCTTAATTAATAACCATACGATGGTACATCAACAGATGTATAACTTCTTAAACGGTTTCCGTCGAGATGCACATCCTATGGCTATCATGGTGGGTATTGTTGGGGCATTGTCTGCGTTTTATCATGACTCTATCGATTTAAACAATCAGAAAGATCGTTATATTTCGGCCATTCGCTTAATTGCAAAAATGCCTACATTAGCAGCAATGAGTTATAAATATTCTGTGGGCCAGCCCTATATGTATCCGCAGAATAAAATGTCTTATGCAGAAAATTTTTTACACATGATGTTTGGTGTGCCTTCTGAAGATGTAGTCCCTGATCCCGTGATTGTGAATGCTATGGATACTATCTTTACGCTGCACGCTGATCATGAACAAAATGCATCAACCTCGACAGTAAGACTGGCAGGATCAACAGGTGCTAACCCTTATGCATGTATTTCAGCTGGAATTGGTGCGTTGTGGGGACCGGCTCATGGTGGAGCGAATGAAGCCTGCTTAAACATGCTCAAAGAAATTGGTGATGTAAAACATATAAATCACTATATCAAACGCGCTAAAGATAAAGATGATCCTTTCCGCTTGATGGGCTTTGGACATCGAGTTTACAAGAGCTATGACCCCCGTGCCAAAGTAATGCGTAAAACCTGCTATGAAGTTTTAAATGCAGTAGGAGCACATGATGCACCACTGTTTAAACTTGCATTGGAACTAGAGCGTATAGCCCTGGAAGATGATTATTTCATTGAGAAGAAACTCTATCCTAATGTCGATTTCTACTCTGGAATTACATTAAGTGCTATTGGTATTCCAACGAACATGTATACCGTTATTTTTGCACTTGCAAGAACAGTAGGTTGGATGTCACACTGGATGGAAATGGTAGCCAATAAATCAAAAATTGGCAGACCTCGCCAGCTTTATACAGGCGAACGCGAACGCGATGTGAAATAATAGTTTTAGCAGCCAGTTTATGGCTGCTATCCCTTTCATATAATTCCACAGGATTACTTAATGCAACGGATTTGCTTTTTTGATAGTCACTTCCATATTATTGATCCGCGTTTTCCCTTAATTCCCAACAATAATTATCTGCCAGCATCTTTTACTATTTCTGATTATTATAAGCGCCTGGAGCGATTCAATCTCTTAGGTGGCGCTCTTGTTTCTGGCTCATTTCAAGGCTTTGATCAAAGCTATTTACTAACCAGTTTGAAAGAATTAGGGCCGACTTTTATCGGTGTAACTCAACTGCCTTTTTCTGTGTCAGATAGAGAAATCATACGCTTACAAGCAGCTGGTATTCGCGCCATTCGTTTTAATTTAAAACGTGGAGGCTCGGAAAATGTTAATCACCTACAAGATTTTGCTCTGAGGGTATACGAACTTGCCGGTTGGCATGTTGAGTTATATATCGATTCACGCGAACTTAAAGAACTTACTTCGACTTTAATAAACTTGCCGGCTGTTAGTATTGATCATCTTGGCTTATCAAGAGAGGGTCTTCCTACATTGCTTGCCTTAATTGAGCAAGGAGTTAAAGTAAAAGCTACAGGATTTGGTCGAGTTAATTTTAATGTAATTCAGGCATTACGAGATATATGCCTTGCTAATCCGGATGCATTAATGTTTGGTACCGATTTACCCTCAACGCGTGCTCCGAGACCCTTTAAAGATGATGATATTCAAATTATTCTTGATGGTCTGGATCCTACACTGGCAGAGAAAGTACTTTATTTGAATGCCTTGACATTTTATCGGATGGAATTAAATCCCAGATTAGCGAAGTGACTGATTACCAGGTTTTTTCGATCACCACAAAACAATCCTGATACTCTTCAAATAAGAAGTAAAAAAGATTGCTTCATTGTGTTCGCAATATGAAATATATTTGCAATACAGTTATCTACCCGCCATCACCATATTTAAAGCTCTTTTCCAACCAGAATAATCCATTTCAATCACTTCTGTCTGCTCAGCGGAAAATTCTTTTGCACACTGCCAAGTCTTTTGAAGCGCATCTAACGAACCAACCAAACCACAACCTAACGCTGCTAACATAGCAGCACCCTGAGCAGTTGTCTCGATGTCGGAAGGTAGTTGCACTGTTAAACCGCATTGTGATGCCAAATATTGTAAAAACCATTGATTGGCAGCCATGCCCCCATCAACTCGTAATAAGGAAACATCCAAGTGACTATCGTCTCTCATGCAATCCAATACATCTCGAGTTTGATAACAAACAGCTTCAAGAGCAGCTCGTGCGAAGTGAGCACGGTTGGTTGTTCTGCTAAGGCCAACAATTGCAGCACCGGGTGTTGAAAACCAGTGAGGCGCTCCAAGCCCCGTAAAAGAAGGGACTAAATATACACCTTCATTGCTTGTTAACCCTCTGGCAAGCGTCTCGGTTTCTGCGGCTGTGTCTATCAGCTTCATCTCATCACGCAGCCATTTAATTGTGGTACCTGCATGATAAAGACTTCCTTCTAACCCATAGACTGTTTCATCTTTTATACGATAAGCAATTGTTGTTAATAATCGATGATTAGAGACAACCGGCAATTTCCCGGTATTCATAAGCAAAAAACCCCCTGTCCCAAATGTTGCTTTGACCATACCATCGCTAAAACAACGTTGGCCGATTAATGCAGACTGCTGATCACCTGCGACACCAGTAATAGGAATATTTGCTCCCACATGTACTTGATCAATAACCCCAAAATGAGAATCACTTGCACAAACCTCCGGTAAAACAGAAATAGGTATGTTAAATAAAGTAAGTAACTCATCATCCCAACGCTGTTCAAGTATGTTAAATAGCAGTGTACGTGAAGCATTACTTACATCCGTTAAATGTGCCTGACCATGGGTAAGACGCCAAATTAAAAATGTATCCATAGTCCCAAATGCAAGCCGATTTTTAGCGGCAAGAGTACGTGCTTCAGGAATGGTCTCCAAAAGCCAATGCAATTTACTTGCAGAGAAATAAGGGTCAGGCAAGAGTCCTGTCTTTTTTTGGAGTAGCTTTGTGTATTCAGATAATGATTGGCAAAATCCTTCTGTTCGCCTGTCCTGCCAAACGATAGCGGGGGCTAAGCATTTACCAGTTTGTTTATCCCAAATCACCGTTGTTTCTCGTTGATTGGTAATACCACAAGCAATAATCTTCTGTGGTTCAACCCGAGCCACCACATCTTGCATCGCTTTCAATGTTTTTGACCAGATTTCTTCGGGATCGTGTTCAACCCAACCAGGGTTTGGATAAAACTGGGTAAGTGGATATTGACTGGCCGTGATGAGTTTACCCCCAATGTCATACAACATTGCTCTGGTACTGCTGGTGCCCTGATCGATGGCAAGAAGATAATTCATTGCGTATTTCCCTATGAAAATTTCTGAGGTCTAAAATCTAATAGCCAGATTATTTTAAAATATTAGAATTCCTAATAAATTTATAATTAATTCGAGATTTTTTAAACTATTATCCTAACATAAAATCTTCACTACACTTTCTTATGATTCTTCGCTACGCTTAGGATAACCTTTTTTATTTAGACGCGTATTTTGAGGACTAAAACATGGAGCAGATTTTTGATGTAGCAGTGGTAGGCGGCGGTATTAATGGCTGTGGTGCTGCTGCAGATGCTGCTTTGCGCGGTTTATCCGTTATTCTTCTGGAACAAGGTGATCTCGCGTCTAAAACATCTTCAAGTAGTAGTAAACTTATTCATGGTGGCTTGCGATATCTTGAGTATTATGATTTTGGACTCGTGAAAAAAGCCTTGGATG
This sequence comes from Legionella hackeliae, assembly GCF_000953655.1. NCBI lineage: Bacteria > Pseudomonadati > Pseudomonadota > Gammaproteobacteria > Legionellales > Legionellaceae > Legionella > Legionella hackeliae. Next base: position 1,959,596 of record NZ_LN681225.1, read on the forward strand.
AGCGCCAACGCTTGTTAACCTTAGCACCCCATCTAGTTCGACCTCAATTATTTGTGCTTCCTTATCAAGAAAGCATGCGACCAGCCTGGTTATTACGAACAGGTTTATTTCTTTATGATAATTTAAGTCGAAATAATCAATTACCTAAAAGCAAATTTATTCGACGCAAGCAAGGGCCCTATTTTTCTCCTTTAAAAAAAGAATATGACAAGGGCTTTCTGCTTTATGACTGCACCACGGATGATTCTCGTCTCACGATTACCAATGCCTTATTAGCAAAAAAGCATGGTGCAGCTATCCACAACTATACCAAACTCACTCATGCCACTGTTGAACAAGGACTCTGGTACTTAACGGTCAAAACCATGTTTGGAGAAGAGCATCTGATTAAAGCCAGAGCTATCATTAATGCCACTGGACCCTGGGTTGAATCGTGTAATGAACTCTTAGGAATTCCTAATCAATTTAAATTGTCTTTAGTAAAAGGAAGCCATCTTGTAGTGCATAAGCTTTATGAAGGCCAACACGCTTACCTTTTACAACACGAGGATAAACGCATTGTTTTTATTGTTCCCTATCAAGGTCATACCATGATAGGAACTACTGATGTAGCATTGAAAGGTTCACTCGATGAAATCAATATATCGAACGAGGAAGTGGATTATTTATGTGCATTAGTGAATAACTATCTGCGTACCTCTATCCAGCGAGAAGATATAATTAATACATGGAGTGGTGTCAGACCTTTGTTGGCAGCATCAGGAGAACTTAAAGCATTAAGCCGGGATTATACCTACTTTTATACAGATTCACCTGCCCCAGCGGTAACCATTTATGGCGGAAAAATTACAACTTATCGCCAATTAGCTATGGAAACAATTAATAAATTGCAAACAGTCTTTCCTTATTTGGGAACCTCCAAAACTGAACACACCCCTCTGCCCGGGGCAACTTGGAATAATATGTCCTACAAGGACTATTTATTTTACGCACGAGATAAATATTTTTGGCTAACCGATGAGATTAAAGAACGTTATCTTGCCAGCTACGGTACATGTACTGAGGAATTATTAGCAGGTTGTAACAAAATGACCGATTTAGGTTATGATTTTGGTAGCGGCCTTTTCCAGGCTGAAGTTAATTATCTATGCAGAGAAGAATGGGCTCACACCAGTGAAGACATTTTATGGCGGCGCACCAAGCTTGGATTAAATTTTTCTCCAGAAAATATGCAAGAACTTAGTGAATATCTACTTCATACTTATCAGTAATTGTTGATTATCACGCAGTGTAGGACAAAAACTGCGCGATACTCAACACAACACTCTAAATTAATTTTCGCGTATTTCGATTTAAATTAGTGTCCATCTTTTTCTATTTGAGCGCGTATTTCACTGACATCTACCTTAATTGCTTGCTCAACTAAATCTTTTAATACTGACTCAGGCATACTCCCCGCTTCTGAATAGATTGCAATCCCTTCTTTAAAAACCATAAGATGAGGAATAGAGCGTATTTGAAAAATTTCGGAAAGTTCAGGTTCTTTTTCAATATCTAATTTAGCAAACTTAATCGCTGGATATTGTTCGGCGACTAGTTGATAAACTCGACCGAACTCTTTACATGGCGCACACCATTCAGCCCAGAAATCGACAAATACAAGCTCATTTTTTTCAATAAACTCCTCAAATTCCTTTGTTTTTAGCTCATGGAGTACCATGACTTTTCTCCTAATTAATACAGGCTAAGATCTTGGAAAAAATAGTATCCACCGAATCTACACCTTCAACACGGTGAAATTGAGGTGCATCTGTATTTTTGGTTTTAGCCCATTCTTGATAATAGTTAATCAATGGTTCTGTTTGCTGATGGTAAACCGCTAAGCGCTTTTTAATTGTTTCTTCTTTATCATCATCACGCTGAATTAATGGTTCGCCAGTAACGTCATCCAAAAAATCTTTCTTTGGCGGATGAGACTTAATGTGATAAATACGTCCTGAAGGCACATGCACAAGGCGGCCGCTAATTCGGCTTATAATTTCTTCATCAGGCACAGCAATTTCAATTACATGATCAAGTTTAATATGTGCATTTTTTAAAGCATCAGCCTGGGGTATCGTTCGTGGAAACCCATCAAATAAAAAACCATTCTGACAATCAGGTTGCTGAAGGCGCTCTTTTACAAGCCCAATGATAATTTCATCCGAAACTAATTTACCGGCATCCATTACCTTTTTTGCACTCAAACCTAATTCTGTACCTGCAGCAATTGCTGAACGAAGCATATCTCCAGTAGAGATCTGGGGAATGTTAAAATGATTAATCAATTTTAGCGCCTGAGTTCCTTTTCCTGCACCTGGACCACCCAATAGCATTAAACGCATCAATTAGCTCCTACTTAAACTAATCTTCATCCTACCTTCTCAAGGTTTGAATGTCATTAGCAATCTACATTAAAATCTAAGCCATGAACGCCGCGGCAATGAACCACGACAATGATTCATTTGCGCCTGGAATATTTCTGATCTCGCTTTTACTTTTCGAGAAACCTGAATTAGCCAGGGTTTCCTCAAATAGGTTTTACGTTGATACCCTCCGATTCCTTCATGATAAGCAAGATATAAACGATAAGCATCGTTACGTGGAATACCGGCAATACGATTTGCCTGATTTGCATACCAACCCACAAAATCCACTGCATCTGAAAAATCATCACGAGAGGCCCAAAAACCCCCGCCACCTGCGGAGCGTTTATATAAGGCCCACGTGGAGCGAAGAGCTTGTGTATAACCATACGCGGTCGAAGGTCTTTTCCATGGAATAATCCATAATAATTTAGTTCGTGGTGGCTGCGCTCTTGCATCAAATTTTGATTCTTGATGAATAATTGCCATTTGTACTGCAACTGGCACTTTCCAACGACGTTCAACATCAACTGCATCGCGATACCATTTGGGATATTGATGAAAAACATTGCAGATATTATTCACATCACGAGGAGGACGAGAAGCACAAGAAACAAGCAATATTGAGAAAAGAATCAAGCCAATTTGTTTTAACTTCATTTTTATTATTAATCGAATTTTTTATGCGCCTATTAGTAGCAAAAATACCGATAAATTAAAACATTTTTTATAAGATTCTCTTTAAATATTATCAAGACCCCATCACGTCTTTGTGAGCAGCGCGAAGCAATCCAAATACCATTCATGAGTTCATGAAAAAGTCCATTTCACAAAATAATCAAGCTATGTTAGTTTGTGCAAAGCTGCTCTCAACTTTAATTTACAAAATGAGTATACTTGTATTTGATATAGAAACTATTCCAGACGTTGAGGCTGGTCGAAAGCTCTACGACCTGCAAGATCTCTCCGATGAAGATACCGTTTCGGCACTGTCTGCCTTGCGTCGACTTAAGGTAGGCAACGATTTTCTCCCGCACTATCTCCAAAAAGTTGTGGCAATTTCATTAGTACTTAGTCAGGGTTCGCAGCTTAAGGTTTGGTCTTTAGGGGATGAACAATCCGATGAAAAAGATTTAATCCAGCGATTTTTTTCTGGTGTGGAAAAATACACACCCACGCTTGTCAGTTGGAACGGTTGTGGTTTTGACTTACCCGTACTGCACTATCGTTCACTTTTACATGGAATTTCTGCTCCTACTTATTGGGAGAATGGTGAGAATCATCAACATTTTCGCTGGAATAATTATTTAAATCGTTTTCATTACCGCCATCTTGATTTAATGGATATTCTTGCTGCCTATCAAAATAAAGCGTTTGCCCCATTGGATGAAATTGCCTCAATGCTAGGATTTCCAGGCAAGATGGGAATGAGTGGTGCTAAGGTATGGGATGAATATTCACAGGGTAATTTAAAAAAAATTCGAGATTATTGTGAAACCGATGTTTTGAATACTTACTGTGTTTATTTGCGTTTTGAGCTAATGCGCGGAGCATTAAATCAAAATGAATATGCAAATCAGATAGAAAATTTACGCAATTATTTACAAAGTCAGGCAGACAAAAATCATTTGCAAGAATTTCTTCAAAGAATGCATTAGCGACTTATTTTAGGATATCTTTTTCAAGAGTTGCAGGTCTTTTACGTTTTATATAATGGGCGAAACCACTCATTAAAACATAGAAAATCGGTGTGAATAGTAAACCAAAAAAAGTAACTCCTATCATACCGCTAAACACGGCTACCCCGAGTGCCCGACGCATTTCAGCGCCAGCTCCTGAAGCTATAACTAAAGGATAAACACCCAAAATAAAGGCAAATGACGTCATCAAAATGGGACGAAGTCTTAGCCTTGCAGCTTGAATAGCTGCCTTCCAACGATTAGCACCTCTATTTTCCAATTGTCTTGCAAACTCAACAATCAGAATGGCATTTTTTGAGGCTAATCCTATCAGGACAATAAACCCAAGCTGGGTCATTACATTATTTTCCATACCAAGGATTTTTATTCCGATTAGAGAGGAAAACAAACACATAGGTACGATCAGAATGATAGCAATTGGCAGAATCCAACTTTCATATTGCGCTGATAAGAGTAAAAAAACAAAAACCACTCCTAATATGAAAGCAATTATTGCGGTATTTCCTACCATTTTTTGTTGATAAGCAAGCTCAGTCCATTCATAGCCAATTCCATCAGGCAACACTTCTGCAGCAAGTTTTTCCATAGTTGCTAATGCTTCACCAGTACTATAACCAGGCTTCACATCACCAATCAGATCAATTGCCGGATACAAATTATAGCGAGGCATTCTTGAAGGTCCAACCGTGTCTTCAAGAGTTGCGACAGAACCAATAGGAACCATGTCACCTGAATTATTACGTACTTTTAAACGTAAGATGTCATCGGGTGTATGGCGAAACTCAGAGTCGCCTTGAGCGATAACGCGAAATGTTCTACCTAAGTAATTAAATTCATTAATAAACACAGAACCTAGAAATACCTCCAGGGTTTCAATGACTCGTGCTACTGGTACTCCAAGACGCTCCGCCTTTTCACGCTCAAAAGCCAAGTGAATACGTGGGGTACTATTTTCAAAGAACGTGAAGACAGAGGTAGTTGCCTCGGCCTGGTTTGCTTTAAGTGCTAAATTAGCAACAGCTTCTGACAATACATTAATTCCTCGACCCGCCCTATCTTGTATCATCATTTTAAAGCCGCCAGCATTACCGATTCCACGCACAGGAGGCGGAGGAATTACAACGATCATTGCCTCTTTAATGCTCGCCATTTCCTCTCTTAATCTCGTCAACAGAGAATCATAAGTTAACCCTTTCTCTCGACGCTTTTCAAAGGAATCAAGTACTGGAAAGATAGCCGCGGCATTTGATGAATTCGTGAATGTTGCCCCGGCAAACCCCGTAAAACCAACCGCATTACTTACACCAGGAATAGCCAATATTTTCTTCAATGCCTTTTTAACAACCTGATCGGTTCTATCGAGTGATGCTCCCGGAGGCAACTGGATTGAAATAATAAAATACCCTTGATCTTGTTTTGGAATAAAACCTGTAGGTACTACCCTAAATAGAAAGAATGTTGTTGCAATTAGGATGGCATAAATTACTAGCATGAAGGCCGTACGGCGTGTCACTTTTGCTACTAATTTTCCATAACGGACAGACACTCTTTCAAATGCATTATTAAATCCATTCAAAAAGGAATAGACCGGTCTCAACAAAGCGACGGACGTTTTTTGCTTTTCTTGTGAATGAGGTTTCAGTAAAAGTGCCGCAAGGGTTGGACTTAAAGTCAATGATACAAAAACTGAAATCACAGTAGCCACCGCAATTGTTGTCCCAAATTGCTGGTAAAAACGCCCTGATATGCCCTGCAAAAATAAAGTAGGCAGAAATACTGCTACCAGTACAAGACCAATTGCTACAAGCGCCCCACCTACCTCATCCATGGTTTTTCTTGCAGCGTCCTTCGGAGCCATACCAGCACGAATATTACGCTCCATATTTTCTACAACAACTATCGCATCATCAACGACGATACCAATGGCCAATACTAAACCAAATAATGTTAAATAATTAAGGGAAAAACCTATCCCTTGCATCACCGCAAACGTTCCAATCAAAGAGACCGGAATAGCAATAATCGGAATAATTGCTGCACGCCAAGACTGTAAAAAAATAATAATAACCAAGACAACTAAGGCAATGGCCTCAAAGATAGTATGAAATACTGCGGTAATCGATTCAGCAATAAATTCTGTAGGATTATAGGCAATTTTATAGGCAATTCCAGGAGGAAATTCCTTGGAAATCTCCTTCATGGTAGAAATGATTTCATGGGCAGTTGCCAATGCATTGGTGCCTGGTCGTTGAAACACGGGTAACGCAATTGCCGGAAAACTCCCCAGATAACCCTTTGTAAAATAATCTTGGGCACCCAATTCCACACGCCCTACATCTTTCAAGCGCACGATCCGCCCATCTTCCCCTGATTTAACAATAATATTTTCAAACTCCTGTGAATTAACCAGGCGTCCACGAGTTTCAATGTTGTATTCAATGCCATATTGTTTTTTTTGGGGCTGACTGTTTAACGTACCACTGGCAATTTGGACATTTTGAGAGCGCATAGCATCAACTATGTCATTTGCTGTTAAATCGTAAGAATTAATCAAATCTGGATCTAACCACACCCGCATGGCATATTCACTAGCACCCACTAAACGCACATTTCCTACACCAGCGATACGCCTTATTTTGTCTCTTATGTTTAAGACTGCGTAATTCCCTAAATAGGTCTGATCATAACGACCATCGGGTGAAAAAAGATTAATTACCAACATTAAATCAGGTGCATTTTTTACGGTTGTAATACCTATACGACGCACCTCTTCAGGTAGTCTCGGCTCAGCAATTGCAACACGGTTTTGTACCAATACCTGGGCTAAATCTAAATCCATTCCCAGCTTAAACGTCACCGTCAGACGCATTTGACCATCATCCGTAGATTGAGAGTCCATGTATAACATACCTTCAACCCCATTAACCTCTTGCTCAATCGGAGTAGCTACTGTTTCTGCTACAGTTTTAGCATTAGCTCCAGGATAGGATGCAGTAACCTGAATGGTAGGAGGAACAACTTGTGGGTATTGTTCAATAGGCAGGTTAAAATAGGAAAGGCCGCCAACAAGCACAATAATGATAGAAATCACCGTAGCAAATATCGGTCGGTCTATAAAAAAATGAGCTATTTTCATTAGCGACTTCCTGTATGCTGATTTCTACTCATGCAATTGAACCATAATTGGCTTGACTTCTTGGCCAGGTACGTGAATGCGCTGAATGCCATTTACAACGACCTTCTCATCCCCCTTCAATCCCTTGCGAATAATATAATAACTACTATCTCGGATAGGACCCAATTCTATGTATACACGTTGTACCTTATTATCCTTGTCGACAACATAAACAAATTTTCGAGTTTGGTCAGTGTTAATGGCCGTATCCGGTAATAACAAAGCGTCATATTCTCCACTACCAGTCAATCGAGCACGTCCAAACAATCCAGGGTATATTAAACCCTCAGGATTAGGTACTGTTGCCCTCCCAAGAATTGTTCCTGTCCCTACATCGACAACATTATCAAAAAAATTCATTGTTGCTTGATGGGTATATTCGGTTTCATCTTGAAGCTTGATAACCATAGGAGTTGCACTATTCTCGTCAGGACGTTTTCCAGCCTTAGCTAAACGAATATATTTTAAGAGATCGTTTTGACTTGCCTCGAAATAAAAATAGATAGGATCCATTGAAACAACTTTAGTTAAGACGGTGTCATTCCTACGGATAAGATTACCAACACTGACATACTTGCGACTAACTTTACCACTAATAGGGGATTTGACCTGGGTAAACTCCAGATTTAACTTTGCCTCATCAACTCTTGTCTGAGCTACCTGCATTTCTTGAAAGCGTTGATCGATCGCTTCGGCTGCAATAAAGCTTTCTTTTTTTAATTTGATGGCGCGTTCATATTGTTTTTTAGCCAGCTCAAATTGTGCTACTGCTCTCTCAAGTGCATACTCAAAAGGACGAGGGTCGATAATAAATAAAACATCTCCTGTTTTAACTAACTGTCCATCTTTAAACTTTATCGCATCGAGGTACCCTGTAACTCTGGAGCGAACATCAACTTCTTCAATCGCTTGAAAACGGCCTGTATATTCATCCCATTCAACGATCCGTTTTTTTAAAGGAAGCGCAACATCTATCTCAGCTAAAGGAAGTGCAGGTTTTGAATTGGAGTTTCCACATGACGTTAAAATATAACTTAGGAATAAAATTATTGTAATTTTTAAGGCAAGCCGCGTCCCTTTCATTCCTTATTCCTTTTTGAGCATTTGTTGCTTATCAAGCAAACAGAATACCAGTCTTTATGTTATTGTTAATTTTTTATGTAGGAAATATTTTGTTATTATTGAAAAGGAATTTTTACTACCCTCGAGAGGGAATACTTGAACTATGGGGAATAATTTTCTTTAACAAAATTGCGTCTTCTTCACCATGCTCATCCTGATAATACCCCTTTTTAATAATATCTTCCTCAAATCCGAACTTCTTATACAATTTAAGTGCCGCTTTATTGCTAGGCCGCACTTCTAAAATGACCGTATCAGAATCTGAATTAGCTAATGAATGCAATAGTGCTTCTAATAATTTTTCACCATAGCCTTTTCTTTGCTCAGCTACTGCTACACATAAATTAAGTATATGGCAAATATTAAAATTTCTACGACAAATAATATACCCTACTATTTGTTTGCTAGACATCATCATCACTTCAAGGACACGGCAATCATAACCGACTAAAACACAATCACTTAAAATATCTCGACTCCAGGGAGCACGATGAGACAATTGTTCAATTTCATACACTCTAGCAATATCACTTTGCTGCATAGGGCGTATTTCACATATCATGATCACTCCTGCTGAGCGTAAGTTTCAAAATAAAATAGCCATTCAAGAATAGTATGGTCGTTTATTCAAAAAAAGAGGAAATAATTTAAAAAATTTATTTAGGAAGCGAAGTATAGCAGTGAACATAATGAGGTAGAAATAATTTGAACATCTACTGGATGCTTCGGTCAAGCCGAAGCAGATAGTCTATAGGGGGACTTCGAATTAGTATTGAAGATCGTTAGGAATTGCTTCGCGTTGGCTCTCAAAGACGCATTCTAATAGAAATGAATCATTGCGAACTTAGTGAAGCAATCCAGAAGAGGAGTTAACCTTACTTATCTTTCTTCTTTTTAGGCATATATAAATCAGTAATAGTGCCCTCAAAGGCCTCTGACGCTAATGCTATTGATTCAGACAAGGTCGGATGTGGATGAATCGTAAGTGCGATATCTTCCACGTCGCATCCCATTTCAATTGCTAAAGCAGTTTCTGCAATTAAATCTCCGGCATTAATGCCAACAATACCAGCGCCTAGAATGCGATCAGTTTCAGGGCAGAATAAAAGCTTGGTCATACCCTCTTCACGTCCCATACTAAGGGCGCGTCCGCTAGCAATCCAGGGAAATACGCCTTTTTCGTAAGCAATGCCCTGTTCCTTCGCTTCTTTTTCGGTTAATCCTGCCCAGGCAATTTCTGGATCAGTATAAGCCACACTGGCAATGCATTTAGGATCAAAATAATGTTTCATACCAGCTATGACCTCGGCTGCGACCCTTCCCTCAGGAATTGCTTTGTGCGCTAGCATAGGTTGTCCTACAACATCACCAATTGCAAAAATATGAGGCACATTCGTACGCATTTGTTTGTCAACTTTAATGAACCCACGCTCATCCACATTAACACCAGCTTTGTCAGCGCTGATAGCACCGCCATTAGGTTTTCTTCCTACAGAAACCAAAACTTGATGGAAGCATAATGGTTTATCAGTGGCGTGTTGTCCCTCCATTGAGACGTAAATGCCATCTTTTTTCGTCTCTACTGCAGTAACTTTTGTTTTCAATAAGAACTTGACACCTTTTTTAGTCATTCTCTTTTGTAAAACATTGACTAAATCAGCATCTGCTCCTGGTATAAGTTGATCCATGAATTCAACAACAGTCACATCAACACCCAACGATGAATAGACTGTAGCCATCTCGAGGCCAATAATTCCACCACCTAATACAAGCAAACTTCCTTTAATGTCAGCTAGCTCTAAAGCTCCAGTAGAACTGAAAATGCGTGGATCTTCAGGAATAAATGGTAGATTAATCGATTCACTACCAACAGCAATAATGGCATTTTCAAAATCAACAGTTGTTGTGCTGCCATCCTTTCCTTGAACTATGACCTGATGGGTACCAGAAAATTTAGCAACACCGGTAACTACTTCTACTTTTCGTTGTTTTGATAACGCTTTAAGGCCACCTGTTAACTTACTGACAACAGAGTTTTTCCAGGCAACGAGTTTCTTGTTATCGAATTTTGGCTTTCCAAAGGTAACGCCTTGTTCTGCCATTTCGTGAGATTCGTCAACTACTTTAGCAATATGAAGTAACGCTTTTGAAGGAATACACCCTACATTTAAGCAAACACCGCCTAAGGTATCAAAGCGCTCAATGAGAACAACTTTCTTGCCCAAATCTGCTGCACGAAATGCAGCTGTATAACCACCAGGACCACTGCCCAAAACCACTACTTCTGTTTTAATTCCACTCATCTCACGCCTCGTTAATTATCATGAACTACTAATTTACCTTTCGAGCTATAGCGAAAATTTATAGCGTCGTATTCTAAACTTCAGCTATTACTTACAATAAAATGCGGCGAATATCTCCCAAAGCCTCTGCAATAAATCGTGTAAAACGTGCAGCTTCAGCACCATCTATAACACGATGGTCATAAGATAACGATAAAGGCAACATCAAGCGCGGCTTGAATTCACCATTCTGATAAACAGGTTTTATACTGGAACGAGATAAACCAAGAATAGCAACTTCAGGACTATTCACAATTGGTGTAAATGCAGTTCCTCCTATGCCACCCAAGCTAGAAATAGTAAAGCAGCCGCCACTCATGTCCGCTGGCATTAATCCTTTCTCGCGGGCTTTAGCACTTAGTTTACCCATTTCTATAGCAATTTCGGCAACGGATAATCTATCTACATTACGGATTACAGGAACAACCAAACCATTGGGAGTTTCAACAGCAATACCAATGTTGCAATACTTCTTATAAATTAAGTTTTCACCAGAAGCATCCAACGATGCATTAAATTGAGGGTAAACGGCTAATGCCTTACCCACCACTTTGGTTACAAATGCAAGCATTGTCAATTTGTACCCTGTTAATGAAGCATCTTCAGAAGATGATTTCCTGAATGCTTCCAAATCAGTAATGTCTGCCTCATCAAACTGGGTCACGTGAGGAATGGTAATCCATGAACGGTGAACATTAAGACCTGTCAAGCGTTTAATTTTATTAAGAGGTTTAGTTTCAATATCACCAAATTTGCTAAAATCAATCACGGGAGCTGTCGGTAAGGCAAAACCTCCAGTAGCAGGTTTTTCACTTAATCTTCCTTTTACATAAGCTTGTAAATCTTCTTTGGTAATCCGCGCTTTCCGCCCACTTCCTTTAACTTCAGCTAAATTTATCCCAAACTCACGAGCCATGCGTCTTACAGCAGGACCTGCAGGAATATTACTACCCACTGTACTTTCTGGTAGTGTATGCACGGCTACAACTTCGGTTGACGCTTGTTTTTCTCTTGGTTGCTCTTGATCAGATTCAATTTTTTCTGCTGCTGTAGGCGTTTCTTCAGCTGCAATATCACCTTGTTCTGTTTTTAAAATTAAAACAAGACTATTCTGAGAAACCTTATCGCCTACTTTCACAGACACGTTTTCCACAACTCCAGCAGCCGGAGAAGGAATATCCATTGTAGCTTTATCGCCTTCCAAGGTAATAAGGGATTGATCTTTCTCAATGGACTGACCTACAGTGACCATAATTTCGATAACATCAACGTCTGTTGCACCACCGATGTCAGGAATTCGAACTTCAAGACGTTGGCTGGCACTAGTAGCTTTTGTCTGTTTAGATTCTTGAGCTTTGGGTTTCTCACTTTCATCTTGTTTTGTTACTTCAGTAGATTCAGGTGCTGATTTTGTACTTTCTGCTTCGTCTACTATCAATGTTAAAATAACATCGCCTTCGGAAACCTTATCACCTACTTTAACTTGTAATGATTTTATCTTCCCTGCTTGAGGTGAGGGAATTTCCATGCTTGCTTTATCAGATTCCAGGGTAATTAACGATGCATTACTGCTAATTTCATCCCCAGGCTTTACCATTACCTCAATTACATCAACATCTGTCGAGCCACCGATATCAGGGACTTTAATTTGAATCTCTGCCATATTTATCCTCAGCAAACACAGGCCCCGCTTATCATTGCGGCAGCCTGTTTAAAGGTGATTTAACTAGTGAGTTACTGGATCCTGTTTTTCACTATCAATGCCATATTTTTTCATCGCATCAACAACCGTTGATTTAGGCACTATCCCTTGTTGCGCCAAAGCATCTAACGCTGCCACGGCAATGAATTTCGCATCAACCTCGAAGAAGTGACGTAAGCGCTGACGTGTATCACTGCGTCCATAACCATCAGTTCCTAAACTAACAAATGGAGCAGAAACAAACGGTCTGATTTGATCAGCATATAACCGCATATAATCTGTCGCAGCGATTACAGGACCCTTACGATCAGCCAACTGCTCACTGACATAACTTTGTTGTGGTTTCTTAGCATGAGGATGCAAACGATTGTAACGTTCAACAGCCAAACCATCACGTCTTAACTCATTAAAGCTCGTGACACTCCATATATCTGCAGTAACCTCAAAATCATCCTGCAGCATTTTTGCGGCAGTAATCACCTCACGGAGAATAGTTCCAGAACCCATTAATTGAATATGCTTTTTACCAGGTTTCTTTGTTTCTTGTAGCAAATACATTCCCTTAATAATGCCCTCTTCCACACCAGCCGGCATGTCAGGCTGTGTATAGTTTTCGTTCATTACCGTAATGTAATAAAAAACATTATCCTGCTTTTCATACATACGATATAAACCATGCTGAATAATAACAGCTAATTCATAAGCAAACGTTGGATCATAAGTCACACAATTAGGAATTGTTGAAGCCAGAAGATGACTATGTCCATCCTGATGTTGTAATCCTTCACCGGCAAGAGTGGTCCTACCTGCTGTACCACCCAATAAAAACCCTCTAGCCTGCATATCACCTGCAGCCCAGGCTAAGTCGCCAATACGTTGGAAACCAAACATTGAGTAATAAATGTAGAATGGAATCATCGGCAATTTATTAGAGCTATAGGATGTCGCGGCTGCAATCCATGAGCAGAATGCACCAGCTTCGTTAATACCTTCCTCAAGAATTTGACCATCTTTCGCTTCTCGATAATACATAACTTGTTCGTGATCTACTGGGGTATACAATTGACCTACTGGCGAATAAATACCAATCTGACGGAATAAACCTTCCATCCCAAAAGTACGGCATTCATCAGGAACAATAGGAACAATGCGCTTACCTAATTCTTTATCCTTAAGTAAAACAGATAAAATACGAACAAATGCCATCGTTGTGGAAATTTCGCGATCGCCGCTGTTCTGCGTCACTGCTGAAAATGCAGATAAATCAGGAACTTTCATTGGCTTAAAGGAACTAGTTCTGGATGGCAGGTAACCTCCCAGAGCTTCTCGTTGCTTTTTCAAGTATTGGATTTCAGGGCTATTTTCATCTGGACGATAAAAAGGAATTTCTGTGATTTTGTCATCACTGACCGGTATGCTAAATCGATCCCTGAAAGCACGGAGTTGCTCTATTGTCATCTTTTTTTGTTGATGAGTAATATTTTGTCCTTCTCCAGCAGCACCCATTCCATAGCCTTTAATTGTTTTAGCAAGAATGACTGTCGGACTGCCTCTATGTTCAACAGCTTGAGCATAAGCTGCATAAACTTTTTGTGGGTCATGACCACCACGATTTAAACGCCAGATTTCATCATCTGACAAATTTTCTACCATTTTTTTCAGTTCAGGATATTGACCGAAAAAATGCTTGCGAACATAAGCACCATCGTTTGCCTTATAAGCTTGATAGTCACCATCAACACACTCTTCCATGCGTTTTTGCATAATTCCTTTATCATCACGAGCAAACAAGGAGTCCCAGCGCCCCCCCCAAATCACTTTAATGACATTCCAACCTGCGCCGCGGAATAATCCTTCTAATTCTTGAATAATTTTACCATTGCCACGCACAGGACCATCTAATCGTTGCAGGTTACAATTGACTACGAAAATTAAATTATCCAATTTTTCACGAGCAGCAATTGACAGTGCACCCACTGATTCGGGCTCATCCATCTCACCATCACCAAGAAAAGCCCAAACTTTACGTCCTTCCGCTTTAATTAACCCTCGATTTTCAAGATATTTCAGAAAACGAGCTTGATAAATCGCCTGTAAGGGACCCAATCCCATTGATACTGTAGGAAATTGCCAAAAGTCGCCCATTAACCAGGGATGAGGATAAGAAGACAGGCCATTGACCTCAACTTCTTGTCTGAATTTATTGAGTTGTTGCTCACTTAATCGCCCTTCAAGAAATGCACGAGCGTAAATACCGGGTGAAGAATGTCCTTGAATATAAATTAAATCACCACCGTTTTCGCCCTGAGGCCCTTTAAAAAAGTAATTAAATCCGATTTCATACAAAGTAGATGCAGAGGCATAAGAGGCAATATGTCCTCCCAATTCAGGAGCATATTTTCCTGCACGCAGGACCATTGCAACCGCATTCCAACGGATTAAAGCTCCAATTCGCTTTCCTATACCTTCATCAGGAGGAATTAGCTTCTCTTCATGGGGTTTAATTGTATTGCGATAAGGTGTATTAATTGAACTTTTAAGCTTCACTCCTTCAGTATTTGCTTTATTAATAAGCTCTTGTAAGAGAAATGCTGCACGTTCGCTTCCATCGGTAGAAAGTACTGCTTGCAAGGCATCCAGCCATTCACGTGTTTCAATTGGGTCTATATCATTACTATTTTGGTATAACATGAATGTTCCTCATTAATCTAAAGCTAGGGACAAACGGGTCGCAAGCTTTTGTAAATCATTCCACTGCATGCTTGCATGCACACTTGATAATCAGCTCGGCAATCACAAGTAGTTTTGCGGCATTGTAGTGGATCACGGAAGGAATTCAACTGAAGCGTGAGAAAATCACCTTTTACACACACTTCATGTTTATAACGTTTATATGTTTTTATTGTCGTCTGTGTCGAAGATCCACAACATCGTTGGCAATTATTTCGACAAGTTTGCCTACAAGCAGAAGCTTTGATTTCACAAGTCTGTTGGCAAGCGGCAATGTTGGCCTTGCTTTTACTAGTATATATTACATGGGTCTTACATGAAACAAGCATAAGACAACACAGCATAGCACCGACAATTTGTTTTATCATAGTTAAGTCACCTGTTATAGGTTTATTCTTGTTTTTACTTATAACCAAGATACAAGAGTAAACAATGCCAGAAAAACTAAATACACAATCAAGGCATGCTCAACCAAGCTTTCAGCGTAGGGCATTGGCACCGGTTCATTATCATTCGTACGGGCAGCAAGCAATCCTCCAGTACTTAATAGCGTATCATTTTTTTCTGGTGCCGAAAAAAATGCCTGAGCAAAGAAATGAATCCCTCTCTGGAAATTGCCAACCAGCAAGTATAAAAGAACTGTCAATCTTGCAGGTATCCACTCCAGAAGATTCGTTATAATTCTCGACAGGTGCATTGTCGGTAATTGTTCCTGACACAATGAGATCAGTCGATAAAGAAGTACACCCAATGGGCCTGCGAGGATATACCAAAAAATAACAGCGAATAATTGACCATTGACCTTGGCAAAATAATTTCCAACTACTCCTTCATTATCTTGGTCTTCACCCTCCGCTCTTACAGGATAAAAGGGATTTTGTGGACCCAAACAATAATAAAAGATAATCAAATTAAGCAATAAACCGATTAAACCAAAAATAATATGACCAAAAATATAAAAAATCACCCAAGCCAATATTATCGGTGGTAAAACAACAGCCAGTAAAATCGAGATTTGGCTAAGTAGAGACGCATCTGTTGTGCGAAGCTTCTGGCTAATGGCAGCAAAATACGACGAAAACCAATAAAATCTATTATGTGAGACTGTATGAACAAGATAACGCTCACTTAGTAAACAAAGGACAATGACAAATAATTTCATTTTTAATCCTTACGCATTTTATCAGACAAAGCAATTGGCGTCGGGTATTTCAACACCACCAGATAAGACGAAACAATAAACGTTAAAATCGTTGTAGCTTGAATCAAGTTAGCAGCTACTTCAGAAATTAATTTGGTGCTTAAAGCAATAGTAGCGACTAATAATGAGAATTCACTCGCCTGCCCCAGACGCACCCCTACTTCCCGAGCAACAGATTTTTTCTCTCCCGATCTGGTCAACAAAAGATTAAATAGGAGGGGTTTAATAATTAACATTAAGAATGCCAAAATAAAGGCAGGGATTACTACTTGGGCCGCAAATCCAAAATTAAACGTAGCACCGATAGCAAAGAAAAACATAACCAGAAAGAAATCACGTAAAGGTTTTAAGCTTTCCGCGATGTAAAGGGAGATTGGGCTTGAAGCAAGTGTGACTCCTGCAACGAATGCGCCAATATCTTCTGATAAACCTAATTGTTGTGCAAGAAACGACATCCCCAGACACCATCCTATCGAAAGCAAAAAGACATATTCCTGGGTTCTATCAAAACGAGCTAATAACTTAACCAGGATATAACGCTCAACAAGAAATCCAAAAAGAGTCATCGCGGGCAATGCAATTCCAACTAGAACGAGATCATTCCATGCAAAACCACCGCCTTGGGCTCCATTAATCATAATTAAAACGATAATAGCAATAACGTCTTGCATCAGCAGGATACTAATCATTACCTCACCTGTATGCTGGTGATGTAAAATTGTAGTCGGCAATAATTTTAAACCAATAATAGTGCTGGAAAACATCATAGCGGCGCCGAGAATCCATGATTCCCCTACCCCTAATCCAAACCAGCGACCGATCAAATAAGCGATAAAGGCAAGTAATACCGAACTGACAATAGCAATCCAGGTTATTTTCTTGAGCATATGAACTAAATTTTGTGGTTGAAGATGTAACCCTAATAAAAAAAGTAGGAATACAATCCCAATATCACCAATCTGCTGCACAACGCTGACATCTGAAACAAGTTGTAAGCCCCAAGGACCTAACACAGCACCCAATAAAATATAGGCAACGAGTAATGATTGCTTTGTATAAAGCACAATTGTCGAAAGTATGGCCGCACCAGCAAAGATTAAAAATATGGTATAAAATACTGCCCCAGTATGCATAAGCCTAATGCCCCACCCTTAGTAACAAAAATTAATATCATTGAAGAAGTTAGTAAAATCCCTAGGATACCACATATTCCTCTTTCCCCAATTAATTTGAGATAAGATTTATAATTCATGGCTATTTAATTCTAAATTTCTGGGTGAACCAGGCCAGAAAGGCGCGATTTTAGGATTTAGTAACTTCTTTAACAGGTATTTTAATTAATGATGCAATTACAATGGCCAAAAGCGAAGCAGCAATTAGTAAGTACATTGCATGATATAAAGATACAACCGGATAAAGTCTGGTTTTTCCTACTGCAACGTGGTGCCAAATGTAAATATAATGTCCAATTATCCATAAAACTGATGCCCCTACTAATTGTGAAATTAACACATTAAAGCCAAATGAACTGGCAGCAATATCTTGAGGAGTGCTGAGTTTAGTGATCACCATAGTGAGGACGAATGCCCCAACTGTGGTGCCCTGAATAAAAAGACAGATAATCATTAATGGCAAGGGCAGCTTAATACTTAAAAGCAAAATCATACAGATAGTCGCTACAGTTGGGGCTGAGATCATCGCTTTTTTTAAACCCACCTTTTCAGCCAGCAATGCATGAGCAGGACTGCCACATGCATATCCAATAAAAACAAAAGAGGCCAAGAACTCTGCAAATTCAAGAGAATAATTGTAATGAGTAATTAAAAAAGGGGCCGCCCAAAAACTCGCAAAAGCAATAATTGGACTAAGCATTAATCCACCATAAATGCCAGGCAACCAGGCTCGTCTGGTTTTAAGGAACTGCTTAAAATCTTTCATTAAGTGTTTAAAATCATACTCTGAGTTATGGAGTTGTTTCTTCTTGCCCAAAAATAGATAAAGCAAAAATGCTAATGTAATGGAACCGCAACCAGCATATTGCATTATTATACGCCAGCCTTCATAACGACTCGCTTCAATTAAAGGGAGACCACCTACAATAGCACCGATAACACCAACAGTAAGGGTTAAGCCAGAAAATATGGGGAATAAGCGATCGCTGAAGTACATTCTAATGATTGTTTGCGCACCAGTTAATGAAAAAGAAGCCGAAGCCCCCATCGCAAAACGACCTATTATGAGTTGAATTTCATTGGTTGAATAAGCAAAAATAAAACACGCCACCCCGGCTACAAATGAGGCCAGAAACAGCATAATTTTAACCCCAAATCGATCGATGAGAATTCCAGCAATAAGTAAAAACGTAACATAGGATATGAAAAAGAGTACTGCCAGATCATTGATTTGAAAAATTGTTAACGAAAAGTCACTCATGAGATATCCTGACAAACTACCCACAGCAACTCGCATGAAATATTGATAAAAATAAGTTAAAGCCGCCAAGCTCCATATGATGAATGAAGCCATATTCTATTTCCTAGACTAAACGAAAGATTATCTTACTCAAAAGAAACAAAAATAGCATCTCTGATTTTTTTATGCACTTAAGTTAATCGATTTAAAGATCCATAGATTTCTATGAAGCTCGAAGGTAGTAATGACCATAGCTCAAGCGATTGCTGTAAAGACTCTCTTGGGGAAACTAAACTCACAGCCATATTGGTGATGTTTCTTATTTTAATGTCGTGCAAAATATTTTTTACGACTAGATTTTCTGCTGTCGTAAAAATTACCAGCGTTTTTGCAGAAAACTGTTTTGCCAGATTAAACAATTCAGCCGCAGTTTCAATTGAAGACAAGAAGTCAACTTTGTGATCATAATCTTTTAAAATATTAGCGATCATTAAGCCGTGAATATTCGCCATTTTCTGTTGTCCACCTGCTGGCAAAAATCCAACAATCAGATAAGAATTTTTGCGTGGCTGCTTTTTAGTTTGATAAAGATTTTGATAGAGTTTTGCTTCTAGTAAATCGAGTAAAAGCGCGCGCTGAGCGCTCACACAAGCTCTTCCTAACCAAACTTCGTTTTCCAAGTATTGGAGTAACTGGGGATAAACAAGGTCGGCAAATTGCTCTACTGAATAAACAGAATAAAGATTATTCAATTCTGCATTTACCTGTTTGTAATCAAGCTCTTCCAAAGCGTTTACAATACCTTGAAAAGTATCTTGCAGCCCGTCGACAGGAATAGCATGCCATATTTTGCCGCCATCCTCGTACAATAAGGGTTTTATTTTTGAAACAGCATGCCCTTTACCCATTAAAAAAAGGATTTGCTTAATCAAGATAACATCATCGTGGCTGTAGAGACGATGTCCTTTTACTGTTCGTTTAGGATGAATTAAACCATAACGGCGTTCCCAGGCTCTTAAAGTAACCGGATTAACACCAGTTTCTGCGGAGATATAACTTATTGGAAAATAGTTAATATTGAAATCCATTTCATTATCCTTACCGTAATTAATACCATTATCATCTGAATACAGAATAGACAATTAGTAGTCAGGGTGATAATATTTTCAATTTTGCCTATGGTATAACTCATTGAGTTGTAATAATTATAGTTCACAAAAGTAGACAGGAGTAAAAAAGTCGATGGATTACAGCAGCACACAACCCGCGACACCTAATCAATCATCTCTAAAAAACTTATTACCATGGGTTGTGTGGGGATTAGGTTGTCTTTTTTATTTTTATGAGTGCTTGCTGCAAGTATCCCCAAGTGTCATGAGCAATGAGTTAATGCGAGATTTCGCTGTAACCAGTCAAACTTTGGGTATTTTATCAGGTATTTACTTCTATTCTTATGCGGCCATGCAATTACCCGGTGGTGTTTTAATGGACTATTTCGGCCCTCAACGGCTCTTAACAATCGCAACGGCTATTTGTGCGCTTAGTACTATTGCCTTCGGTTTAACCAGTAGTTTTTTTATGGCTTGTGTTGCCCGATTGATGATTGGTTTTGGTTCAGCTTTCGCGGCTGTCGGCTCAATGAAGTTGGCTGCCAACTGGTTCCCTGCACAGCGTTTCGCACTATTAACCGGAATGATGGTAACCATTGGTATGCTTGGCGCCATTGGTGGGGAAGCCCCATTAGCTCGATTAATAGACAATTATGGCTGGCGGCAAAGTATGATTATTATGGGCTCAGTTGGCCTCATCCTGGCAGTCCTAATTCTCTTAATCGCTAAAGACTCGCCCAATAAAACACCGCAAACTCATCATATCGAAGAGGAACCTTTATTTCCAAGCCTGGTAACAATCATAAAAAACCGTCAATTGTGGTTAGTCGCAATTTACGGTGGCTTAATGTACATGGCTACACCAGTTTTTTGCGGTTTATGGGGTGTGCCTTTCTTAATGTTTAAAATGAATCTTGCAAAAGCAACTGCAGCCAATTACATTTCTCTAGTTTTTGTAGGCTGGGCTATAGCAAGCCCTTTATGGGGACTATTCTCAAATCGTATAGGACGAAGAAAACCTCCCATGTATATAGGTTCTGTGGGCGCATTAGTAACAAGTTTAATCTTTATTTATGCCAATATTGGACCTTTGCTCATGCAATTTTTATTATTCAGTTTCGGCATCTTTTCAGCGGGTTTTCTCCCCGCCTTTGCCGTTGCAAAAGAGCTTTGTAGTAAACGCTATGTTGCAACTGGGTTAAGTTTCATGAACATGATGAATATGGTCGGCATTGCTTTGGCACAACCCATAATAGGCTTTATTCTGGATAGGATGTGGCAAGGCGAAATTGTCGATAAAGTTCGTGTTTATCCGTTAGAGGCTTATCATGTTGCACTGGCTTTATTACCTGCTGGTATGTTTATTTCTTTACTAATTCTTCCGCGAGTTAAAGAAACATTCTGCCAATCTGTACAAGATAAATAAATAAGTTTAAAAAGTAGATTAGACTATGGCAAAAAAACTGTATATTAAAACTAATGGCTGCCAGATGAATGAATATGATTCATCTAAAATGGCAGAAGTACTTCTTCAATCCCACGGTTTGGAAAAAACCGATATCGTTGAAGAAGCTGACGTGATCTTGTTGAATACCTGTTCCATTCGCGAAAAGGCGCAGGAGAAAGTATTCTCCCAATTGGGCCAATGGCGAGATTATAAACAGAAAAATCCCCATGTTGTTATTGGAGTCGGTGGCTGTGTTGCAAGCCAGGAAGGGGCTGATATTATTAAACGTGCCCCTTTCGTCGATTTAGTATTTGGTCCCCAAACATTACATCGCTTGCCTACTCTGCTCAATGAACGCTTGAATACTAAGAAACCTGTGGTCGATATCAGTTTTCCTGAAATTGAAAAATTCGATCACTTGCCAGCACCTCGTGCAGAAGGTCCGGTTGCTTTTGTTTCTATTATGGAAGGTTGCAGCAAATATTGTAGCTATTGTGTAGTTCCTTACACGCGTGGAGAAGAGATTAGTCGACCTTTTGATGATGTTTTGGCGGAGTGTTATCAGCTCGCAGCACAAGGTGTCCGTGAGATTAATCTTCTAGGACAAAATGTGAATGATTATCGTGGTCGGATGGAAAATGGAGATATTGCTGATTTAGCCTTATTGATCCATTATCTTGCGGCTATCGACGGTATTGGTCGAATCCGTTTTACAACGTCTCATCCTCTTGCCTTCTCCGATAATTTGATTAATGCTTATGCAGAAGTTCCTGAACTCGCTAATCATTTGCATCTACCGGTGCAAGCAGGCTCAGATAAAATTCTCAGCATGATGAAGCGCGGTTATACGGCAATGGAATTCAAATCAAAAATCCGTAAACTTCGTAAAGTGCGTCCTGACATTCGTTTATCTACTGATATTATTGTCGGTTTTCCTGGTGAGACCGATGAAGACTTCAAAGCAACGATGGATTTGGTTCATGAGATAGGTTTTGATACTTCTTTCAGCTTCATTTATAGCCCACGTCCTGGTACACCGGCTGCAAACCTGGCTGATGAAACTCCAATGGAAGTAAAAAAACAACGATTGCAGATTCTACAAAATCGATTGCTTCTACAAGCATCACACTACAGCCAATCGATGGTAGGTAGTATTCAACGAATTTTGGTCACCGGCAATTCGAAAAAGAATGCCCAGCAATTGGCAGGTCGGACTGAATGTAATCGGGTTGTTAATTTTGATGGTCCACCCTCGCTAATTGGTCAATTTGTTAATGTTCATATCAATGAAGCGTTACCTAATTCGTTACGAGGCAGAATAACTGATGAGTCAGTCTCTGCATGAGTGAAGTGATTTGTCAGCACTTCGTTGTTCCTCGTGAATATCATGGACAACGCATTGATATCGTTTTGGCTCAGTTGTTTCCTGACTATTCCCGCTCTCAGTTGAGTAATTGGTTGAAGCAAGGAGCTATCACGCTTAATCAACGTAGTTGCAAACCCAAAGATAAGGTTATGGATGGCGATGAAATAGATATGCAGGTGGATTTGGCTGACCATGTCAGCCAACTTGTCTCCTTGCCTGAAGAAATCCCCCTTAATATTGTTTACGAAGATGACTATTTATTAGTCATCAATAAACCTGCAGGTTTAGTCGTTCACCCTGGTGCTGGAAATCGGGAACATACACTAGTGAATGCACTGTTACATCATTCACCTCAGCTGACCAATCTGCCGCGCGCTGGAATAGTTCATCGTCTAGATAAAGACACCACCGGTTTACTGGTTGTTGCTAAAACCCTTTCAGCCCATACCAGTCTTATTCGACAAATGCAGGCTCGCGAAATACATCGGTGCTATATCACCCTGGTACAGGGATATTTAGTTTCGGGGGGAGAAATCGATACTTTTTTCGGCCGGCATCCTAAGAATCGATTAAAAATGGCAGTTTGTGCCCAAGGCCGCGAAGCGATTACCTTATATTCCATCCGAAAACACTATGCAGATTACACCTTATTGAATGTCCAACTAATGACAGGCCGCACACATCAAATTCGAGTGCACATGGCTTATATCAATCATCCCGTTGTAGGCGATCCGCTTTATGGTGGCAGAATGCGCTTCCCAGCTCAAGCGAGTGAAGAATTAAGAGAACAATTAAAACAATTTCAACGACAAGCCTTGCATGCCTCAAGTTTGTCGCTTATTCATCCGGAAAACGACGAGGAGTTGACATTTGAGGCCCCTTTACCGGATGATTTTCAACAACTTTTGCAAGCATTGGATACTCATTTTGACTAGACTTTATGCTAACTGGCCTGCACCAACCAATATAACCGCATTTACCACCCTGCGCGGCCAGGGTTTTAGTAAACCACCTTATGATCAAAATAATCTAGCGTTACATGTCGGCGATAACAGTGATGATGTGATTTTAAATCGTCAACAATTAAGAGACAGTGCGCAACCCATTAATGAACCTGCGTGGCTTGAGCAAATTCACAGTACCCTCTGTGTGACTGTAGAAGAAGAAACTAACCGCAAAGCAGACGCAGCCACTACACGCTTACCACTTCAACCTTTAGCAATTTTAACCGCAGATTGCTTGCCTATTTTGCTTTGTAATATGGAGGGCAATGAGGTTGCTGCAGTACATGCGGGTTGGAGAGGTCTGGTTAGTGGCATTGTAGAAAATACGATTCGTAAAATGCATAGTCCCGCCTCTCAGTTGATGGCATGGATTGGACCCGCGATTTGTCAATCGTGCTTTGAAGTAGGCAATGATGTTTTTCAAGCCTATCAAGAAAACTATCCGTTCTCCTCACAAAACTTCCTCCGTAAAGGCGATAAATGGCATGCAAATTTGGCCAAACTTGCTGAGCAAATATTAAACAATTCTGGTGTTTTGGCGGTTTATCAATCAAATGTTTGTACATTTGAGCAAAAAAATGACTTATATTCCTATCGCCGAGAGCCACAAACAGGTAGAATGGCAACACTTATTTGGTTTAATAAATAAAATCGGAATAAATAATATGACTAGGAAAATTCGCTTCGCGATAATAATTTTACTTACCCTTTTTTCTTTTAACGTGCCAGCTGAAGAAGCAAAGCCTTTGGCGACCTGGGCTCCTATCTTAAAAAATGCCATGCCCGCTATCGTCAATGTGGCTGTGCAAGGTTATTTGCCTAATGTCCCTAATACCGAAGAAGGGGAAGAGGGGCAAGAAGGTGGGCAAACGCCACAACAGCTCCCTGAGAAGCCAAGAAAATTCCAAAGTATTGGTTCAGGCGTTATCGTTGATCCACAAAATGGAGTCATCATCACGAATGATCACGTGATTCGCAATGCCTCTTTAATCACTGTCACTTTAAATGATGGCCGCCGTTTAAAAGCTAAATTGATTGGCGGCGACAGTGATACTGATATTGCTGTCCTTAAAATTGATGCTAAAAACTTAAAAAGCTTACCTATTGGTGACTCTGACAAAGCAGAGGTTGGTGATTTTGTTGTTGCTATTGGCAACCCTTTTGGACTAAACAGCTTTGGAAATAGTCAAACTGCTACCTATGGAATTATTAGTGCTACCAAGCGAAGCGATTTAAATATCGAAGGTTTAGAGAACTTTATTCAAACTGATGCAGCGATTAATCCAGGTAACTCAGGCGGTGCATTAGTGAACACCAAAGGTGAGTTAATAGGCATTAACACAGCGATTATTTCTCCTTATGGCGGTGGTAACGTTGGTATTGGATTTGCCATTCCTATCAATATGGCGAAAGATGTTGCTCAGCAATTGATTAAGTTTGGTACTATTCATCGAGGATTAATGGGTGTTTTTGTTCAACATCTTACCCCTGAACTAGCACAGGCTATGGGATACCCTGAAGATTTCCAAGGCGCGATTATTGCTCAGGTGAATCAAGACTCCCCAGCTGAGAAAGCTGGCCTAAAACCAGGTGACATCATTACTAAAATTAATGACACCAAAATTACTCAGGCTACTCAGGTTAAATCAACGATTGGCTTGTTACGTGTTGGCAGCGAAGCAAAACTTACTATTCAACGTGATGGTAAGGAAATGACCTTAAGTGCTGTGGTTACTGATATCAAAAAGCATGAGCAAAAACTGCAAGCCAGCAACCCTTACCTCTATGGATTAGCTCTGAAGAACTTTGAACAAGATTCTCCATTACACGGCCATATAGTTGGTGTTCAAGTTGCAGGTGCTTCTGAGAACAGTGCTGGCTGGCGTGCAGGTTTAAGACCTGGTGATATTATTATTTCTGCAAACAAGCAACCAACTCAGAGTGTTAGAGCGTTGCAAACCATTGCTCAAGCACAAAATAAACAATTGTTGGTTCAAGTTCTGCGTGGTCCAGGTGCTCTTTATCTACTGATTGTCTAGTTTTGTCTGTCATTGCGAACATAACTTATGTTCGCAATGACAATACCTTTCTATCCAAAAAGATATCTAATCCCACCTAAATCTCCCACTTATTTTTTAATCTTTACCAAAAAAAAACATTATTCTTAGAAATGTCTCAAGGTGTAATTTTTTGCCTCAAACACCCTTTTTCGGTTGTTCTTATGCAAGATTTTAAAATATTAACTTTTTAGTATTGACATCAAACGACTAAAGAGACAAAATCACGGCCTCTTGTGGCTATGTAGCTCAGCCGGTTAGAGCGCGGCACTCATAATGCTGAGGTCGGTGGTTCGAGTCCACCCATAGCCACCATCCACAAGCAAAATTCCCGAATTAATTAACCTTAATTGTCCCAAAACTCTATTGTATCCCTCCAAATTTAGATATGATGATACCATCAATTATTTTCTGGTTGTTTGATGCGAAAAATTGCGGTTGCTACACTGATTTTATTTTGTTTAACAGTCACTTGCGCTACAGAAGTCAATATCAAGTCGATTACTATTGATGGTCAACCGGCTTATATGCTTCATGTGGGAGGCTTCGCACATCAAAATAACGCACTGCAACTTAAATTCAAATTATCCTCTACGATTAAACAACCGATAGCTATAGAACAAACCACCAACCAAAATAATTATGCTGTGCAAATTGGTCCCATACATGATTATGCATTAGCTTTGGAATTACAAAAAAAATTAAACGACGAAACACGCTACAAACCTGTTCCACCCTTAGGAAATAATTTTGCTGCTGCTACCAAGCCATCCGTTGTAGCTACACCTGTTACTGTGGTTAGTGATAGTAATGACGACGACAAAGAGTCAAATACTCCCGCTAAAAAACTCTGGAACTTGCGAAATGCAGACATTCGCGCCGTTATTGCAGAAGTATCGAGAGTAACGGGGAAGAACTTTATTATTGACCCTCGTGTTCAAGGCAAAATATCTATCGTTTCAAGCACAGCAATTTCTGACAAAGAACTCTATCAAGTATTTTTGTCCATGTTACAAATTTCAGGGTATGCAGCCATTCCCAGCGGTGATGTCATTAAAATTATTCCTAATATTGACGCTAAAACACAATCACCGTATGGATTGAGTCAATTAAGAAATCCACCCCAGGGCGATGAAATGATGGTAGCTGTTGTACCTGTTCATTACGTCCCCTCTGAACAACTGGTCCCTGTTTTACGACCTTTGATGCCCCAATGGAGTAGTGTTTCTGCTTATGCACCCTCAAATATGCTTATTTTATCTGGTCGTGCCAGTAATATTAAACAAATGGTTAGAATTATTAGACAAGTTGATAGCTCCTC
This sequence comes from Legionella hackeliae, assembly GCF_000953655.1. Lineage (NCBI taxonomy): Bacteria > Pseudomonadati > Pseudomonadota > Gammaproteobacteria > Legionellales > Legionellaceae > Legionella > Legionella hackeliae. The sequence goes on from NZ_LN681225.1 coordinate 1,986,689, forward strand.
ATCCAATGGCATTGATATGATTCCTCTAAGACATGCTCTGGCAATGGATGTCGCCAATACTTTAAAAGATCTGGTAAAAACACAGCCTGGACTGGGTAGTCATGTGCAGACAATGATTGCAGCAGATGACCGCAGTAATGCCATCTTATTGAGCGGAAGCAAAACAGAAAGAATTCGCTTGCGATTATTAATTGCCAAATTAGATCGCCAAAGTGCTTATGGCACCGATAGCAACACTCAAGTTGTTTATCTAAATTATTTACGGGCTGAAGATTTAGTTCCTATCTTGGCTGGTATTGCCCAAGCCAATTTTAGTGGTAATGTGGGTACTACCATAGGCACAATAACTCGTCCTGAGTTGGATAGTACAAATCCTGCATCTAATCTTGTCAGCAATTCATCCAGTGGGAATCAAAGTCCAGCACAAACCACACCACCTGCAATTACAAATCCTGCAGCCACGCCAAATACTACTGGAGCTGCGACGCAAACTGAAGGAACTACCAAACCTACGGTACAAATTATTGCAGAACCTAACACTAACTCAATTATCCTAAATGCGCCGGTTAGTTTAATCCGCACATTAAAATCAGTAATTCGCCAACTGGATATTAAACCTGCTCAGTTATTGATTGAGGCTTTAGTCGCAGAGATCGACGAGAATGATCTAAATAGCCTCGGCATTGAATGGGGAAGCGATCAACAAACTGGAAAACCAAGTGATTTTCGTCCTGGGTTTGCCATTATCAATTCGCAAACTAGAATTGATGATTTCCAGGCACAAATTTATGCCCTGGCACGAGATCGTAAAGCCAATATTTTATCCACACCTTCTGTCGTAGTCCTGGATAATAGACAAGCTAAAATTCTTGTCGGTAGACAGTTATCAGTGGCATCAACTAGCTATCCTAATAATGCTGGTGGTACAACAACTGCAAGTCCGTTTACTACGTTTGATCGTGTCAATGTTGCGCTGCACTTGTATGTAAGACCCCAAATTACTCGTGGTAACGGCATTCAACTGCAGATTGATCAAGGAAATGACACGATTGATCCATCCAGTACGCTGAATACTGATAATCCAATTTTTAAAATTTCAAGCATTGTAACATCCGTTCACGTAGAAAGCGGTGATATTGTTGTACTAGGTGGTTTAACCCAAGACAGTGTTGGTAATGATGATAACCGCATTCCCATCATCGGTGATTTGCCAGGAGTCGGACGTCTATTCCAACATAATATTCAAAGCCGCGAAAAGCGTGTTTTAATGGTATTCATAAAACCCTGTATACTAAGAAGTCGGAGTGACGCTTTATATGTTACTAATGGCAAATATACAGATGTTCGCCAAGAGCAATTGGAATTTTTACGAGAGCAGCCTTATAACCCTGAAAATGATGATGTATTGCTGCCATCAATGAATCAATCAGCATTGCCAAGACCGTTTAGTCAATCTACGCAGCAAACTGTTATACTTAGAAAACAACCCCAACAACGCATCATAATGACTAAATAATCGGTATGGAAAATCAGGAAAAACTAAGACGCCTTCCCTACACTTTCGCAAAATCCCAAGGGGTTATTGCTGGAACACAAGAAAATGGTACTACCATTATTTATCATCTAGCCAATCCCTCCTTGACTGTTTTAGCCGAGGTTAAGCGTTTGCTTCAATGCGACATTAAACTTGCTGAAGTCAATGAATCTGAATTTCAACAACATCTAGCGCATATCTATCAATCACAATCTTCTGTGTTAGATGCCGCAGAAGTGATGGAAGAGGATATGGATTTGTCATTGCTTGCTGATCAATTGCCAGTCAGTGAAGATTTGCTGGACAATCAGGATGACGCCCCTATTATTCGTTTACTGAATGCCTTATTCACGCAAGCAATTAAACAAAAGGCCTCAGATATTCATATTGAAACTTATGAAAACCGCGTGTTAGTTCGCAATCGAATTGATGGTGTTTTAAATGAGGTTTTAGAAATTCAACGTGCTATAGCGCCCTTAGTAATTTCCCGCGTCAAAGTGATGGCAAAGTTGGATATTGCGGAAAAGCGTATTCCTCAGGACGGGCGAATTGCTTTGCGAATAGGTGGTCATAATATTGACGTGCGCGTATCCACGCTACCATCTAATCATGGCGAACGCATTGTATTGCGTATTTTAGACAAGCAAGCAGCTCAGTTAGATTTGAGTCTTTTAGGGATGCCCAAATCTACACTCAATGCAATGCGAACAATGATTGCTGAACCCCATGGTATTATTTTGGTAACAGGCCCCACTGGTTCTGGTAAAACCACCTCGCTTTATGCCATGTTGACTGAGCTTAATGAAGTTAGTCGCAACATCCTCACAATTGAAGATCCAATTGAATACGACTTACCTGGCGTTGGCCAAACCCAAGTTAATACTAAAGTTCAAATGACTTTCGCCAAAGGACTTAGGGCCATTTTGCGGCAAGATCCAGATGTAGTAATGATTGGGGAAATTCGGGATTTGGAAACAGCAGAAATTGCCGTACAAGCCAGCTTAACGGGACATTTAGTACTTTCTACTTTACATACGAATAGTGCTCTTGGTGCTATAACGCGTTTACATGATATGGGCGTAGAATCCTTTCTGTTAGCATCTAGTATTGTGGGATTAATTGCGCAACGACTTGTACGCAAATTATGTCCTCATTGTAAAATTACGCATCATTTGCGAGAAGACGAACAAGAGCTCATGCGAATTCCTGCAGATACCGATATTTCGAAAGTTTGTGAACCAAAAGGATGTGAACAATGCAACCATACTGGCTATCGAGGCCGTACTGGAATTTATGAATTAATTTCTATAGATGAAACATTGCGCGGCATGATTCATCGTAATGAAAATTTGCAAATTATCGATAATTACCTGCGACCCAATGTGCCTACCATACGGGATGATGGTTTTAAACGTGTCTTAGCAGGAGATACTTCTTTGGCAGAAATTTTGCGGGTAACCAGTCAACACTAGAGGAATTAAGGTTGGCCAGCATAATCGCGAGTTTTATTTTCATTGTAATATTGAAAAATGTCTTTTTTCTCTAATTCCTCTTTCGCCTGAGAATCATCTAATAATTTATCAATAGAACGTGTTGTTACCGCCAGATGCATATTGAGTTCATCAAAGTAATTATTTATCTCCTCTGAAGAACTACCCGACGAATCAATCATCGAGTCACAATGATAAACGATGGCCTTGGCAATATGATGATTTTCTAGTTCAAATCCAAGACGAGTAGTAATGATTTCTATAAATATCTCAGGCGAGGCCAGAGTCAGGTTACACAGAAAATAAGGATTTTTTAGCAAGTGCTCAGCTAATTTGGTCATAAACTCATTTTTGCTAATCTCAGTAAGCATGACAGCAACCTGTTGCGAAGGTTCAAGCGTATTGAACTCAAGTCCACAGCGCAAAGAAATCCAGGAAATAAAGTCATTTCTTGATTGTGCCAACGACGTATGAAATTGAAAATAGGGATATCCCCTGCTCTTTGGTCCAGGCGCATCCCAAATAATCGATGAACCATTTACTTGCGCTAAAGCATCCATCTTTAATTTAACCATATACCCGTCAACGTAATTTTCGATAACAGGAAGCGCTAATTTTATGGCCGCAGTCAACTCTCGCAGCGAGAGAGACGGTCCATTTTTATAGTTTTCCAATGCTTCTTTAAGTTTTTGTACAGAGGGATGAATATAATTTCCCGTCTTTTTCGTCGTTTGTAATTCAAACATGTAAGCTAAAGATTCCTCTAGTGCTTCTAATGGATCTTTCATTACATTTCCCTTTTCTGCCTCCTATTTTTAAAGTTAGTTCAAAAATTTCCATTTACCAAATTTGTTGTGCCTCTTTTTCTTTATGTATTCTCATTCCCTATTGGTAATAATATAACCTTGACGTTATTATTATTTTTCTTTGTCAAGGTTATAAACTTTTAGTAACTTGAACCTGGAGTACTAGTACCAGAATTGCCACTCGAATCCGTATCGGTGTTAGTTGGTGTTCCTACACCCGTGTCAGTATTATCTGGAGTAGTACTTGTCCCAATCCCTGAATCGGTTGTACCAGGAGTAGTCGTACTATCAGTACCAGGGGTAGTATCTGTGGCACTTGGTTCAGTTGGAATGGTAGTATCTGTACCTGGAGGAGTAGTATCAGTACTTGGATTGGCAGGGTTCAGAGTTGGTGTAGTAGTATCCGTATTTGGAGTAGTACTGTCTGTTCCAGGCGCGATTGTATCTGTACTGGTTCCCGTCGTTGTCGTATCTGTTGTTGTATCCGTTGGCATTCCTGTTGTAGTAGCTTTGTCTATTGTGCTTGAGTCGTCATCTACAGAAGTTGATCCCGTAGCAGTACTAATATTATCATCGGATGTAGAGTCGGTGGGACTGGTTACATCACTACTCGCCAAGTTAACAATTGCTACCTCATCAGTTTGATTCATGCTTGAATTTCGCTGTTGAGAGTCCGGATTGAGGGAGTTTACATTAGCATTTGCAAACATCGCTATTCCAAACGTTGCTAATAGAATGGAAAATAATTTCTTCATGACGCTCTCCTTCGCATTTATTGTTTACTTAAATGCCTAAATTCATTAATTTACAATCCCAGTATAGATGAGCTGCTAAATTTTAAAGGTAAAATTGATAAATTTTTTTTCAATTCATTATTTAGGAAAGAAGACGGTATTTATTAAACCCGGAGTAACTTTGGGTCTTGGCGGCCTTATCCTAAATCCCTTTAGTAGGCATAATCCTTTAAAAAAACAAGGCCCTACTTATAAAAATAGACCATTTTCTGAAATTGCGCCAATCTGGACTGTTTTGGAAAGTTCTAAGAGCACTCACTTTTTGACTATGGGTAATATTACCCATAGCTACTCAGCACACCGAAATGTATAATTTATATGCATATTGGCTATCATATTGAGCTATCATGCAAACAGAACAGATTTTATCCCTTAAAGCGTTTTTTAAGCAAAAAGCCGATTTCTTAACTCTTGATGATGCTCCTCCTCATGACTATTCGAGTCTTAAAACTAAAATTATTAGTAATGAATTTCAAGATGAGTTTGTCTATTTACATAATCTATTAGAGAACGATCCTGAGAATTTTGAAAAAAAATTTATTGATCGATGTAAACTTCGAGCTCAACATAATTCGGGAACCTGCCTAAGTTTTTTTGCATCCCCTGACAATGAATGTAACCAACTCTATTGGCAAATCGCGGAATATTTATTCCAGCCTAAAACAATGAGTGAAATGTTTAAAATATTACTTGCGGATGATGCCGTCTTTATCACCCCTGACTTCTATTTAGATATACCTAAAATCGCAAGTCCGGAGGAAATAATAGAAGCGTCTAAAAATCCAGCGCTTCGCCTCATTGAGACTCCTTTATCTTTACTAAACGAATTCCCCGATGAAGAGCCCTCTGACGATGGAGTTCTGAAACTAGAACGACTCAAACAATTTACAATGGTCGATAACTATCTAGTTGATGTGAACAGTATTGCTGAATTTAGATTTGTTCATCATCAAACTTTACTAAAAACATTGCAAACAGAAAAACCAGCGTTAGCAGAAAAGCTCTATCATCATAATGATGCATTACAAATTCTCTATAAGAATTTGCTAATCGTTAACAATCAAGGTCAAACTCCCTATGAAGCCATTAAACGGTTAACCCAGGAGTTAATTTCGGGAGGGTCGCGACTTACCGGGCAGGAGAATGCGAGCATTGCAGCTCAAGTAGCCTATACCGAATTTCTTTCCTATCTCCACTCTTTACCCCAGTCGTTGAAAAATCAGTTGATGGTTTTACAAACGAGTAAAGGTAAACCTTTTAGCAGCATTTTAAATCATTTAGATAATGGAAATTGTGTTGAACAAGCATCCGATGATTTAAATAGCATTTTAGAAAATCCCGTTAATAAATCTGTCCTAAAGACCAGACCAAATCTTACCCAAGAACAAATTGACACGATAATAAATCAATATGATAAAAAAATATTGCTAACTACAGGTAATGATTCCGTCCAGACTTTCCCAGATGAATATTTAACCAAACATTTAACTCGTATCCAGATTAATGATGTAGCAGACTACTATAGTTTTTTAATTAATTTTCCTCCAAATTATTACGATTCTTTATTGAAGCACGCACAAATTATCTGCAAACCATCTTTACCCGAAGAACTTTTGGAAACACTTGTAGCAGGTATTCTTAGTGAGACTCAACTCTTAGCTTTCAATGAAGCAGTTAAACACAATGCTAAAAAATTAGGCCTTGCAACAGGACTGGAGTACGCTTTATCTTTTAAAGATTATAATTTATTCAATTCTATTCTCTCATTTTTCACACAAGAAGAATTCTTTGAGCTTCATCAATCGAATAAAGCCTTATTTCTAAAAATTTTGGATGAATCACCAACAAGGACCATTATTTTATCTCGATGGCCAGATGCTGAAAAACCCTTAAGCAACCTCGAAATGCGTTATTTACTTGAAGAGGCAGCATTTCATGGTTCAGAACTAGAAGCGCTTCTCGACTCTATTCTACTAGAAGATCGTTTAGAAATTATTACGACTAAGAACAGTCGTGGGGAAACGCTTTTGCATTCTGTAAGTAATCCGCGAGCCCGTCGAATTATTCTTAACAGACTTCCTGCAAATGAAAGAGTGACAGCCATACTTACGCAAGATACAAAGGGCAATAATCCTTTGTCTAGTCTTCGCATTGATAACGCAATAGAAATTTTGAAACTATTACCTCAAGAAGAACGTTTAAACATTATCGAGGCAAGTAAGCTTCTACCCACAAAAACTATTTTTTCCACAATATCAATTTTGAAAATTTTACCAGCTCAAGATTCTCTTACTCTTGTAAATAGACATAATCTTTTATCCGGACGCGATGCCACTAACCTAGTGTCAATTTTGGAAACCATACCGGCAATAACTCGATCAGATATTATAAAGAAAAATAATCTTTTATTTAACCAAAACATTACTACCGTAGTAGAAATTTTAGAAACACTTCCTTCACAAGACCGCTTAGAGGCTGTAGTCAGTAAAAACAAATACGGTTTCAGTGTCTTCGATCAAACGCTTCAGAATAAAGGCCTAAAGTTAATCCTGGAAGTATTACCTGTGCAAGACAGATGGTCAGCAATAACCTGCTCTAACAATATATCCAATTGTTTTGATTATCCTGAAGTATTATTTCGTCTACTCCCGTATTTACCTGAAGAACAACGCTTGAACGCCGTCACGTGTATAAATAATAAAGGCTTATCTTTACTTGACTCTCTGTGTGCTGAATATTTGGAAGATCTTTTGAAACTTCTCCCTGAAAATGATCGATTTTCTGTCATCCAATACAGAAGCAAGGGTAGTGATTATCCCATTCTTTCTCTATTTAAAAACCCCCATGCACTTAAAGTGGTTTTATCATTATTACCGAGTGAGCGACGAGCAGAAGCACTTTGTCTTAATGGAACTCTTAATTATCGTGTAATCGATATGATAGAACGCGATAATCTGGTTATTGTTTTAGATACATTACCTTGGGAAAAACGTTTAGAAGTATTACAATCCAAGAATCAACATGGAAAATTTCCCCTTAGCAAAATCGATTCTCGTCTTTTACTCCCCCTTCAGAAAATATTATCCAAGGATGATTGGATAAAAATGGTTAATGAGGGCAATGGGGAAGCTAATAGTTTGTATTGGATGGTGAAAGAATATCTAAAAACTAACCAGCAAACAAATGCATTTACTGCAATCGAAATGATTTTAAAAACATTACCCAAAGATAATGTGACTTCACTTTTAACTGCGGAAACTCTATTTGGCAATAGCGTTTTACACTTGGTTGCAACTGTTCCTCCATTATTATCATACATTCTAGACTCTATCTCCCCTGAAAAAGAACTTAGTTTTATTCAAAGTAATATTACCCAAAATCCAAGTGTCATGGATTTGCTGCTTACCAATAGCGAATCATTACTAATGATTTTGGCAAAGCTCCCTGAAATGCCTTCTTTCCCAAGCAAAGATGAAGTATATTTACCAATTATTGCAGTTTATCAACAGATTGATTTATTAAAGAACCATGGTTGCAAACTAGCTTATCAAAGCACTTATAACGATATCGATAGAACCGAAGGTAAGAAAGCCGTTCAACTTGCTGAACAGCTTGCAGATCTAATGGCCAAGTTTGTGCACGCTAAAAATAGCTCTGACTCTAATCAGCTTACATCAATCAGAAATCAGTTTGCATGTGCTCTAGAAGCAGGTCACCGCGAAATGAAAACCCATCGCTACATTTGGGAACCTATTCTCGCCAATATTGCCATTGCAGCAACTGGTATTGGACTTCTTCTTATCATTGGAAAATATTTAATCACAGGAAGCACTTTTTTTGCTGCGACCAATCGACAAAAAATGGTGGTATCAATTGAGGAAAAATTTAACTCTCTTCCTATCGCTGAGTTAAATAGGAGATGATTGCCTCGCTGCGTTCACAAGACAGGGAGATTTGATATAAGGGTGCCGAGAGAGCTAAACAGTAGAACTGGATCCCGCGGACAAGCCGCGGGACGTAGGTATTTAGTTGCCGATAGCTTATAGCTGAATGATATCGCTCTTATTCAGCCTTTTTACGCCAGGTGGTCCCGTTGGGGCCATCTTCCAATTCGATGCCTTGATTGGCAAGTGAGATACGAATTTCATCAGCTCTTGACCAATTTCGCGCGGCTCTCGCTTCAAGTCTTTCTTGAATCAGCTGATCAATTGTATTTTTTTCCAGCTCACTAAGTCCTGCTTGTAAAAATGCATCAGGAGAATTTTGTAACAACCCAAGAAGCGATGCCAAATGTTTTAATGTACTGGCCAGCTTAGCAGAATTTGTTTTATTAACTTCATGGCTTAATTGAAACAAGACTGATAAAGCGACTGGTGTATTAAAATCATCATCCATTGCCTGATTAAATTGTTTGAGCCAAAGCTCATCAATTTCCAAATTCACATCAGAAACATCTTTTATAGACTGATACAATCTCATTAGTGCTTTACCAGCATTTAATAAATTTTCTTCTGAGTAGTTAAGAGTACTACGATAATGACTACTCAATAAGAAATAACGAATCACTTCTGGATGATATTTCTGCAGTACATCCTGGATAGTAAAAAAATTACCTACCGATTTTGCCATTTTCTCATTATCGACCTGTAACATGCCGACATGAAGCCAATAATTGGCAAAAGTCTTTCCACTGGCTGCTTCACTTTGAGCAATCTCATTCTCATGATGAGGGAATTGCAGATCGGAACCACCACCATGAATATCAAAATGTTCACCTAATTCATGCATTGCCATAGCGGAACATTCAATATGCCATCCTGGGCGTCCTTTACCCCAAGGCGAAGACCAACTGGGCTCTCCTGCTTTGGCTTTTTTCCATAGCACAAAATCCAAAGGTGAGCGTTTTTCTTTGACCACCTCCACTCGAGCACCCGCCATTAATCCTTCCAAATCTTTATGCGATAATTTACCGTAGTCTTTAAAACTTTCTACTTGATAACACACATCACCATTTTCACTGACATAAGCATGACCGTTATCAATAAGCCGTTTTATTAGCTTTATAATCGATTCAATATGGACTGTTGCTCTAGGCTCAATATCTGGGGATAAAATATTTAAAGCCCTCGTATCATCGTGCATAGCCTGGATGTATTGCGAGGTTAATTCATCAATAGAAATTCCACGCTCATTCGCTCGGGCGATAATCTTATCATCAATATCTGTAATATTTCGGACATAAGTGACTTCATAATCCAGAGAACGCAAGTAACGGACGATGACATCAAAACAAACCATGGAACGAGCGTGTCCAAGATGACAACGATCATAGACTGTTATTCCACATACATACATACCAATTTTGCCTGGATTTAGTGGCTTAAATGGTTCTTTGGTTCGTGTTAATGAATTATAAAGATGTAACATCACTGCCCCTTAACTTATTTTTCCCCAGGTATCTTTAAGACCTACCACACGATGAAAACTGGTCACTTTTTCTTTTTCAACCTGATTCACACAATAGTAACCTAAGCGCTCAAATTGAAAGACTTCATTGAGTCGCTGCGTTGCCAAAGAGGGTTCACAGAGGGCTTGTTTTATTTCTAAAGAGTCTTTGTTTAAAAATTGTAAAAAATCCTCTTCACGTGCAGGATTAGAATCAGTAAACAAGCGATCATATTGCATGATTGTTACAGGGTGTGCTTCTTTACATGAAACCCAGTGAATAACTCCTTTTACCTTTCTATCCGTAGGATTTTTTCCTAAAGTATTTTCATCATAGGTACAACGCAATTCAGTAACTTCACCGTCTGCATTACGCATCACCTCTGTGCAACGAATCACATAAGCATGTCTTAGACGAACTTCAGCTCCTGGTGCCAACCGAAAATAATCTTTCGGTGGATTTTCCATAAAATCACTGCGTTCAATATAAATTTCACGACTAAATGGTAAAATACGCGTGGGCGATTCTGGATCCTGAGGATTAAATTTACCCTCTAAGTGTTCAATGTGTTCCGTCGGATAGTTTTCAATGACAACTTTTAATGGTTCAAGTACACAAAGTGCTCGTTTTGCTGTCTTATTTAATTCATTACGTACGCATTCTTCAAGAATTGACATATCAATAACAGAATCACTGCGAGAAATTCCTATGATTTCACAAAACTGCTTAATTGCCGCTGATGGGTAACCGCGTTTACGCATACCACGTAAGGTAGGTAGTCTGGGATCATCCCAACCAGAAACAATGTTTTTCTCAACCAAATCTCTTAATTTTCGTTTTGAAGTCACCGTATGTGACAAATTCAGACGAGCAAATTCAGTTTGTACAGGTTTTGCAGGCACTGGCAAGTTATCAATAAACCAATCATACAAAGGACGGTGATCCTGGAACTCCAAAGTACATAAAGAGTGTGTTACTTTTTCTAAGGCGTCAGAGATAGGATGTGCATAATCGTACATGGGATAAATGCACCACTGATCACCTGTACGTTGATGTGAGGCATGTCGAATACGATAAAGAACTGGGTCTCGCATATTCACATTACCTGACTGCATATCAATTTTTGCGCGAAGAACATGTTCTCCATCGGCAAATTTTCCTGCTTTCATTTGCTCAAATAGTTGCAAATTTTCTTCGATTGAGCGATTGCGATAAGGACTTTCGCGACCAGGCTCTAGAAGTGTTCCCCGATGCGCACGAATCTCTTCTATGCTTAAACTATCGACATAAGCTTTGCCATGCTTAATTAAATAAACAGCATAATCATAAAGCTCTTGATAATAATCAGACGAATGCGTCAACGCATTCCAGTCAAAACCAAGCCATTTAACATCATCAATAATAGCATCAACGAATTCCTGCTCTTCTTTGATAGGGTTCGTATCATCAAAACGCAGATTACATTTACCCTTAAATTCTTCTGCCAAGCCAAAATTAAGACAGATTGATTTAGCATGTCCGATGTGCAAATAACCATTGGGTTCTGGGGGAAAACGGGTAATAACCTCTTGATGTTTACCGCTTGCTAATTCTTCAGTGATTAATTGTCTGATGAAATGGGTTCTTTTTTCACTAACGTCTGTCATATCTTCACTCAACTTTATCTATCATTTGCCGCATATCGCGGATTAAAGAGGCACCCGCAGCAGACGCGGAGAGACCTGCAACATAAGCTTCATAAATTTTATTAATTAGTGCTGCTCCAACAATAACACCATCAGCAAACTCTGCAACTCTTGCCGCCATTGCGGGTGTTTTAATACCAAATCCTACCATAAGAGGTAAATCAGTTTGCGATTTTCGCTGTTGATATCGTTCTCTTACTTGTTGTAAGTCAAAATCATCAGATCCTGTCACTCCCTTCAATGACACATAATAAAGATAGCCCTTACCGTAATTATTGATTAATTTCATGCGTTCGTCCGAAGTAGTCGGAGAACATAAATAAATACTGTATAGATTATTTGAGTCCCATATAGAAACAATCGACTCACTTTCTTCAGGCGGTAAATCCACCAGGATTGTTCCATCGACCCCGACTGCCTTTGCTCTTTTGGCGAAGCGTTCGTAGCCATATTGTTCAATCGGGTTTACATAACCCATTAATACGATGGGAGTATGCTGATCTGTCTTGCGAAAGGTTTCAATAAGCGAAAACACATCATCACAACTGATTCGATATTCCAAGGCTCGTTCCATTGCTGCCTGAATAACTGGACCCTCGGCCATTGGATCAGAAAAGGGAATGCCAATTTCTAAAATATTAGCACCAGCAGCAACCAGTTCATGCATTAAAGAAACGGTCATCTCCGGTTTAGGATCGCCGGCAGTAATGTATGGGCTCAGTACTTTTTTACCACTAGCTCGCAATTGTACCAATGTCTTATCAATTCGATTCATAATTTACCTTATAACACAGTACCCTCGTATTCGCTGTCTCTTTAAAACTATAAAGACTCAAGCGGGCTTAAGCATTTAATAAACTGATTACAAAGATAACCCATCAATTTGTGCTACTGTGTGGATATCTTTATCTCCACGTCCCGATAAATTGACGATAATTCTTTGTGAAGGCAACATTTTTTTGGCAAGTTTCATGGCATAGGCAACAGCATGACTTGACTCTAATGCAGGAATTATACCTTCTATCTGAGTTAACATGCGAAATGCATTAAGTGCTTCATCATCATTAATCGCCACATACTCAACACGTCCAGTGTCTTTTAGATAAGCATGTTCAGGCCCTACCCCAGGATAATCAAGACCTGCAGACACTGAATGCGTATCCTTGATTTGTCCTTGCTCATCACAGAGTAAATAAGTGCGATTTCCATGCAACACACCTGGCTTTCCAGCAATTAAAGAAGCTGCATGTTCACCTGTTTCAATGCCCTTTCCGCCGGCTTCTACTCCATAAATTGCTACAGTTTTGTCAGTTAAAAAAGCATGGAATAACCCAATCGCATTAGATCCTCCCCCTACACAAGCAACCAATGCATCGGGTAATTGAGCAGTGGCTTTAAGCATTTGTTCACGCGCTTCCTGACCAATAATTGCCTGAAAATCTCTCACCATTTGCGGATAAGGATGAGGACCTGCAACTGTACCAATGATATAGAAAGTATTGTCTATGTTACTAACCCAGTCTCGCATTGCTTCATTTAAAGCATCTTTTAGTGTTTTAGAACCTGCAGTTACCGGAACAACTTTAGCACCTAATAATTTCATGCGATAAACATTTATGGCTTGTCTTTTTATATCTTCAGCCCCCATGTAGACCACGCACTCCATATCGAGTTTGGCAGCTATCGTCGCCGAGGCAACACCGTGTTGACCTGCTCCTGTCTCAGCAATAATTCGTGTTTTTCCCATTCGCTTAGCAAGCAAACCCTGGCCAACGGTATTATTAATTTTATGAGCCCCGGTATGATTTAAATCTTCTCGTTTTAAATAAATCTGAGCTCCGCCAATCTTCGCACTCAAATGTTTAGCGTGATAAAGAGGTGATGGACGCCCTACATAGTCACGTAACTCAGCAGTTAACTCTGCTAAAAACTCAGGGTCTTGAGAATACTTCTGATAGGCTTCCTGTAATTGTTGTAACGCATGCATTAAGGTATCGGCTACAAACATGCCGCCATACTGGCCAAAATGGCCATGACTATCCGGGAGTTTAACTTTATTCATATTTACTACCCCATAATGCGCTAACGAATTGATTCATTTTGTCATAATCCTTGATACCAGGAGAGGATTCAATACCACTACAGACATCAACTGCATACAATAAATGCTTTTTAGTTGCATTCACAACATTCTCTGCATTTAAGCCACCTGCCAAAATTAGCGGTGTCTTTATATCATCAGGAATAATACTCCAATCAAACACTTTGCCTGTCCCACCATGAACACTTGACGGTGTATCCAGTAAAATAGCGGCGGCCTGAGAATGTTCTATACACATCGAAGTGATAAAATCTTTTGAAATAGCTTGTACTGCTTTGATGTAGGGCTTCTTAAACTGCGTACAAAATTCGGCGGATTCTTCACCATGAAACTGCAAATAGTCAATCGGTAGTTCTTTAATAATTTCATTAACCGATGCAACAGAAGGATTGACGACTACTGCAACTATATTCAGGAAAGCAGGTAGATTTTGTACGAGCTCTTTCGCCTGCTTTACAGAAACACAGCGGGGACTTTTTGGATAGAAAATAAGACCAATGGCATCAACCCCCAAAGCAGCCGCGTACGCAATATCCTGCTCTCGAGTCATACCACACATTTTCATCCGCAGTCGCTTTCCAATCAATTAACGCTCCCATAAAAATAAAGGCCCCGGACTTGCCTGAATTACACCAAACTCTTTGGGGTAGGTAACAGCTACCAAATATAAACCATAAGGAGGGGCTGTTTCGGCACCCAAGCGTCTATCTTTCGCCTGTAATACTTCTTTTACCCAGGTTACTGGTTTTTTACCAGAACCTACAGCAATCAACACCCCCGCAATATTTCTTACCATGTGGTGAAGAAAAGCATTTGCCGTAATATCAATCATCACCAAATCGCCAGTACGCGTTACCTGCAAATCATGCACATTACGCATGGGGGTATTAGACTGACATTCTATGGATCGAAATGAAGTATAGTCGTTTTCCCCCAACAAGCATTGACTTGCTTCTTGCATGGCATGATGATCGAGCTGGCGATATTGCCAGGTTACACTGCTACGCAAGAGCGCTGGTCGTATCGGAGAGTTGTAAATAATGTAACGATAACGTCGTGATGACGCTGAATACCGTGCATGAAAATTATCAGGCATCTCTCTTCCCCACCGGACACAGACATCTTTCGGTAGATAAGAATTAGCGCCATGAATCCATGAACGAATAGTTCGTTGTTTCTCACAATCAAAATGAATAATCTGGTTTGTGGCATGCACACCTGTATCGGTCCTGCCAGCGCAGACGACACTGACTTCACTGTCAGCGACCTTTGCTAAAGCAGCTTCCAAAACTTGCTGAACCGTATGCAGACCCGTTTGCGCTTGCCAGCCATGATACTGGCTACCATCGTATTCAACCCCTAAGGCAATACGCATGAGCATTTCCTGCTAAAAACGGCCAATGTATAACACCAAACCAAGTTTGTCTAGGGTATTGATGCAACAAATATAAAGTAGTTATTGCTTGTTAATCATTGCATTAATTAGTTTGCTATTTCATAATCCGTACAAACTTCTTACCCCTTGAAATATGACTGCAATTTTATTAGATGGCAATCTGGTTTCCTCTAAATTAAAACAGGAAATAAAACTCGCTGTTGCTGATATGGTTAGTGAGGGGAAAAGTGCACCTGGTCTTGCCGTCATTCTTGTAGGAAACGATGCAGCGTCCCAGATTTATGTGAATAACAAGCGAAAAGCCTGTTCGGAAATAGGTTTTAAATCTTATGCTTATGATTTACCTGCATCCACCACGGAAAAAGAATTATTAATCTTAATTGATAAATTAAATAATTCACCTGAAATTGATGGCATTTTAGTCCAACTTCCTTTACCTGAATCGATTGACCCCAATAAAGTTATCGAATGCATTAATCCCCACAAAGATATTGACGGTTTTCATCCCTACAATATGGGGCGTTTGACATTAAGAAATCCTTTATTAAGACCATGCACCCCGTATGGGATTATTAACCTATTGGACTATTATCAGATACCTATTGAAGGTAGACATACCGTTGTAATTGGTGCATCAAACATTGTGGGTCGTCCTATGGCAATGGAATTTCTTTTAGCCGCAGCAACCGTAACTATTTGCCATCGTTTTACTGAAGATCTTGAAAGACATGTTCGTAGTGCAGATATTTTGGTAGTAGCAACAGGTATTCCCGATGTAATTGACATTGAGTGGTTAAACTTGAAGCAAGTGATAGTTGACGTAGGTATACATCGTTTACCTAGTGGAAAATTAAGAGGTGATGTTGATTTTGAAAAGGCTAAGTTAAGAGTTGGCTGGATAACACCAGTCCCAGGAGGGGTCGGACCAATGACTATTACTGTCTTACTGCAGAATACACTATTTGCAGCAAGACATTTAAGAGGCTGTAGTTAACGATCTAATTCATCCCAATCGAATTCACCGTCCAATTCGTCTTCTAACTCTTCTCTTAAACGTTTACGCTCAAGTCTGTCTTCAAGCATTTTGCGTACTCGTTTTTTATGATCCAAGTTTTCAACTTTTTCTTCCTCATAGGAATAATCTGCAAAAGAATTGCTCTCTTCATATTCTCTAGGAAAGCCCATAATTGTCTCCATTGGTCCTTAAAAAACACAATTTAAGTATAGTGCATATATTTGGAGATATTTTTAACTCACTTTTCTGTAATAAGAAATCAAATGATTAGCTGGACTCTAGTTCATTCCTATGTATTTCGCTTTTATACCTGCTATCAATGGTGTGCTTTAGGTGAAGAGGAAATTCTAATGGATACTGCGCATAAAGCGCAGTACGTAGACCATCAAATGGTGTGATCATCCTCAGACTACTCCCTACTCCCTACTCCCTACTCCCTACTCCCTACTCCCTACTCCCTACTCCCTACTCCCTACTCCCTACTCCCTACTCCCTACTCCCTACTCCCTATTCCCTATTCCCTATTCCCTATTCCCTATTCCCTATTCCCTATTCCTCCTACTTACCGCGCTTTATGCGCGGTATCCATACTTTTAAAGTTAAAAATGCATTGAACCTTTCCATCTATGCGAAATGAACAATTAAAACTGGATAATTTTGATTGGATTACTTTATAGGAATGTTATACTTTCCCTTTTTTAATCAAGTCCTCTTATGCTTAGCTACCAACACGGATACCATGCCGGTAATTTTGCTGATGTTGTGAAACACGTCACGCTTTCTCGCATTCTTACTTACTTAGTGAAGAAAGAAAAACCGCTGTTTTATCTTGAAACCCATTCAGGTAAAGGACTTTATGATTTAAAGGATTCACAGGCTATAAAGACTGGAGAATCGCTTCAAGGCATCCAATTGCTTTGTCAACATAAAAATCAATTATCCCCTTTATTCTCACCCTACCTAAAATGTATCAACTCGATAAACACTACAGCAGGGCTTCGTTTCTACCCAGGCTCTCCTGCGATTGCTATTGAGCTTTTAAGACCTCAGGATCGTTTATATTGCTGTGAATTACATCCAAGAGAATTTGAACATCTTAAAACACTACTGCATCCAGAAAAGCGTGTTTTTTTCAGCCATAGTGATGGTATCGCGTCTTTAACTTCTTTATTACCTCCTCCCGAACGTCGAGGCATTATTTTTATCGATCCTTCTTATGAAATTAAAGATGAGTACAAAACTATTCCCAAGGCAATTAATTTAGCTTATCAACGGTTTTCAACCGGGACTTTTTGCCTATGGTATCCTTTAGTTGATAATTGGTTACATCAGCAGCTTTTAAGGGGTATGGAAAGTATTGGTGCAAAAAGTACCCTACGACTTGAATTTATTCACAGGGCAGAAGATGGGGCAGGGATGACAGGATGTGGATTATGGATTATCAATCCCCACTACACACTTGAAGAAGAAATGAAAACTATTCTTGAACAATTGAAGTCATTGTTTAACCCTGGCATTTCATCGTTTCTTGTTGATAGAAGAGAAATCTAATTTTTTGATAGCCGTAAATTTTTGTAACAAATAGCTCAAAAAAAATATTTTTAAATGTTACTTAATCTTTCATTAACCTCTCAAGAATAGGATTAGAACAATTTTTATTCGACAAGGTTTTATTATAATGAAATATGACGGCTCACTAACCTTTCTTGCGTCGCAACTAATCACAGAGAATGATAATGATCAAGTATTAACGCATGAAATCCCACAAATCACTGACTACAATAAGACAGAATTACTAAAACGTCTTCGCGTTTCAAAATTTAACTCAGCCAATTCAATGGATACACGTTGCACAGAATTAAGGAAAATTAGTGCTCAAATCAATTCTAATTCAGTGTCGTCTGTCTATTACCCGTATTGCGGGGCAGATGTCACTCATGTTTTCTTGCTATTCCCCTCTTGCACGACGGCAGTAGGATTTGGAAGAGATGAGTTCGGTGAAGTTGAAAATCTAAATTACTACAATGAAAACGATGATTTTATCTTAGCTCCAACAGGCCACTCTGGTGGTTTTGATTCTCATCAATATCATGAAGAGCAAGGGAGCAAATATCCTGACAATCAATATAAGGTTTGCCCCGATATTCTCTTACGAATTACTCAGACTTTGGGAGGAGAAGTTTTAAGTGTAGAGCGCAAACAACTGGGTGACACAGTAGAAGATAGTGTTCATGAGATTAAATTCTTACTCGACAACATTGAACGCAGTTTTATTTATGCCCAATATGAAATTAATTTTGCATTGATACTTCCCAGTAACAGTTCGCCAATAAGAGATTTCTTGGTTTCTCAAAATCCCGATGCTTTATTGCTTAAAGCAATTCCTGATGTTTTATTAGAGTATCCCGATGGTCTGGCAGTGACCAAGGCCTCCGTAACACAAGAATCACAAATCGTTTTATCCGATGCAAGAACGTATAATTGGCAAAAACGTTCTACTGAAAAACCACAACCACAGCCTGTTTTTTCAAATTCTGCTAAATTGCAATCCATCTCGCTCTATTTTACTTTTGGGTATGGAAGCGTTTTATTTATAGGCAATGGCGCCCAGTTAAAAGGCCATTCTAAAAACGAGACTGAAGTGCTGCCCGACGATCTACCCTGTCAGATTCCAACCTGTTCAACTCAAGATAACTTGGTAGAAGAACTTAAAGAAAATAAACCTGTACTCCCGCCAACGACCAAGTCGGAATTACCATTAACCAACACAATGTCGAATAGAGATGCGTTTTTTTCGCCTCTAAAATTTTGGCGTGAAAAATTTAAACGAAGTAAAAGCATTCCTAAAGTCATTCCCTCCTCAGAAGGAAGTTCCTATAATCCGTAAAAGATTTCTAAGTCGTACAAGGAGTTAAAATGAAAGTACAACCCGTTGCTGCCTTTAATGATAATTATATATGGATGATTATTGATGAGAGGAAGGCAGCAGCACTCTGTGTAGATCCAGGTGATGCCCAACCGGTTATTAATTTTTTAACCAGCCAGTCTCTACAACTTCAGGCCATTCTTTTAACGCATCATCATCATGATCATATTGGAGGAGTGTTGGACTTAACCCAAATCTATCCTGACATTCCTGTTTATGGTCCCGAGGACCCTCGTATTCCTTTTGTCACCCATACACTTAAACCAGATACCGTCTTATCGTTAACACCCTATAATTTTAAAATTTTAGGTACTCCTGGCCATACCTCAACACATATCAGTCTTTTTGAACCCACTTATCAATGGCTATTTTGTGGCGATACGCTTTTTTCGGCAGGTTGTGGTCGTGTTTTTGATGGAACAATTGAAGAGTTATTTTCCTCGCTGCAAAAAATAAGAGCATTGCCGGAGGAGACAAAAGTATTTTGTGCGCATGAATACACGAGACAAAACCTTCGTTTTGCAAACCTTGTAGAGCCCAGTAACCTTGCCGTAAAAGATTATAGTGATGAACTTCGTAAAAATGATCGTTGCTCATTACCATCAACAATTGGATTAGAGAAAAAAATTAACCCTTTTTTACGAACTGACACTCAAAATTTTACAGATTATGCACATCAAAGAGCGAATAACAGTCGTGACCCTTTTATAATTTTTAAACAATTGAGAGCGGATAAAAACAATTTCTCTTAACAAAACGATCTAATTTAAATCTTTTAGACCATAAGAAATACAAAAAGGGTTTATTGCTTGGATTTTATTTAGTACACTGGTCAGCCTTTTAATTGGTAATAGGCTGACAGATTGAAGTTTAGACCAAGAATATTTATTTTAATCCTTTTATTATCAATCTCTTCCGTATTTTTAAATGTTGCACAGGCTACTCAAACAGTCTGGGACGTCTTGCGCAGCCAATTCAGCTTAAATCACGAAACTACGCAACCAGAAGTGCAAACTCAGCTTCGTTGGCTAGTCTCGCATCCTAGCTATTTAAATAAATTAGCTCGTTCCGAGCCCTATATTTACCACATAGTTACCGAAATCAAGAAAAGACATATACCGGGTGAAATTGCCCTATTACCCATGATTGAAAGTGCTTATGACCCTTTTGCCTATTCTGGCGCTGGAGCCGCAGGTCTATGGCAACTAATGCCTGGTACAGGGAATAATTTAGGCTTAAAACAGGATTGGTGGTTTGATGGTCGTCGCAGTATCCGCCCGTCGACTGATGCTGCACTGAATTATTTAACCTATCTAAATAAATACTTTCATGGAAACTGGATTCTGGCGATTGCCGCTTATGACTCTGGCGAAGGAACTGTTTCTCGAGCGATTAAAAACAGTGGACAATCAAGAAACATCAGCTTTTGGTCTTTACCCTTGCCCGCAGAAACTCGCGCATATGTTCCAAGACTTCTAGCACTCGCTGAAATTATTAAATACCCGCAGCGTTATAGAATTACCCTGCCAGAGATACCTCATGTTCCTTACTTTGAAGAAGTTAATATTGGCAGTCAAATTGATTTAAATCATGCCGCGAAACTTGCCGGTATTTCATATAAAGATCTTATTAAATTAAACCCAGGCTTTAATCGTTGGGCAACTGCACCCTACAAACCATTCAAACTACTTATCCCGGCCAATAAGGTTGAAAAATTTAATCGTAATCTTGCAAGTGTTCCGGAAGAAAAAAGAGTCAGCTGGAGTCGTTATCAAGTGCGTCCTGGTGATGATTTGAATTCTATTGCACGTCGAAATTTCACCACTGTAAAATTATTAAGAGAGCTTAATCAATTAAAATCCGACAAACTGCGTAGTGGCCAATATGTACTAATACCAAGTACAAAAAATGCGCCTGTTGCAGCACTTCCCAAACCGACTATGCTTGCAGTTAAGGACCAGCCAGCAACCACACAAAGCTATAAAGTTCTGCATATTGTACAACGTAATGAAACCTATTCAATGCTGGAAAAGAAATACAACGTATCCACTGCAGAAATAAGAAAATGGAATCAAATCAATAACACACAACCGTTAAAACCTGGACAACAATTAACAATATGGAAACGCACAGTCAAGTATGGGGTTTATATTGTTAAAGCAGGGGATAACTTAAGTAGTATTGCCAAACGAAATAATACAAAGGTATCTACGCTGGCCAAATTAAACCCTGGGCTCAATAAAAAGCTACTTCATCCAGGTCAACAATTGGTAATAGGTTAAAAGCCCTCGTGTGTAAGCAAAAACCATGCAAATTTATGTTGTCTTGCGTGAGAGAGTTTGAAATCGTGTGATATACTTAACTAAGTATTAAATTTCAATAGCTACTATGAAACTACTCTTTGATTTTTTTCCAATTTTACTTTTTTTTATTAGTTATAAATTATTTGGCATTTACAATGCCACCGCAGTAGCTATGGCTGCATCGTTATTCCAGGTTATCTTCCACAGACTCAAGCATCAACGCTATGAAAAAATTCATTTGATAAGTCTGGCAATCATCTTTGTTTTAGGGGGAGCAACGTTATTTTTTCATAATCCCTGGTTCATTAAATGGAAACCTACTGGTATTTATTGGCTAACGTCCTTAGTGTTTCTTCTTTCCCCTATTGTCAGCAATAAACCCCTTATTCAAAAAATGATGGAAGGGAATATAAATTTACCATTAAAAATCTGGTATCGTTTAAATTATGCATGGGCCTTATTTTTTGTTTTAATGGGTAGTGTTAATCTTTATGTAGCGTACTATTATAGTACCGACATTTGGGTTAATTTTAAGTTATTTGGTGGGGCTGGTTTTACATTGCTATTTGTCTTTCTTCAGGCAATTTACTTAACCAGACATTTAATTGAAAAAGATGTTGAACAACAACCCTCTAGTGATTCCCGCTAGGGAATAACCTAAATAGGAGCAAGAATGCGATTGCTACTGGTTGAAGATGATGAGTTACTTGGTGATGCAGTCAAAGCAGGTCTCACACAGTTCGGATACGTTGTTGATTGGCTAAAAGACGGGGAAGCAGCACGTGCTGCAGTAAAATCAGAATCTTTTGAATTAATTATTCTTGATCTAGGTTTACCCAAACTTTCAGGTTTAGGTTTCCTGCAAGCAATCCGCCACGATGGAAACGCGACGCCTGTTATCATTCTTACCGCTCGTGAATCTGTGGAGGATCGAGTAAAAGGTTTGGATAGTGGTGCTGACGATTATCTTACCAAACCCTTTGATTTAAATGAGTTGAGTGCCCGAGTTCGCGCACTCGTTAGACGTTCTTCAGGACGTGCCGATGCCGTCTTACAATATCGTAACGTTACTCTTGATCCAGCAGCCCACTCTGTCTATGTGGATGGTGTCATGGTTAATGTGCCGCGTAGAGAGTTTGCATTGCTACAAAAACTGCTCGAAAACAGTGGCCAAGTCTTGTCACGAGAGCAGCTTATGCAAAGTATTTACGGCTGGGATGAAGATGTGGACTCCAATGCTCTTGAAGTACACATCCATAACCTACGCAAAAAACTCAATGCCAATTTTATCCGCACAATTCGCGGCGTAGGATATATGGCAGAAAAAAATGAGAGTAATTAAGTATTGTGAAATCGTCTATACGCAAGTTTTTGCTAATCAATTTATTATTAGCAATAACAATCACAACAACCTTAACTGCGATAGGTAATTACTATCTAGACCAAAAAGATATCCAAGAGCATCTTGATACTTTAATGGCTATCTCAGCCCTTTCCTATCAAGCATTGTTGGGAGACGATTTGCATCAACGTCCTCTAGGAAAAATTCAGGATGCTCTTGAAATTATCCCACAAAAAATTGATAACTATTATCAAAGACGCTTTTTAAATGATCTACCGCCTAAAAGCTACCTTGATAAATTTAATTTCCAGGTATGGACAAACGGAGGGAAACTATTACTTCATTCTCCTACAGCGCCTAAAATTCCACTGACTGCCGAAATTGATGGCTTCAGCGATAAAATAGTATCTAATCAAAAATGGCGGGTGTTTACAACCTACAATGAACAAGCTGGAGTGCGCACAGTCTTGGCTGAGCGTTATGATACTCGTAATGAATTAGGCCATCGTATTGCCCAAGATGACCTCTACATTATGTTATTAACATTCCCTCTGTCAGGCTTGCTAATCTGGATTATCATTGGTCGAGGTTTAGATAGTCTTGACCGTGTGGCACAAGAGGTAGCAAACCGGGCGCCAACACATCTCGAACCTGTGGATTTACAAGAAGTACCAGAGGAAATTAAACCTGTTATTGATGAATTAAATAAACTTTTTTATCGCCTAAAAGAAGGTTTTGAACGCGAAAAACGCTTCGCTGCAGATGCCGCCCATGAATTAAGAACACCCCTTGCAGCCTTAAAAGCACAAGCTCAGGTTGCACTGAATACCAATAACATTGACGAGAAAAATCAGGCTTTGCAAAAGCTTATTGCCAGTGTAAATCGCAGCACTCACATCGTTCAGCAATTGCTTACTATGAGCAAGCTTGTTCCTGAGGCCGCCAACATTAATGACATTGATGAAGTCAATCTTGTTAAAATCACCCGTGAAGTTCTTGCCATGTTGGCTCCTAGTGCCGTAGAGAAGCAAATCGAACTGGAATTCGAACACGATGAACATTTACCTTTGTTTGCTGGTAACCCGACAGCGTTAAGCATTTTAATCCGTAATTTGGTAGATAATGCCATTCGTTATTGCAAAGAAAACGGCAAAGTTTCTGTGCGTGTATATGCCCAAAATAAAGAATTGATCCTCGAGGTCCGTGATAATGGCCCAGGTATACCTGATGAGCTTCAGGGCCGGGTATTTGAACGGTTTTTCCGTGTTTTAGGTAATAAGAGTCCTGGTAGCGGCTTGGGGTTGGCGATTGTTCGACAAATCACCGATCTTCATAATGGCCGAGTTGAACTCGCATCCCCTAGCGAAGGCACTGGACTTATTGTACGCGTTTATTTTCCTACTAAAGAAGTACAACCGTCCAGTTAATCGCGTCATGCTAATGGTAGGTGGGGTGGTTTGCCCCCGAAGCCAATTCGCACTCGCTGATTTTAGTAATTATTAATCATGCACAGTGATAATGACTTGAATATGATTTGGAGGGAGTTAACAGTTAGATTTGTTGGGTTAAATGACCCACCCTACTTCTCTCATTGCAAACATGATTCCTCGGCCATTGCGAGTAAATTTCTCGTGATTGCGAGAACCAGACTACTATCTACTAGCCAATAACTGTAATGCCTGGCGAATCAGTTGTTCGCAACTTTTATTTCCATCATCAATTTTTTTGACAACTTTGACTGCCTCTTGCTGTTTATATCCCAAAGCTTCCAGAGCACTGATAGCTTCGCTTTGTTCTTGTTTTAGCAAGGGCTGTTGTAGAGAATAATTTACATCTACTTGTGAAGAAAATTGCTTAATGCTATCCCGCATTTCAATTAATAAACGTTCAGCAGTTTTTTTACCTATGCCTGGAAGTTTTGTTAAAAGAGGGGCATTTTGTTCCTCAATACATCGGATAAATTCGTGGGGTGTAATGCTGGATAAGATTGCTATTGCTATTTTTGGTCCAATTCCATTTACTTTAATTAATGCCCTGAATAAAGTTCTTTCCTGTTTGTCTAAAAAACCAAACAGCTGTAAGGCATCTTCGCGAACGACGGTATGAATATGCAATCCTATTGTACCGGGTTGAGTTTCCAACTGGAAAAAAGTGTGTAATGACGTTTCCACATCATATCCGACACCATTGACATCAACTACCAATTTTCCGGGTTGATGTTTATCTACAATTTGTCCATTCAACCAACCAATCATCGTGCCCGTCTCCTCAAGTTCTGTGAACGCTGGATAAGTGATAAATTATGACGCATATGACTATGGCAGATTGCAATCGCTAAAGCATCAGCAGCATCACTTTGGGGCGCACTATTTAGCATCAGTAATTTGACCACCATATGCTTCACCTGCTCCTTTTGAGCAGCACCATAACCTACTACAGATTGCTTAATTTCACGAGGCGAATACTCACTAATCCTTTTGCGATGTGACGCCGCAGCAACCATGGCCACCCCTCGCGCATGGCCTAATTTCAGAGCGGAACTAGGGTTTTGATGCATGAAGACTTGTTCAATTGCAACCTCATCAGGATTATAGTCATCCATCAGTTGGCAGATACCATCAAAAATTTGCAAAAGTCGCTGACTTAATTCCCCATCTGATGTGCGGATGCAGCCACTATCAATATATCGAATGTTGCGTCCTTCTTCCTTAATGACCCCATAGCCTGTCACACGAGAACCGGGGTCAATGCCTAGGATGATACTCATTAGGCAGTTTCAAATAGAGTCTCAGGGAGTTCAGCATTACTATGAACTTCCTGAACATCATCCAAGTCTTCCAACATATCAATCAGCTTCATTAAACTTTCAGCAGTCTCTTTATCCAAAGCAACAGTCGTTTGCGCGCGCATGGTCAAGTGGGATTGCTCCACTTCATAACCAGCGCCTTGGATAGCCGCTAAAACGGTATGATAATTATCGTCGGCAGTAATAATTTCGATTTGATTATCCTCAACCACAACATCTTCTGCCCCAGCTTCTATGGCTGCCTCCATAGCGCTTTCTTCCGATTGTCCCGCGGCAAGAAGAATTTCACCCTGTTTGGTAAATAGATAAGATACGGAACCATCTGTACCTAAATTTCCACCATGTTTTGTAAAAGCATGTCTTACATCAGAGACTGTCCGATTTTTATTATCGGATAAACAGTCAACGAGAATAGCAACTCCGCCAGGACCATATCCTTCATAGCGCATTTCTATCATGTTCGCGCCATCAAGACCACCTGCCCCACGCTTAATAGCATTATCAATCGTGTCGCGCTTCATATTCGCTTTTAAAGCTTTACTAACTGCATCACGTAACCGAGGATTTGATGACTCCTCTGCTCCACCCATTCTTGCTGAAACAGTTATTTCTCGAATCAGTTTTGTGAAAATTTTACCACGTTTGGCATCTTGAGCACCTTTACGGAATTTGATATTAGCCCATTTACTATGTCCTGCCATGACTACACCTCAATAACGAACTTAATCTTCATAGACTCCTATAAGAGCAATATGGGAACTATGCGTCCAATTAATACAACAAATAATTAAGTATACATCGTCTTATTCTTAAAAAGAACTGATGCTTAAACAAGCTCGACATTTTTTACTTTTTCAAGCTATTCTAGTGCGTTTATTTTTGAAGGGAGACAATGGTGTATTTAGCAGGATTCGGTAATTACCATCAAACAGAAGCTATTCCAGGTGCCCTGCCTCAGGATCAAAACTCTCCACAGCAATGTGCATTTGGTCTTTATGCAGAACAATTGAGCGGGAGTGCTTTCACGCGACCAAGACACAGCAATTTACGCAGTTGGTTATATCGTACTCTTCCTTCGGTGGTCCATGCCGATTACAAACCTTACGAAAAATCGTTCGTAATCAATTATGCACACATGCAGCCCCCCAATCCCATGCGTTGGGCTCCTCTACCTGCGCTGTCTGTTGCAAAAGATTTTATTGATGGCTTATTTTATATCGCTGGAAACACCACAATGAATGCATTTATTTATCAATGCAATCAAGCTATGGAAAAACGTTATTTTAGTAACAGCGATGGCGAAATGTTATTAGTTCCTTATGCCGGTGAACTGGCTATACACACTGAGTTTGGTCAATTAACAATTGTCCCTGGTAAAATAGCTGTTATCCCACGTGGTGTCACATTCAGAGCAGACCCTGGTTCAAATTTTGCAGCCGGCTATATCTGTGAAAATATGGGAAGTCCTTTTGTTCTACCCCAACTAGGGCCAATTGGTTCAAATGGATTAGCCAATCCACGACATTTTTTATACCCCAAAGCCAGCTTTGAAACGATTCAAGATGAGGTTCAGCTATTCTGCAAATATCAACAAAAACTTTGGGTAGCAAAATCAAATCATTCACCTTTAAACGTCGTTGCCTGGCATGGAAACTATGCGCCCTATAGTTATGATTTAGGACTATTCAATACCATCAATACCGTAAGTTTTGATCATCCAGACCCATCAATTTTTACTGTCTTAACATCAGAAAGTGATACTCCTGGGGTAGCCAATCTGGATTTTGTTATTTTTCCTCCACGCTGGATGGTGGCGGAACACACCTTTAGGCCCCCCTATTTTCACCGTAATATCATGAGTGAAATGATGGGACTTATTACAGGTGAATATGATGCTAAAAAAGAAGGATTTTTACCCGGTGGAGTTAGTATTCATAACTGTATGTCTGCACATGGACCGGACGCTGATACCTATCAAAATGTTCTTGATGAAGAACTAAAACCCACCCGCTACCAAGATACTATGGCATTTATGTTTGAAGCCAAAAATCCCTGGCTAGTAAGTGAGCAAGCTTTGTCCCATTCGACTAGAGAGGAAAACTATTCGGATTGTTGGCAACATTTACCTTGCAATTTTAATAAATCCTAGATTAAATCACATAATCGATGTCGCAAAAAAATCTTTTTATTTTCAAGGAGGAACTCGATGAATTTTATTTTTACTAAATCTATTCTAGCCGCCATTCTTTTAGGTATACCGTTGTTCGGCAATGCAACATCTGGTGATGTCCCTGCATCCACTGATACATCCCAGACCAGCTTTCAATCGAGTTGTGTAGGTTCCTGGATGAAGCGAATCGATGATATAAAAGATAAAATTGATTATAAAAATTTTGGTGAGAAATATTGCGAATGTGCAGCTCAACAACCTCTAGATACGCAAGAGGCTATTAATAAGACGATGCAACTTTGTATGTCACAAACACTTTTACAAGACACGATGGATTCTCTTGAAAATGAGGTTGGTTTGGAAAAGGCCACGGACAGTGATGTTAATGAATATTGTCAAGATAGATTTTCTTTAGTATTCCCTCAAATGGGTGATAAAGATAAGCAAGCGGCCGAGAGTTATTGTAGTTGCGCCAAGCCTAAGCTCGCAGCATTGTTAAAAACCGCCGACGACATGACAGACAAACAATATAGTGATGAAATTAAAAACATTGCTGCTACTTGTTCTGCAAACGTACAAGACAACAAAACACCTGCAGATACTAATGCATCTACACCAAAAGAGTCTGACAAAGCATCTAATCAAACGAAAGACTCTAATGAAGAAGAGGACGGTGAGGAAGATTCTGATTCAGAAAGCGAAGAATAATCCGTCCCTCAGCTGAGCTATTGATCCCAAGCCCTCAGCTGAGCATTTCTTCTACGTACCTTAGAGGCACCTCCTCTCTACGTACCTTAGAGGCACCTCCTCTCTACGTACCTCGGCTTGTCCGAGGTATCCAGAAGGACACTCAATCAGGTGCAAATTTTTTCGTGACTCACTCCATTAGCAATTTTCGAAGTTGAAGTTTAATTTGAATATCTTCTGGATGCCTCGGACAAGCCGAGGCACGTAGGGAGAGAAGACAGCGAGAAAATAATCTATCCTAACAATAAGTTCCTCAGCTGAGCTTTTAACTCACAAACACCCTCAGGGAAGTTACTCCTCCTAACTCCTTTCCGGATAACTACTCCAGATCAATCCACTATCCCTCAAGCGAGTGGGCAATTTACATGCAACCAAGAGTCATGGAGTAATCCAGCCTTTGTGCTGAATTACTCTATTGTTAAACCTACGATGACGGCCTGGAATAATTTAATGACAGCCGGATTATGACATTATGCTTAATCCGGCAATAAGAAGTTTTAAAACAGATCTTCCTGAGTTAAACCAACACGCTCGAGCAATGATCGTAAGGTTTTTAATGCTTCAACTTGAATTTGTCTCACACGTTCGCGTGTTAAATTAATTTCTTTACCAACATCTTCTAGCGTCGCTTTTTCAAATCCACGCAATCCAAAGCGACGAGCAATAACCTGCTGTTGATTTTCTGTCAATTTATCGAGAAGTGATTCAATATGCGTACGTAAATTCTCATCGGTCAATAATTCTGCCGGGTTCATACTGTTTTCATCAGCGATAGTATCCAGTAATGACTTATTTTCATCATAACCAATGGGTGTATCTACTGAAGCGACTTTATCATTTAACCCCAGCAATTTTTCAACATCTTCCAGCGGTTTATCCACCATTTCTGCTATTTCTTCTGCTGAAGGCTCATGATCGAGTTTTTGTGTTAATTGGCGAGCAGCTCTAAGATACACATTAAGCTCTTTAACGACATGAATCGGCAAGCGAATCGTTCTTGTCTGATTCATAATAGCGCGCTCTATTGTCTGCCTTATCCACCAGGTAGCATAGGTAGAAAAACGGAAACCTCTGTCTGGATCAAATTTCTCAACAGATTTCATCAAGCCCAAATTTCCTTCCTCGATTAAATCCAATAATGGCAACCCGCGGTTGAGGTAACGACGTGCTATCTTAACGACCAAACGCAAGTTGGACTCAATCATTTTTTTACGTGAAGCCGCGTCCCCTTTCAGAGCACGCTTAGCATAATAAACCTCTTCCTCCGCAGACAGTAATGGTGAGAAACCTATTTCGCTTAAATAGATCTGTGTAGCATCCATTATTTTTGCAGCTTGTCTGCCACGCTGAAAGCTGGGAAATGCCTCTTCGTCACTAAAATCAGGCAGCTCTTCATCTTCTTCAAGAGTGGCGAGCTCATCATCGCTTATCAAAGTCTCCTCATCCTGTTCAGGAGACTCTTCCCAACCTTCTTCTGGGACTTGATCAGCTTTTATTGATTCATCTTCTGGTTGCATCATATCACCTATGTGTTTATATCCGTTTAAGAAAAAACACCCTTTTAATGACTTCTTTGGCAACATTAGTCAGTTTTTAACCCCTCAAATAACTTAAAGGGTTTACTGGCTTACCTGCCCTTCTGATTTCAAAATGCACACCCCAAAACCGTCTATCAATAACACCCATTTCGGCAATAACTTGTCCGGCTTTAACTTTTTGTCCTTCTGTTACTAAATTACGCAAATTATTACCATATGCTGTCAGAAACTGATTATTATGTTTAATGATAATCAGATTTCCGTAGCCTGACAGGCCACTTCCAGAGTAAGCGACTACTCCACCCGAAGCAGCTCTTATCTTCTCTCCTTTTTTACCAGCAATATCTATGCCCTTTTTACCTTGCTGCGGAACAAACCCAGTGGCTACACGGCCATTCACCGGCCAAACCCAATTCTGATTTGCAATTAATGGAGTCCACCTGCTTCGAGGGGCAATTTTTGGAGATTCTCTTCTAATTGTAGTTCTTTTTGTCACATATGATGATTTTCTTACTACGGCAGGTCTTGAAGAAAAAGAATGAGTGGGAGCAGGAGCAGCACCAATACGCAATACTTGTCCGACTCTTAATGTATAAGGACTAGGTAGTTTGTTGTAAGCTGCAAGCGCTCTAAAATCAGTGTCATACCGGAATGCTATAGAATATAAAGTATCACCACGCCTCACTACATAAGCAGCTTGCTGACCACGCATGGGGCGCCATTTTAATTCCTCAACGGGCGCTAAAGTCGTTCTTGACTCACAGCCACCGAGCAATAAAAGCAACAGTAATACACATAGTCTGCACATATTTGCCTTGTCGAAATAGCTACACAACATACATTGGACTCCTACAGTTCCATGCATACCAGTCATCAAAGCCTCTGCTTTGAGAGGCTCATAATTCCAGATTAATTTTTTCTACCCATGATGAAAGTTGATCGAAAACTTTATAGTGCGTCAGATCAAGTTGTAAGGGTGTAATTGATACATACTGCTGACTAATTGCATAGAAATCTGTTCCAGGTCCGGCGTCAGCCTCCATTCCTGGAGGACCAATCCAGTATATTGGGCGGCCACGCGGATCATACTCTTTAATGACAGGCTCAGCACCATGGCGTGTTCCTAAGCGTGTCACCTCCATCCCTCTTATCTTATCTAAAGGTAAGTCAGGAATATTTACATTGAGAATGGTTTGAGATGGCAACATATTTGCTTTTAAGCTCATCACCAAATGACGAGCAATCGCTGCAGCTGTGTCGTAATTTTGAATGTTATCCCCAACCATGGAAAAAGCAATGGCTGGTAACCCCAGGAAGCGACCTTCTATGGCTGCAGCAACAGTCCCTGAATAAAGAATATCATCGCCTAAATTGGCGCCATCATTAATTCCTGAAACAACAATATCAACACTAGGCTTTAAAAATCCTGTTAAAGCAAGATGCACACAGTCAGTAGGAGTACCCTCGACACTATAGTAGCCATTATCCATTTGCCTGACTCGAAGAGGTCTACTCAAAGTTAATGAGTTACTTGCACCACTACGATTCCTGTCTGGTGCAATAACCACCGTTTCACTGATGTGAGACATTTCGTTCGCTAAAGCACGTATTCCTGGAGCATTAACACCATCATCATTACTTACCAAAATTCTCATACTTAACTCTCAGGAGATTCTAGCCATCTAACAATTGCCAAGCGCTGGGTTAAATCTTGTTTGTTTTTTTCGACTAAACTCTTAAGCTCGGGTTGATTTGGATTATTCTCTAATTCAAGTCGTTGTTTGGCGAGTGTTTCTTGCAATGCTAATATTTTTTTACCAAATCCCTGAGGATTCATTTGCAGCTGATAAGCTAACTCGTTAACACTCGCTGCTAAGGTAGCTAATTGCTCACAACTTATGTGTGAAGGCTTTTTATCCGGGCAATTTTTTAGAGCTTGTTGTAGAACCTGTGGGTTTCTGCGGTAATAATTCTCATCCTCAACTGTACAAGCACTTAGTAGCATGGATGCACAAATCAGGAGTAAAGCTTTCCCCATGAGCAACCTCTCAATGTTATTAAAAGCTTCTGATGTTATCATTAGTGCGTAATTAACGCTATGTTGAACTAATCAATCAATTAAGAGGGATTACTATTTACCTTGATAGACAAGTGCTACCACCAAAATAACGGCCATTCACGTCTAAAGTGATAACACTCTATCATTATTTTGCGCAACTCGGATTGAATAAATGGGTTTGATTCGCTATTGTTAGCACAACCAAGTTTTGTAAGAAAAAAACATGTTAGATTTTAAAGTAGTTCGTGATGAGCAAACTGGGGAGCTCATTATGGAGACCTCTATTTGTGGCAAACCCCTGTTAACTATTCCGCAATTAAATAAAAGTACTGCGTTTACTCAGGAAGAACGTCGCGCTTTTGGATTATTGGGAAAACTCCCTCATCGTGTTGAAACGTTAGATGAACAGGTAAAACGGGCTTATCTTCAATACTCCAGCTATAGTTCTCGTTTACAGCAAAATATTTACCTCAACAACCTGCATGATAAAAATCAGGTCCTTTTTTACAGGTTAATAAGTAAGCATTTAGGAGAAATGCTACCAACAATATACACGCCTATTGTCGGTACAGCAGTGAAGCGATACAGTCATGAATATCGCCAACCACGTGGTCTCTACATTGCCCATTCAGATAAAAATCAAATTGAAGAAATTATAAATAATCGCTCTAATCCTGATATTGAGTTAATCGTTGTAACTGACGGTGAAGGGGTTCTTGGTATTGGTGATCAAGGCATTGGTGGTATGGATATTCCGGTAGCAAAACTTATGGTCTATTCACTCTGTGGTGGTATTGACCCCACAAAAACACTGCCCGTCTTTCTTGATGTAGGAACGAATAATCAAGATTTACTGAATGATCCATTGTATTTGGGGTGTCAGCACCCTCGTATTAATACAGAAGAATATGATGATTTTATCCTAACCTTTGTTGATGCTATCCATAAACATTTCCCCAATGCATTTCTTCATTGGGAAGATTTTGGACGCAACAACGCAAGGCGTATTTTAGATAAATTCCAGGATAAATTGTGTACTTTTAATGATGATATTCAAGGTACTGGGGCTGTTACTCTCTCAGCGCTCTTAGCCGCTTGTGAAGTAACCGGGGTCAACCTTGAGGATCACCGTATTCTTGTTTTTGGTGCGGGTTCTGCGGGTACTGGAATCAGTGATCAAATCGTTGATGCGATGCTTCGTCGGGGTTTAAATAAAAAAGAAGCCTATGATCGTTTCTGGCTGGTTGACCGTCAAGGTTTACTTGTTGACTCAGATCTGGAATTAACTGAAGCTCAAAAACCTTATGCACGTCAGGCTGCAGAAATTGCAAGTTGGGGAAATCTTGGCAGGCTCTATCCATCTTTAACGGATACAGTACGGCAAGTTAAGCCCACAATTTTAATTGGCTGTTCAGCACAGCCTGGGGCGTTTTCACAAGATATTGTTGAAACAATGAGCGCTGCCTGTGAGCGCCCTATTATCTTCCCACTTTCCAATCCGGATGAAAAATGTGAGGCTCAGCCAGCTGATATTATAAATTGGAGTCAAGGAAAGGCATTGATAGCTACAGGCACAGCCTTCCCTGCCGTTGAGTATCAAAACCGCTTATTACAAATTGCGCAATGCAACAATGCCTTAGTATTCCCAGGTATAGGTTTAGGCATTCTGGCAGTGAAGGCCACAAGATTATCAAAAGGCATGATTTGGGCAGCAGCTCAGGCATTAAGTGAATATGCGCCGAGTAAAAAAGACAGCTTTTTACCGCTGCTTCCCTCGCTTGATGATGCTCAAATGGTTGCCAAACATATAGCTATCGCCGTGGCAAGTACAGCAATCAATGAAAACCTTGCTCAAATTAATCAAAATGCTGATTTGGACCAGGTCATTAAAGATATGTTTTGGGAGCCACGGTATTTACCGTTCAGAAAAACTGAGTTGTGCAAATAATAAAGTAATACCCGTCCCCCGATTACAACAGCAGGGGGAAGCCAGGAGCTGTTGAATAATTCACTTAGAACCCGATGTGCCTTGGTTTAGTCAATAGTTCCCGCGGACAAGCCGCGGGACGTAGGCTTAAGCCACGGAGTAGGTTTTAAGCCACGGAGTAGGTTTTAAGCCACGGAGTAGATTTTAAGCCACGGAGTAGATTTTAAGCCACGGAGTAGGTTTTAAGCCACGGAGTAGATTTTAAGCCACGGAGTAGATTTTAAGCCACGGAGTAGATTTTAAGCCACGGAGTAGATTTTAAGCCACGGAGTAGATTTTAAGCCACGGAGTAGATTTTAAGCCACGGAGTGGGCTCAAGTATTTGAGTAGACTTAAGCCTAACGTGGACTTTAAAGGGAAATATTATCAATCTAAAATAGATTGATGAGCATATACCCAAGCTTCTAATCCTGAAGCAAGAGATACTTTTATTCTTCTATAATCTTTGACTTCGTACTCATCGGCTTTAAGAAGTTCTTCGAGCGTTAACTCAAATACCATTCCTTCAACACTGGCCTTTTCGTCAGTTGTGGGGCTAAGAATTTGATGAACAGATTTGCCACTGACCTCAATAACATAGGGATCAGTGATTTCTAAATCTGTTAATTTATAGCCTTTTAATTTGTCTTTTTGGCCTTTCAACAAACGAGAGAACGTTGCAAGCTGAACTTGCTCCAGTTGCAACGTCCCGTAAGAAAATAATTTCTCAATAACCAAGATAACCTCTTTTCTCGAATACAAAAAAATATCGCGACATTTCGTCGCGAAATAGCATTACATAGGTTGAGATGCTTCTTGCTGAAGTCCTCCGACAACCCAAGCATTTGTTCCGTAGAATTTACGAAAATGCCAAATTTCATCTAATGTGCTTACTGGATCATCATTTTCTTTAATCGAGCCGGTAAAACGCACACTTGCGATCGTTGAGTCACCCTGCTCAGAAACATCAAGTAATTGCGCATTAAGGTTAATGACTTCTGTTTTATTAGACTCATTACCTCGCTCATCCAATTGCATTTTGATTTCCGCAAAAACCTCTGGCGCTGTAAATTCTTGTAAATCTTGTAAGTTTTTTTGATCATAAGCAGTTTGTAAGCGGATAAATTTTACTTTCGCCTCACGTAAAAAATCTTCTTCACTAAAACCCGCTGAATTCATGTGATAATTACCTGTAGCTTGATAATTCATAGAATTGGATTGCCAGTTGTAGGCTGATGGTCTCGACGCATTGGCAGTTTGAAATCCTGGCTGTATGCGACGACGATAAATATTAATAATAAACAGCAATACGGCACCCACAATTAACCAGGATAGTAATCCACTTCCTAATCCATTCCCCATAAATAGGCTAGCTAGAAGACCACCTGCCAATAAACCACCTAACATGCCTCCCCATCTACTTCTATTGGTTTGTTGTCCAATTGTATTAGGCTTAGGTTTAGAGGAAAAAAGACTATTATAAGAGCGCTGGACGCCAAAACTTCTGCCGCCTCCAAAACGCTTCGCTGCTGCTTCATTAACCACCAGACCAAAAGAAAGCAGGCCAATAAGTAACGACAAAATAAGTGTTCGCACGATGTGATCCTTTTTGATAAACAGCCAATAGTATAACTGAAGAAACCACTATCGCGACAAGAGGCAAGTAATTTAACAAAAAAAATTTCACTTTAGAATGTCCTATAGACTCGCTCGGGTTAATCCCTTTTTTTGATATTGACTTCGTAATACCAGACTGTTTATTAAAACCGTAAATGACGCAGTGGCAACAGGCACAATTAAAATCAATTTCCAGGGAATGGTAAAATTAAGCTCCAAGACTACTTTTGCAAGATAATTGGTAATAATACTCGCGGTAAGAACCGCCATAAATCCGGCATAAAACCCAATGAGGAATGATTCACTGCTTTGAATCAATAATAACTGCGTTTTACCCATTCCTAAAACTTTGAGAATGTGTGTTTCTTGCTGTTTTACCCCTACAAAGGAAAGCATCGCCAAAATAACGATAATTAACCCAGCAAACAATCCAAAAAAGCTCATAAAATTTATTGCCTTCGCCATGTTAGTAACAATCGACTGAACCTTCTTCAAGATATTGGCAATATCAATCACTGTAACATTTGGAAATTGGCTTACGATGTTATTTAACACAGGTTGTTGCGCAGGCAACAGATGCATACTGGCAATGTAGGTCTGTGGCAAATTATTCAAAATACCAGGCTTAAACAGAGTAAAAAAATTAGGACTAAATGTTGTCCAATCTACGGTGCGAACACTCGTAATTACTGCTGTGACAATTGTGTCACCTATTCTAAAACTGATTTTATCCCCTAAGGCCAACTTGAGTTTATCCATCATCCCCTTTTCTACAGAAATCCAGTCTTCTTGAGTTTTAGGATCCCATACACCTTCACTGATTTCATTGGCAAGTGGTAAATTATTAGTCCAGGAAAGATTCAACTCTCTTCTGAGGACATTGATCTGTTCGGCTCGTTCGCCAAAAATTTTTTGAACTGGCACATTATTAATTGCAATTAAACGTCCTTTTACGATAGGATAAAAATAAGACACTTTAATGGTATTGACCGTCAAAAATTTGTCGATTTCGCTAACTTGAGAAGGCTCAATATTGATAATAAAGTAATTAGCACTGTTCTCAGACCGCTGTTGCTGCCAACTCTCTAAAAGGTCTGTTCTTAAAATAAATAAGCTTAAAATTGCTGTTAGCGCCAAACCGATGCCAATAACTTGCAACGCACTATTACCAAAATTACGCGCTATATTGGCAAAACCAAAGCGCCAATTAATATGAATATAATGCTTAGCCTTTGAAAGATAATTAAAAATTAACCAAAGCGTGCTAATCACCAAGCCAACAAAAAAAGCACAACCTAATACCACACTCAAAGTAAGGCGCCAAGAATTGGTATAGAAATAAGCAAGTCCTCCTAAAAGTAAAAAGGCCAGGCTGTAACTGAACCAAGTACTAATTTTTAGTGACGGTTGCTCATGACGAAAAATAGTAGCGGCGGTAATATGACGTAATTTTAAAATATTGACTGAGGAGAAAACCAACAATACGATTAAACCAATTGCAAAACTAAACAAAGCAGGCTTTAACGGTAAATGATTCTCAAATTGGGGCAATAATCCATAGAGCCACTGTGCCAATAAAGGTTGTATCGCATAGCCCAACCCTATGCCAAGCAGACAAGCTAATACGCCTAGAAGTAAGATACTGCCTAAGTAAATTTTTAAAATCTGATACTCAGAGGCCCCAAAACAGCGAAGTACTGCCACTTGTTGCATATGCCGCATGCTGTAACGCAAACTTGCCATACTAATAGCTACTCCCGCTAACACTAAACTCATCAGCGTTCCTAAATTTAGATAATTTAATGTGCGTTGAATAATTTGAGTAATGGAGGGATTCGTTGAAGTACTGTCCGTTAATTCTTGTTGTTCAGTTAATTGAGGAGTTACATAGGCTTTTAATGTGCTTAACTTATCTTTAGTCCCGGTTAATAACCAACGATAAGCCACATTACTGCCGATTTGAACAACTTGGGTTTTTGGTACATCTTCCCAATTCATCAGAATGCGAGGTGAAATATTAAACCAATCTCCTGTTTGCCCAGGCTCCTCTGTCAAGACACCTGCAACTGTAAATGATGCAGCGCCAATCATTAAGGACTCGCCTACGTTAATTTTTAACAGTGAAAAAAGTCTTGGTGCTAGCCATACGGTACCAGGTTTAGGTGGTTCAAATAATTTGACACTTGGCGCATGTAACCTGGGGGAAATCCATAATTCACCTAATATGGGAAAAGGCTCTTTAACTGCTTTAACTTGTGCAAGCTGAAGATTTTCCTCATGTTCCACCATACTTAAAAACGATAAGGTTAATGTTTGTTTCAGTTGCAAAACTTGCGCTTTCTTAACCCAAACATCCTTGATAGGAAAACTGCTTCGAACCACCAGGTCAGCCCCTAACAATTGAGAGGTTTGTTTTGTTAATTGATCATTAACTCGTCCGGCAAAAATATTTAATGCACTAATACAGGTCATTGCTGTAACCAAAGCAAGAAATAGCAACGTCAACTCACCACTTCGCCAATCGCGAATAAGTGACTTTACGATCAATGGTATCTTTAACATAGAAGCTTTCCACCATCTAATCGCCAATGTAATTGGCATCGGCCTGCCAGCGCTTCGTCATGAGTTACAATTACCAATGTTGTTTTATGCTGTTCATTTAAAGTGAATAATAAATCAGCAACAGTCTGCCCTGTTTTTTTATCTAAATTCCCAGTAGGTTCGTCGGCAAATAAAATATCAGGTTCCACTGCAAACGCTCTTGCTATAGCTACACGTTGCTGTTCGCCACCTGATAACTGAAGTGGATAATGATGCCCTCTATTACTGAGCCCAACCTTATCCAACCAATAGGAAGCCTTTGAAAATGCATCCTCATAATGGTTCATTTCCAAAGGCAACATGACATTTTCCAGTCCCGTTAGATTAGGTAGGAGTTGAAATGATTGAAAAATAAAACCCACTCTTCTTGCTCGCAATTTTGCGCGCTCATCCTCGCTTAAATGAGTAATTTCTTGATTTTCATAAAAAACATCTCCTGTTGTAGGAAGGTCTAAACCTGCCATAATATTAAGTAATGACGTTTTTCCAGAACCAGAAGCGCCGGTAATTGCAACGGTTATCCCCTTCTTAATGGCAAAACTGATATCTTGCAAAATAAGAAGATCAAACGAACCGCTTTTTACAGTAAAATTAATATTATTCAACCTGATAACGTCAAGGTGACTCATGAAGTGCAAAACCCTTTTTATATTTTTATTCATTTTTATCATAGCACCTCTTCAAGCAAAAACTATTCTTGTTCTTGGAGACAGTCTAAGCGCTGCCTATGGTATCAATACGAAAGAGGGCTGGGTTAACTTATTGAATACAAAGTTGAAAAAGAATAATTTCGATTATCGAGTTATCAATATTAGTGCAAGCGGTGACACAACCAGAAATGGTCTTGCTAAACTATCAAGTGCTCTTAAAACCTATCAACCCAATATTGTCATTATTCAACTAGGGGCTAATGATGGCTTACGAGGATTATCTCTCGCTGAAATGAAATCAAACCTCGAGAAAATTATTCAAGAAAGTCAAAACGCCAAGGCGAAAATATTATTAATTGCGACAAAATTACCACCCAATTATGGCCCCACTTATCTGAAAAAATTCGCAAGCGTCTATGGAGACTTGGCAAATCAGTATCAAATACCTTTAATTCCTATGTTTTTGGAGGGCGTTGCTGGTGATTCGCTATTGATGCAAAAGGATGGCTTACATCCTAATCAGAAAGCACAATCTAAAATATTAGCTAATATTTGGCCGCATCTACAGCCTCTTTTAACGTCCTAAAGAGCCAGCAATAGCTTTCATCAATAAAAACCACCAGTTTATATTCATTTTATCTCTAGAAGCCCCCGCGCATTGTATAATTTTTGCACGATTTATGCATCATTTATATGACTATTGAGGAATGAATTATGAAAAGCGGGATTTTGCTTTTCTGCTTTTTACCGACATTCTTGTGGGCAAAAGCAGAAATACAGGAAGCAAACTATTATGGTCCAAAGCTCTGCAAATATACACCCTATACTTGCGTCAAAGTAACGCGAGGTAAGACTTGGCAGAAATTATTTTTAGATCCCGTTCAAAGAGACTTGGTACAACGCTTAAATCGCACCAATAATCGCTTGTGGAATGGAAAAATATTAGCTGTTCCTAAAAATCTGACAACGGTTACTCTGTTTGATATATCCCCTTTTCCTTTGAAAATTAATTCTTCAGATAATAAGCAAATCATTGTTGATCAAGAAAAATTGGCTTGGGGAGCCTATGATTCACACGGTTATTTAGTACGCTGGGGTCCTATTTCTTCAGGAAGTGATAAATGCTCAGATAGTGATAACTCATGTCTGACATTAACGGGAATGTTTGAAATCTTTGGCAAGGAAGATAAACATTGCATTTCAAATGCATTCCCTGCTGGACGAGGTGGTGCGCAAATGCCTTATTGTATGTTTTTTCATAAGGGTTTTGCGTTACATGGATCTGATGATATCCCGGGTTATCGTGCAAGTCATGGATGTATCCGTATGTTTATTCAGGATGTTAAATGGCTTAATGAAAATTTTGTGACGCTGTATGACCCTAAAAAGAAAACAGGAGGTACTGTGGTCATCGTTTTGCCACTATATCTTAAGGAATCTTAGCGATGACTAAGTCAAAAATTTGTTCTCTTGGCTGCATTGTTGGTACACATACAGAAGTAATTAAAATAGCACCCTTACTATTTGAATTACGCTCTGAGCCTTGGGTTAAAACTGCATTAATTAGTACTGGTGAATGTCAAGGCGAACTTGACGCTATATTTGCTGTGTTTGATTTAAAACCCGATTATCATTTAAATAAAATGCCAAAACAGCAAACTCTTCAAGAATTCGCCGCGACACTTTGTAACAAACTCAATCTACTCATCAAAAAACACCATTTTGATGCATTACTTGGTGCAGGTAATACTACAACTGTTTTTATTTCGTCGTTAATGGCATTTTACAATCAGCTTGCCTTTGGTCATATCGAAGCAGGATTACGCACCAATCCAGGGAAGTCTTTTCCAGAAGAAACACACCAAATTTTGACAGCACCTTTGTCAACCTGGCATTTTGCTCCTTCAACGTTTGAAAAAGAGAACTTAATCCGAGAAAAAATTGCCGTGAATAAAATTTTTGTCACTGGGAGCACAGTAACTGATGCTCTACATTGGATTATTAAAAATAAGTCTGAAACTAATGAATTTAGACATATTTATAACTTTGTTATTGTTAGCACTCGGCAAAATGGTGAACATCTGAAAAATATCTGTAATGCTATTCTTGAACTCACAACTCGATTTGATGATATCAATTTCATATTTTCTTTAACTGAGACGTCTGAATCGCAGCAGTTTTTTAAAACTATTTTTTCGAATCAGCCACGTGTCCATCTTTTACCGGCCGTTCCATATGACGAATTCGTCCATTTAATGCGACGCGCTATCTTGTTATTAACTGATTCTGTAACTATGCAAGAAGAAGCACCGGTCTTACATAAGCCGATTTTAATATTAAATAACGATGCCGAGAAACCTCAGCTTATTAAAGAAGGAATCGGCCTCTTGGTAGGAACATCAAGAGAGACCATCGTTGAAATTGTCAGCCAGTTACTTACTGACGGTAAACTCTATCTTAAAATGACTCGTAGTCATTGCCCGGAAGGCGATGAACATGCTGCAAAACGAATTGTTGAAATATTAAAAAATAAACTTCCATTAAAAAATACTTATTAAAAACTATTCCTTCGCTTTTAATGGATGATAAACTCTTGTCTACAGAGGGATGACAATGGAGTTTCACAGGAATATTACAAAATTAGAGATATTTAGACCATTTGATCTTGTAAAATCTTTAGAAAGATCTCAGAATGGGTGTTACAATCAGATTTCAATTATAGGAAAAGAGTAACTATGTCAGAGAAAATTCGCGGTAAAGTTAAATGGTTTAACGATAAGAAAGGCTTTGGTTTTATTGAAAGCGAAGGTAAAGATTACTTCGTTCATTTCAGTGCAATTCAAAGTAGTGGCTTTAAAACTTTAGCTGAAGGTGCTGCTGTATTGTTTAAAGCAGGCCATGGACAAAAAGGTCCTCAAGCAGAAGATGTAGAAATCGCCTAATTTGGTTAATTACTGCACCAAGGAGCCAAAACTAATTGGTGCAGTAATTTTTCCTGGCTTTCAATTATTGCTGCGTAGGCTTTTTATTAGTCCCAAAATTCACAACCACCTGTTTTAAGGATCCTGTCTCTGGTTCCCATGGTCTCGCATATTTAAATTGCATGCTGGTACTTTGAGGATAAGCTTTCTCTTTTAATAATTGGAAAGTAAAGAGCATCTGCCCGCCAGCCCCTATTAGCTTTGTTTGTGCAGAAACATATTTGCTCGACAAAAGCTTTAAAATTGATTTGTCATATTTTTCAACAGTCCATTGATATCCTGTTGTTGGATTAGCAGGCAGCGTCACGACAAATTGATTTTGATTGGGATTAACGTTTAAAGACATATTGTCAGCATGTGTAAAAGTTGCACAAGCCAATAAGATACTGCTCCATAATGTTTTCATTGTCTCTTCCCACTTAATTAGTTTGTTTAAATTATATTATATTCTGCTTGATATGCTGTTAAATGTTTTTACTCACTAGCAATGTTTTATCAATCTGGTAATAATTATATCTTCATGGATAAAAGTATATTTTAAACAACGTTGAGCAACTATACTTTTGGGAATAGCGCTCGCTTCCATGTTGCTGAAAAATTATTCGCGCATTCTATTTACTATGGATAAACAAGACAATTATTTTTTATACTTTTGCAATAAAATGACAACCGACTATTTAAAATTAACGCATCTAGATATACCTGGCCTTATTGACGCCGCGTCAAACTTGCCTTCCATTGGCTATTTAAAGCAGAGTAATGATGGATTGGTCTATTTAGATCTTGCAAATGGCTATATACACAATCTCTACCCCTTCTTAAAAAACTACTCCTCTACAATTGTAAAACCTGATTATTTCGGTCAAAAAACGGCTGGAGCTCATATTAGTGTGATTTATCCAGAAGAAAATACCAAGGTGGACCAACAAGAATTAGGCAGTTCTCACTACTTTGAACTTTTACATACATTTGCAGGGGATATAGGCAACAAGCGTTATTATGTCCTTACTGTCCATGCACCAACATTAATTGCATTAAGACAAAGATATGGTCTCGGGTCACAATTAAAATTTAAAGAGCACTGGATTGATTTACATATTACTTTAGGAGTCTCCTTCTCATAATTTTTAAGGCGTGTTTAGGCCAATGACCCTACTGTGCTCGATTCCGCATCGTTCTGGATGCCTCGGACAAGCCGAGGCACGTAGAATGGGTAACTACTTTCTAAAATCACTCCGCTATATCCTGTCTTGTCAATTCAACAGGCTTAGGCTATCCATATTCAACACAGAGTATCTTCTCCGCATTCCTTCGAGGCTCGGAGGTCGAGGCAGAGAGGTTTACGGACTCTCTCAAATAACTCCTCACCATTCTTCCTACGTGCCTCGACTTGTCCGAGGCGCGAGACACAGAGTCGTTTACGGCCCTTTCAAATAACTCCTCACCATTCTTCCGACATGCCTCGGCTTGTCCGAGGCATCCAGTTGGAGCAATCAACATTATTGTCAGCTTAAGAGATTACCTTTTCTAATTATAAAAAATACTGTATAGTTATTATTTGAATAAATAATATTTTTTTTGAACATCACTCATGCTGTTTAAACACGTCAACCTTATCACTATCATTTGTCAAATTATTATCGGCTGAAAAGCCGACCTATATCTCACACCCTAAATTTACTAAATTTTTTTTCTTCCCTCCTAGCAATGAGGTTGTCATGTTTAAGTCAAAGTCAAAATTTTTGCCTTTTTTTATGTGGTTCTTTCCCCTATCTTTTTTCACTTACCAATTTATTTTACGGCTTTGGCCGGGATTAATGATGCATCAAATTATGGAACAGTTTTCCATTGATGCTAGTCGTTTCGGAGTTCTTGCAGCGCTTTATTATTATGGCTATTCCGGAATGCAAATTCCTGTTGCCATCATGCTGGAGCGCTTTAAGGTTCGCTATGTGGTGTTTGCATTTTCTCTGCTATGTGGACTTGCAACCCTTTTATTTAGTTATACCAATAATTGGTATTTAGCTGGCTTAAGCCGCTTTTTGGTGGGCGCAGGTTCGGCGGTAGGCTTTCTTGCGGTTTCCAAAGTCATTTCTCAGTGGTTTCCCAAATCTAAATACGCCAAAATGGTTGGATTCTCTTTTACTCTAGGACTTCTAGGAGCTATCTATGGCGGAAAGCCGGTCAGCTTATTGGTTGCAAATTATCCTTGGCAAAACGTAGCGCTCATCTTGGCACTTATCGCCATGCTTTTGGGTGTAGGAAGTTATTACTTTTTACGCTCGCCGCAACAAAACAATACAAAAACGGATGAACCAACAACAAGCTTTAAAGCCTCTTATTTCCGCACTCTTTTAAGTTCGCCCACGATATGGATATTAGCTGTTGCGAATCTTTTAATGGTGGGATCACTTGAAGGATTTGCTGATGTGTGGGGAGTTTCCTATTTAACCACCGCTTTTGAGTTAGATAAAAGCAATGCTGCACAATTAGTTAGCTTTATCTTTGTAGGAATGTTATTTGGTGGGCCTTTGCTTGCCTTTCTCAGTAAGTATTTAGGCAACTATACGGTGATTGCTTTTTGCGGGGTAGGTATGGCTTTCGTTTTTAAGTTATTATTATCAACTACAACGTACAACTGGTATTGGCTTGCTGCTCTATTTTTCTTAATTGGCTTAATGTGTTGTTATCAGGTCATTGTTTTTGCTGCCGGTTCGGACTTGGTGGA
Organism: Legionella hackeliae; assembly: GCF_000953655.1. Taxonomy (NCBI): domain Bacteria; kingdom Pseudomonadati; phylum Pseudomonadota; class Gammaproteobacteria; order Legionellales; family Legionellaceae; genus Legionella; species Legionella hackeliae. The sequence goes on from NZ_LN681225.1 coordinate 2,031,390, forward strand.
AACCAAATTACTTGGGGTAACGATTGCATTCCTCAACTGCATCAACATGCTCGGCGGTTCATTTTTTCATACCTTAATTGGTAAAGCTATGGATGCGACCTGGGGTGGAGCTCTCAGTGAAGAGGGGCTGCGCATCTATGCACTGGAGTCTTATAAAACTGCTCTGCTCCTAATTCCTGGATGTGCTGTAGTTGGCTCTTGCCTTGTGGGTTTGATAGGTTTTAATTTACACCGTCGTCAAGCGCATAGTTTACAGGCATAGTTATTCATTGCCTTCTTTTTAGGCACTTACTTAAGTCAACCTAAAAAGAAGGTCAGTCTAATAAAACCGCGGAATTCAATTTATTTTCTTTGCGAGGTAAGCAATAAAGTAAAAGAGGAATTTCTAAATACGCATGAAACATAGCTATTAAGCTATAGAATTTCTTACTCTCCTGAAAGTTACACAAAAAAATTAAACCCATTATTAAAAATACCCCAATAACAACCCCCGGGAGTTTAATTGGAGTCTTACAAAACGAAGGTAATATCTTTATTACATAATGATAATGAATAAGCTGCAGATAAACTGCTGTGGCGAAACAAGCGAACATGAATGCATTAATATGCTCTGTTACTAAATAATGAGATAAGTAAAGATTAACCTTAGATAATGAATAAAACCCAGGATCAATTGCTAAAAATAGCGACATAAAGAAAACAATAAGCGGACATATGATAAAAACTATCCAGGCTTTATGAGCTGCATTTTCAGCAACTAAAAAGCCCCAGGGTGTTAAATTATGTAAAAAAGCAAGGCACATAAAAAGAATAACTGGATTAACAATAATACCTACCATAAATAATAAAAGAATAAGAACAGTTAGAAATGTGGTCTTAAAATAACAAGCAATTGTCATCAAAATTAAGATAAATGAGAACTCTATTATCAATAGCAATGAGTAAGGAATAGACAAAAAGATTGCTATAGTTTTTATCATTAATAAAAGTAATAATGCCCCCACGACCAGTATAATAAATGCTCGAGGTAGTTTATGAGCAAGATGCTTATAAATGTAAGATAACTCATAAAATATATGAGTAACACCAAAAAAGCTTAGTGAAAGCAAATAGGAACTTAAAGGGAAAATGGACGCCAACAACATGTATAAAATTACAATCAATGGAATCATATTTTACCTTCATAGCAATCTGAATATATTCCTGACATTAGGAATCACTATCGTTTCCGAGCTTATTACTTTTTTTATTTTTTTGAAAAAAGGACTTCCTAAAGAGCATAGTACAAATTGGGTATGGTTTATTATTGGTATGAATCTCATAACCGTACCGTTAGCCCAAATATTCTACTCCCATATACCAATTAACCCCCTTGCCATTGATTGGTATCTTACAGAAATATTAGTTATTTTAACGGAAGCGCTCTTAATGTATGGCATTATGCGAGCCACTTTCAAAAATGCCTTGTTTTATTCTATTTTATTAAACATGTCATCTATTCTGGGAGGAGCAATATTGTGCTGGCTAAATTTATTACCCTGGTGTGTTTAGCAAGTTATTCTTTATCAAGTTATGCAGACCTCATTATTCCGGAGAAAAGAAAAGTGCTTCTGGATCATTTCTCTTTAGGCGAAGTACTGACATTTTCACTGGTTTTAGTAGGAGTGATTATCCTTCTCATAATATGGTACGTTATGAGGAAAAATAAATGATGATGGATTTCTATCCCTGAAATCCATCTTCGCATTTCACTCATAAACATTAGGTAATGAAATTTCTCCTTCGAGATATAAACGACACTCACCCTTTAGTAAAACTCTACCATTGTTAACTTCACAGAGTAGTTCTCCCTGACGTCTCAAGCCTTGTAAGGCATAAATTTTTTTCTTCCCTAACCGCTCGCTCCAATATGGAGCAATCACACAATGCGCTGAACCTGTGACAGGATCTTCAGGAACATCACATCCTGGATAAAAGCATCGAGAATAAACATCATATTTTGTCGAAGGTGCCGATAAAATTACCCCTCTAGTTTGTAAACGGCTAATGGCATTTAAATCCAATTGTGCATTTTTAACGTCCGCTTCATCATCAAAAATCAATAATAAATCAAATGTACTTTCATAAACTTTTTTAGGAACTACATTCATTGCTGCCAATAAAGCTGATGAAGGTGTAATCTCAGTGTAAGGAAGAGCCGGAAAATCTAATTGCAGGGCATTACCCAACCTATTAACTCGTAACTCCCCACTTAAACTTTGAAAACTTAAACTATCACCTGGGTAGCCAAGTTTTTCAAAAATCACATAAGCACTCGCTAAGGTTGCATGTCCACATAAGGCTACTTCTGAATTAGGTGTAAACCAGCGAATATGAAAATGATGCCCTTCTTTTATAATAAACGCAGTTTCAGATAAATTATTTTCACTTGCGATAGATTGCATTAACTCATCGCTTAACCATTCTTCTAAAGGGCAAACTGCCGCCGGGTTACCACCAAACAATTTGGCAGTAAACGCATCCACCTGGAACATGGATTGTTTTGTCATAATTTACTCCTTAACATCGAATTGATTGCTTACTATAACATAGTATGCTATATATTAGCAAATTATGTAATTAGAGATAAAACATGTTAACCTCAAGTTTACTAAAAAAAGCCAATCGCCTACTTATCAAAAAGGCCAATGAATTATTAAAACCTTATAATATTACTCATGCTTATACCTCCTTTTTATTAGAACTTTTTAAACAAAATGGGCTTACTCAAGCACAAATGTGTAAACAGATTGGAATCGAACAACCAACTGCGGTCAGGACACTTGATCGAATGGAACGTGATGGTTTTATTTATAGAAAAGCTTCAGAAACTGACAGGCGTGTTTTTTTGGTTCATCTAACCGAAAAAGCACTTGATGCTAAAAAAGATATGGACAATTGTGCCGCCAATCTGAACAAAGTTGCTTTAGCTGGGTTTAGCAAAGAAGAAAAAGAACAATTTAATCAGTTTATTAAACGGGTCAATGCTAATTTAGAAAAATTAAAAGAATAGATAATTGTTGGGCCTTAGGTCTAACCTACGCTTCAGCCTACAATCCACAATAATCCCAATACCCTTTTTGCGCGTAGTGCAAAGCAATCCAGTGCAGAACCTTGATAGATGGTATAAAATGATTTACCAAAATCGCATCACTTAAGGAAAAGATATGAAGGCTATAGGATACAACAAATCACTGCCTATTGAAGATCCTAATTCATTAATGGATATTGAACTCCCAACCCCCACTGCCACAGGGCGAGATTTGTTGGTTGAAGTAAAAGCCATTGCAGTAAATCCGGTAGATTACAAAGTCAGACAAAGAGAAGAAGCACAACCCGGTGCATACCGTGTGCTCGGTTGGGATGCTGCTGGAGTTGTTAAAGCTGTTGGTGAGCAAGTAACCTCGTTTAAACCAGGTGATGAAGTATGGTATGCAGGGGACATAACGCGCGCGGGTTGCAATAGTGAGTTTCATTTGGTTGATGAGCGCATTGTTGGATTAAAACCTAAAAGTTTATCCTTTGAAAAAGCAGCAGCGTTACCGCTGACTTCACTGACAGCCTGGGAGTTACTTTTTGACCGTCTTTGCATCACTGCAAGTGAAAAATCCAGTCTTTTAATCACGGGGGCAGCTGGAGGCGTTGGCTCTATTTTAGTTCAATTAGCCCGTCAGCTTACCTCGTTAACCATTATCGGTACTGCCTCACGGGAAGAATCCAAACAATGGATATTAAATCAAGGGGCTCACTATGCCATTGACCATAGTAAACCCATGCATGAGCAATTGGTGCATCTTGGAATACATGAAGTAGATTATGTTATCAGCCTGACACATACCGATGACCACGTAGAAGAGTTGATCAAATGCTTAAAACCTCAATCCAAATTTGCATTAATCGATGATCCTGAATATTTAAATATTCGCCTCTTTAAATTAAAGAGTATTTCCATTCATTGGGAAATGATGTACACCCGTTCAATGTTTAAAACTCCAGATATGATTAAACAACATAATATACTGAATGAAATTGCGCATCTGGTTGATAAGGAAATCATTAAAACAACATTTAATGAAAATTTTGGCACCATTAATGCACATAATTTGCGCAAAGCGCATCAACTGCTTGAAAGCCATCAGTCAAGAGGCAAAATAGTATTATCTGGTTTTGCCTAACGAAGACTTCAGCTCAAATCCCGGTGCCTGTACCGGGATTTATCAATGCAATATTAGCTACGAATGATTCTTTCCAAAAACGGTAATTAGACTGTGGAAGAAGTTAATTGCCTCTCGTTTTCAGACCTGTATTCCGTAGTATTTTCCGCATAGTGACTAAGTTCCTCTAACAATGCAGTACTGGTTTTTTCTTTAATACCAAATAATCTGAGGATATAATTTAAAATGTCCTGGCCTCTATTGATAGAGTCATACCTGGTGTAACCATTTTGAACCTGCTCATGATAAAAGTCTTCAAACACAGCTTGAATTCCTTCTATCGATTTTTGGGCATTTAGAGCATTAATTAGCTCATTTAAAACGTCGTAATCCTTCTTGAAATGAAGTAAACCAAAAAAATGGTTGTTCCTGCCATTTTTGAGGAAATCTCTATAGGCTAACAGTTGTTTAAAAACCTGGCTCCTAAAAAAGATTTGCGCAGCAGGAGTTAGCTTATCCTCCGGATCGTAAACGACACGCTTTGGAGCAGGAATATTTATATTAAGAAAATGATTAACTCCTGCTTGCAGCGATACAATATATGGCGTTAAAAATGCCTGTTCTCTTGTTCTATCGCTACCCACATCCTCCTTAAGCCAGCCAGCCGCTAAAAAGATTGCTTGAGCGTATTTTTCGAAATTTTGTTTGGTAGGCTGAGCAGAGAGTTCTTGTTGAGCTTCTACCACATAAGCCGCATTACCTTCCCATGTGTCTGCTGGGAATCTAGCTGCAACCCCGGTTCGCTCACAGGCTGCTTGAACATCCCTGGCATATTTTTTAATCTCTCCCATATTCACATACCGCATAATAAGCCCTCCATGCTAAATTAATGCAATTTTACAGAAATTAGAGTAAGATTGGGATATAGCAAGATTCCTTATTTTCAAAATTAGCGATCATTTCTGCTAGTTGCGCATAAACTGCGTGTGTATTATCAGTTCTTTTCCAACTGTTCCCTTTATTTTCGCCCTCATAACCTCTCTCTTGCAAAATTTTTTTAATACCAGAAATTTTTTGCGTGTCAGAGAAAGTTCCATTAAGAAATCTATTGATGGCATTAATCCCTCTAGGACCTTGGGACTCTTCTCGACTTAATCTGTCAAATTCTAAAGCATGGCTAGAATTCTGAAAAAAAACAAGGTTTCTTCCGAAATCCCGTAACCAATTTAAACGGACTTCTTTAGTCCAATCGTAAGACTTGATGACTTTCCCGATTTCAGCCAGTAGTTCATTGGCACTCATACTTTCTCCCTGAGGATCATTTGTCCAATAACAACAATTACATATCCATCTCTTGATTTCAATTTTATCTTTATAACAGTAAATATATTGGTCGCGTCAATGCAATTCACAATGACCATTTTAGAAGTAATACTGCACAATTGCGAGGCACAATAGGAAAGGCAGGTAAAAAAAATCCACCCGAGGGTGGAAAGGTTCAATGTAGATCCCCTCTCGTGAGATCCTCATTCAACCTACACTTAAAGTATAGAAGAAATGCGGCGACTGTCAAATTATTGATCAAACCTAGCAGTTTATGCTTCTTCTCTTCCAATTGTGTTAAACTATACCCAGTTAGAAGAAACTCGTTCGAAGCTTCATGTCAAATTCTCTATCTTTACGCTCATATACAAGCGAGACACACACTCATAGCCATGATTTTGCGCAATTGGTATTACCCCTTAGAGGCCAACTTGAACTGGAGATTGGTGGTAAATCCGGAATTGTAAACGAAGCGACAGGGGCTTATATTCATTCAAATACACAACATTGCTTTGCCAGTGGCGAAGATAATCTATTCTTAGTGGTAGATTTCTTAAATACTTCTGCAAATTGGAATTGTCATCACATGCCTTCCTTTATGCAATTAAATGCCCCGCTGAAAAATTATCTTGCTTTTGCTCATAGCTACTTGGGTAGCCACTCAAATCCTCAGACAGACTCCCTTCTTTATCAACTCTTAATCAATCTTCTTACCTCTGAATTAACAACACCCGATCGTTGCGTTATTCAGGTAAAACTCTGGATTGAGCAACATCTTGCTACACCTATCGATATCGGTCACTTGGCAAAACAGTGTCATATCAGTAAGAGTCAACTTCAGCGACGTTTTAAACAGAATACCGGTTTTTCCGTGGCACAATATTGTTCGACAGCTGTCATGCCTCTAGCTACCGTCATCCTTGCGTGGATTATTCTTGGTGAGCAATTAACTGTCTGGCAATGTGTAGGCATGGGGTTAGTTTTACTATCTATCGTTATTTACGCAAAAAAATGAGTCAGCCTTGTTATTGTTCTAAGATAGTCTCAAGCCAATGTTGATGCCTTCTTTCATTGCCTAGCCCACGTGTTAAAACAGTAACCGCATCTTTCCATTTCGTTTCGTGACAATTTAAGCGCTCATAAGCCGTGTTAAGCTCTCTTTCATTTAAAAGCATGGCTTGAAGGCTGACTAAGTTAACCATCTATCGAGCAATCCGACTTCAAGTCATTCTGAAACTACTTAAGTGTCAAAGAGCTCAAAGTCTGTTTTGATGAAATATCCTTTACGAATACGAGGTTCGGATTTTGATGATTAAACAGTCCTCGGATTCGGATTTATATTTAGGTATGATAGTAAATTATTTTTATATCAATAAGGATAGCGCATGAATAAAATTTTCAACTTTCGTCAATTTTTTTTGATCATATGTATATATTTTTTTATCTTTCCATTAAATGCCAGAGTAGCACCCTGGAATTTTACGCCATTAACAAGAACCACTATCTCTATTCGACCCATTCGCGGTAATGTATTTAATATTCAATACGTAATTACTAATGTAAGTCAAAGAACCCACACTCTCGCAATGACCCCAATAACCGGAATCAGTCAGGTTACCTCTGGTAACGCTAATTTTTGCTCCAATCCTTTTACATTAGCTTTTCTTCAATCTTGTGTTTTAAATTTGAACATATCAGGAATTGATTTAACCGGCGATGTTATAGGAGGCCCCCTTGTATGTGAGCAGCGTAATGCGCTTGAATGTTATCAGCCAAGGCCGGATAGTATCCTTCACATAACCCGACTTCCAGGTCCCTAGAACAATGCAAGGAATAATGGAATCACCGAAGGTATTAAAGAATAAATTAGCTACCTCTATCACACCTTCGGTATTCAGCTCATACGGAGAGAAAGAAGTTTGTAAAGAGTCATTTTTTTGGTAATAAATTATGCTTTTCTAAATGACTCGCTCCTCTCTATCTAATAAGATAATTATGTCCACAAATTAATGTCGGAGTTTAATTATATTAATTCCTGTATTGGATTGGGCTTAATGAAATTAAATACTAAAGAAAATAAAGTAAATTTTTAGTAGAACTGTACAGCCATATACAGCGAATTTATGCTCAAAAACTTCCGCATACAGATAAAAAACTCTTTTCTCCACGAAGAAACTGTACTCCGTACTAACTTTCAATGCCTCAGAGGGTAATTCACTTAGATTCAACTGATTAGTGCAACTTTTGTATATAAAAAAACAGAATAAGCAGTAAACTTGCTACTGTCTTAATACAGGAGTTCTTTAATGAGTTATAAGCGTTTGGACTATCTTAAGCGGTGCAAGATACAAGCTTTTGTGCATGCAGGTTATACCCAGCAACAGATAGCCGATGAAATAGGGGTACATAATCGACGATTAGTAGAGAGCTTAATCGAAATGTAACATTTATTCGCACTCGGTTAGGTTATTGGACTTATAAAGCGAATTACGCACAAAAGTATGTCGATGACCACCAAAGAGATAAGCCTAGGTATGTAAAAGCTAATGAATAGATTAAAACGTTTATTACAGGGAAATTAAAATAGTCATCATTATTTTTCTTGGGATTAAATCTACCTTGCATCTTGATCGGCGTTAAAAAGGAAGGATTAGATCAATAGGCAATTGTTTTGTAAATAAATTTTTCACCTTTTACAACAGGCCGGTACCTTTTTTATTACAAACAGGTTAGTTATTGATTTTAAGATAGGATGTCCCCGTCTCGTTGCCTTCGCCCACAATACCCCAAAGGGTTTTGTCTCAGAAAATTTCAAACTGTTAGAGTCCCTACATTGACCCTTTTTTACAAGGATCCCTGCCAGAGGTCTAAAAGGCTCAATAACCGCGCCGAGAATGCGCATCAACCGACTCGAAGAAAAGAAAAATGCCTCATTCGCTCAAATTACCCGTCAGTGCTCAAGCTGTCTTGGCGCTCATGGGGAAAACCAGAAGTTCCTTCGCCATAGCGGTTGGTCGTTACATTAATCGGCATCAAGGCAACGAGCCGAGTTTCAGAATGCTAAAGAAATTTGGCAATAGGCTGCAAGACAGCTTCTTTACGTTTAAAATTCCGGCTTTCATCTTTTGCTCCAGTAAAAGTTAACTTGACGATGCCCTGGAAAACTCTAAGACTGGCTCATTACATTAAATCGCATTAAATTTTGCCTATATTGATTAAATTATTTATAATGTGACCCATGATTATTCAAATGGGATGTTATATGTTTAATAAATTGTTAAAATCTGAGTTTTCCTCAGTTACTTCTAAATTCACTTCTATTACTCACAATGCTCTGACTATGGAGCGGTTATATGAGTCCATATCTGATTTAACATCTAGATTAAGTCAAAAAGATATGATAGAGAGCAATGATTATCGGTCATTATGCATTCAACTTAATTATCTATTTTTAAATATACAAAGAGACAATCAAACCTTTATTCTAGAAAAAAAAGGCCAGCAAGCAGTCAGAAATTTATTGGATGAATTGAATCAACGAGAAATGAAAATTCCTGAGCGTTATGAAGCTAAAGAAGACCATACCTTTTTTTACTTTCATCTATTAAAAAGCTGGCTTAATTTTGCAACAGGCAACTTTAGCGAAGCAATAAAATTGCTTGAAATAGCTAGAACTTTTCCTCAAAAAACGAAGGCCCTTGAAACAGACCATTTACTATCTGTGGCTGATGAGCAGATGGAACAGCAGAAATCCACAGAACAGTGTTTAATGCAGGAAAATAAGCAAACAACAGGAGAAACTGCACTATCATCACCAGAATTTACAACCCTTGTGAGTAAATATTCATCTAATAAAAAGCAACAGCTACTCGATATTTCAGATGAAACTTTAGCTCGCTATTTTATCGATCCCAGACATCAGAAAGAAAAAGGCGATCCTATAGCCGCATGGAATAAGAGAGAGCCTGGTTCTGTTTCAGCGATGGTCAAGATGATTCGTGCAATGTTTAATAAAGATGCCGATTTATCTGTGGATTTTATAAAAGAAATGCATAAGCTAGCTTTGGAAGGTGTAACACTACCCCAAGCCGGAAGAAAGCTACCTATAACTCCAGGTGAATTTAGAAAGGAGTCTGTGCGATTTAGTATGAAGGTAAAGTATGAATGCTCACTGGCAGGGTATTATAACCTATCAGATTGGGTAGAAAAACAAAAAATTAAAAAGCGCCACTTTGTCCTTATAACTTCGGATTCTTTTAATTCAATTGAACTACAGATACACACAGCATTTAGTCAAATTGAGGAACAATTACTTGAATTAATCAATGATTATCGCGCTAACATTAGCAGTGCTACCTCTGTAAGAGAAGTTATAAAAGCATGTGCGACTTTTTCTCATGATTTTGTTTTAATGCATCCCTTTAGTGATGGTAATTTGCGATTATCCCAACAACTGTTAAATTTTCTTTTAGCCAAAAACAATCTTCCTTTGTGTATACTTTCTGAACCATTTTTAATTCCAGGTGTGTCGCCTGATGAGTTGGTGGATCATATTGCAAAGGGGTTTGATAATTTCGAGCACCTCATGACAAAAGGATATTTGCCAGGCACAAATATCGAATTTGATTCAGAAAACATCGATAAAAATGACAATCCAACTAACTTAATAGGGCAATCAATATTCAAAAGTAAAGCCGGGCCTATGGAAGATAATGGGGCTTTGTCAGGCATCGTCAAGTTATCTTGTGAGCTACACTAAGATTTATATATTGAATTGCCGCACGTGCTACCAAAGACCCCGAAAAGATATAGAGGTATACTGTAGAGATAATCAGTATTTGGGCATGGAGGGCATCTTCAAGTTAACTTTGTGAAGGCAAGAAAGACTGGTTGTTAAATTTTAGGCGCAAAGAATCTGTGATGCAGCTGATTGCCAAATTTCTTTAGTCCTGTGAAATTGGATTCGTTGCTGTAGTGCGGATTTGGTAGAGCCCCCAACGACGATTGCGAGGATATTCCTGGTTTTTCCCATCAAAGCCAGGAAATTCTCAGCTCCGGCTGGTGATTTAAAACTGATCAGCGATTTTTCTTTTCTGCGTGTGGGCTAATGGGCATTTTCACGCGATTATTTAAGACCCTATGCGACAATGCTCGGTGCCTTTGCACAAACGGTCTTCGAAATATCTTCAACTAATAGAGAATCCCACTCTAGACAGTAATAAAAGAACTTCCCTACTGGATAAATTAGGTTTTGTCGCAAGCGTGGGCATGATACCAAATTTAATTGACTTTTATTCAAAGCCTAACTCAAATGATGAATTACCTATAAAAAATCAAATGCTAGCAAGCTTGCAAAATATATATCAGGGCTTTTTAATGCTAGAACAATATCCTAGTAAAAAAAAATTACTAATTAGCTTTTATTTCAAAATCATAAATGAGGACTTATTACCCGCAGAAAAAGCAATTGCCATAGGATGGATACTCTTAATTCTAATAAAGAAACACGTTCAAATATCCAAACAATAATGTCAAAAATTAACGCAGAGAAAAATAGGGCTAGCCCCGCAGACCTCTCTTAAATTGAAAATGGAATTATTTAATAAATCAAAACCTAGCAGTTTATGCTTCTTCTCTTCCAATTGTGTTAAACTATACCCAGTTAGAAGAAACTCGTTCGAAGCTTCATGTCAAATTCTCTATCTTTACGCTCATATACAAGCGAGACACACACTCATAGCCATGATTTTGCGCAATTGGTATTACCCCTTAGAGGCCAACTTGAACTGGAGATTGGTGGTAAATCCGGAATTGTAAACGAAGCGACAGGGGCTTATATTCATTCAAATACACAACATTGCTTTGCCAGTGGCGAAGATAATCTATTCTTAGTGGTAGATTTCTTAAATACTTCTGCAAATTGGAATTGTCATCACATGCCTTCCTTTATGCAATTAAATGCCCCGCTGAAAAATTATCTTGCTTTTGCTCATAGCTACTTGGGTAGCCACTCAAATCCTCAGACAGACTCCCTTCTTTATCAACTCTTAATCAATCTTCTTACCTCTGAATTAACAACACCCGATCGTTGCGTTATTCAGGTAAAACTCTGGATTGAGCAACATCTTGCTACACCTATCGATATCGGTCACTTGGCAAAACAGTGTCATATCAGTAAGAGTCAACTTCAGCGACGTTTTAAACAGAATACCGGTTTTTCCGTGGCACAATATTGGCGGATGAAAAGATTAGAGTATGCTCAATATTTGCTTCGCAATAGCGATTTGTCTATAGAAGATATTGCTTATCAAATTGGCTATGAAAATTTATCCGCATTTAGCCGACGTTTTCAGCAAAGTTTTGCTATCTCACCCTCGCAATGGCGAAATTTGACGCTTGCTGCAAAGAATGTGCGTGTTGAGGATAATCATTATTAAATTATCCCTGTTAAAATTGCTCTAGATTTTCAAGATAATGACTCTGGAGTTTTGGCATGTTAAAAAATGAAAATGGGTCAAAAGGATTATTATTTTTAATCCTCGCTCAAATTATGGTTGGAATTAATATCGTATCTTCCAAAATTCTTCTCGTGTCCATACCCCTGTCTTTCTTATTGATGATGCGCTTTACGCTAGCAACATTAATATTATTTCCCTTGCACTGGATGAGTCCTGCAAGGCAACACTCTCTTCGCTATTATTTCACGCAACTTAGCCGTAAGGATTGGTATTTCATTTTTGCCCAAGCTCTTTCAGCAGGCGTTTTATTTAATTGTTTGATGCTTTTAGGATTGCATTATACGGATGCCAATATAGCTGGGATTATTACCAGTACACTGCCTGCTATTATTGCTATTATGTCCTGGATTATTCTGAAAGAGAAAATTGCAGGTAAACAAGGTTTTTGTATTCTTTTTGCCACATTAGGCTTAGCAATTATTGCCTATGATAAATTACAAGGTGTACATACAGTCCATTCCTTTATAGGCGATAGTATTATCCTTTTCTCACTTTTACCTGAAGCAGCCTATTATGTTTTGTGTAAAATAAGTCCTAACCGTCTACCGGTGTTCATTACCTCAGCACTGATGAATGGAATCAACGCACTCCTGCTAATACCCACAGGAATTTATTATTATTTTGGTATTCCGCATCTGGATCTTTCAGCCTGGTGGATCTTGTTTCTTCTAGGATTAAGCTCAGGTTTATTTTATGTATTCTGGTATTTTGGCTGTCAGTTAGTTGATGGAATTATGGCTTCGCTTTCGACAGCTGTCATGCCTCTAGCTACCGTTATCCTTGCGTGGATTATTCTTGGTGAGCAATTAACTGTCTGGCAATGTGTAGGCATGGGGTTAGTTTTACTATCTATCGTTATTTACGCAAAAAAATGAGTCAGCCTTGTTATTGTTCTAACATAGTCTCAAGCCAATGTTGATGCCTTCTTTCATTGCCTAGCCCACGTGTTAAAACAGTAACCGCATCTTTCCATTTCGTTTCGTGACAATTTAAGCGCTCATAAGCCGTGTTAAGCTCTCTTTCATTTAAAAGCATGGCTTGAAGAATAGCCTCATCCCCAAAAAGATTGGCAAAAACCACTTTTCCCTGAACCAGGAATTGTTTGGCACTGGGGCCTACTGGAACCGTGGCTTTATGTTTTCTAAGCAAATTTGAAATATCTCTGATATGCCTATGGTGATTATTTTTAAACTCTTTAAGCCTACTCCTATAAGTTTCACTATCAATACGGTTAATGGCAGTCTCATACGCTTCAACAACGTCATAATCCAGCTCACATAACTGATAGAGTGCGTCTTCGAATCTTTCCTGGATTCCTACAATCGTTGCCATTCCCACTCCCTAGATTACGTCTCCTTTTATAAGCATAGCCTAATACAGCATCATAACTCTTTTTTTAGCTGTTCCAGATTGATTATTCGTGCAACACGGGAAAGCAGTTCCAAACTATTTTTCTGTATCTCCTCAGTTGCCGCAGCACACGCATCCTCAAGAATTACTACTTTATAATCACGATCATGGGCTTCGCGTGCCGTCGAGGTAATCGTCATGTTGGTGGCAACCCCACTAAGTAATACAGTCTCAATGTGGTTAGTGCGTAAATAAATCTCTAGAGGAGTCCCATAAAAAGCACTGACTCGATGTTTAACAATAACGATATCGTCAGGTAAAGTTGCCAGCTTTTCATGAAATTCAGCGCCCCATGTACCCAATTGTAGTGCTTTTAACTCTTTAATTTTGCCAAATACCGGAGAATCCTCAGGGCACTCTTGATAATCTTGAGAAAATGCAACTTTAACAAAAAGCAACAAGAAATTTTTTTCTCTTGCTATTGCGATCAACTTGTTTGTATTTTCAATGATGCGATTACTATTGATGAATGAGGCAGCAGCAGCTATCTTGCCATTTTGATGGGCTATGTCGTTGATAAAATCAATGACAATAACCGCCGTATTACTCATATTCTTCTCCTGAGATCTCTCACTACTCTACAGCCCACAAATCAGTAATCTCTTCACTGTTTTTCAAATTCGGGAAATTTTTAATTCTTTCTAATAATGCTTTTGCGGTTTCATCACTCATCACAGGCGACACACAATTTTTAAATTTAGACTCTATCTCTTCCATAGACATTCGGTTTTGAGGAGTTCCTTTTGCATATTTAATGCGTTTTTCAAATTGTTTCTTACTGGCTGTTGTGACTTTAACAATACTTCCCATGTTTGCAGATGCTCTCTTGTCGCAAGTGCATCTTCATACAAATGAATTTTATCAGCTAATGCATGCACCGCTTCATCGTTTATATTTTTTTATTGTAATCCTGCATTCCGATGCCAGGGTTATTTTTTCATTACATCGGATAAATCCGCGCCAAAGAGCGCGGAATAGAATAGGAGGAATTATTACATACTAGCTTTAGCTGCCAATTGAGTTTGTGAAGTAACTCCCAAGATTTTCTGTTCCTCAACAATATCCTGCATTAATGATCTATTTGTTTTAGCTGGATGCCACTTAATGCGATGGTTATGATTAGTAATTACATTGAGATAATTTCTCAAAGATTGTAGACAAGCCTTCTGCTCATCTTTAGGAATATCACTGAATCTTTCGATAGCCAATAAATTACAGGTTAATTTAGCCATTGCTGATCGTTCTTTAACAGACCCTTCAAACAGATAATCATCATTAATTTGACTTAAATACAAGATAAAGGCCCCAGTCAAAGCTCTTCTTAAAAAATTATTTATGTCATCATTAGAAGGATTATTATCTTTGAAAGCCAAACGAAGAATATTGTAGTTTTCTTGGTTGTTAGAAATATTTCCGCCTAAGTTCGCAACGAAAGTGATATCACTCAGTCGTACCGGATTTTTAGTCAAACTTCTTAGTGATGACAAAAATCGGTTCTTATCCATAGATAAGCGCTCTTCTTCATAGGCAGCGTTTAAATTTTGGGATGTTTCTATTAATACATCCAGGGCGGGCATAGTAAATGTCATTTTTTTCTCCATGATTACAAATACTAATAAATGTTTCCTAACGAAAATAACTATACTTATTTTTTAATCAATGGAGTAGCTAAATTTACAGGTTATTAAAACTTTAGTACCTTTTTGATTAATCATCTTTCAAATGGCTTGTAAATAGCAGAAAAAATAATAGCGGGAAAAACCCGCTATTACTGACGTTTGCGATTAAGGACTTACACTAAAGTAAGTTTCATCATAAGGATAACAAGTCCATTGAACTTTTTTACCACCTAATTCAACATCAATTACTTGTGTGTTTAAAGAAGCTAGATTGGGTTGTGCTTCAGCAAAACAAACTTTATTTGCGCCTCCCAATGTAACGTAATGATAGCTTGTAGTTGAGGTATATGTTTCCGGTGCATAATAAAGCTCACCGCGTTGTTCTAATACCACTGGACTACCACTAATTACGACTTTATCTGCAAAGGAAGCAATGCTAAATACAAAAAGAAACAATGAGCATAAGCTTAATATTATCGTTTTCATCATCATATCTCCATTTGATTCCATTCAAATAGACAACTTAACGTGCCTACCCTGACAAAACTCCTGTAAAAAAATGAAAAGTTCTATATAAGTTTAGCAGTTTTAAAGAGGTCTGTTTTTTTTTCTTTTCGTTGTATTGATTATCTATTTGATATTAATTGATTTTCTTATTTCTGAAATTATCTGGCCATCCCAAATATAATCATAATGGGCAGCCTGTGTAGGAATTGTTAAAGCAGGAGGTCGAAAAATTCCCATACAACGAGCATCCGAAGAAGTATTTCTGACGCTCGGGTAAATTATACCCCATTCATTTCGACGCTTTATTTCACGCCCTAGCTCCTGGCTTTTATGATAGGAGCTTACTTCTGGCTCTAAATATTCTTTATAAGCATCATCACAAAGATTGATCAAATTTTTGGTGATAAACGCTGTGTATTCCCTCATTTGCACAATACAAGGAGGCTCATTTGATGCAGCTAAGAAACGTTCCCGATGAAATTTAGTCTCTGCAATGGCTGTTTTGATAGAATCGCCGGCATAATAGACTCCATAAGCACTACCATCACTAAACCGTGAAAAGCCAAAATGCGTGAATGCTGCCATTAAAGGCGTTGAACCCGCTCCGCCTATCCAATCTTCTTTTGCGACCAGTGAAATTTGCCCATATTCTGTAGTTAAGCGATCATTGGTTAATCCCTCCAGATAGGCAATTTGCTCAAGTTCTTCTTTAGATTCTGCCCAGTCAAACAATGAAACTGGTGGATAACGAGATGGAATAAGTCGATGAGTTTTTTCTTTATAATCGATATAATTAAACATCCTTTTAATAACCTCTCCAAAAATCTAAAAATCGTCTTACTTCAGCCAACCTCATTAAACTCCCTTCCATTAAATAACTTCTGGGGGTAATCCCATTAAAGGGAGGTAAGGTATTTTCTCTATTAATCCATGACATTGCCTGGCTACTATCAACAAATAAAATCCGTAAGTTTTTATAAATTCCTAATAGCAAAGAAATGCGTTCTTTTTCATCTCGAGTTAGATTACCATCCAGTTTTTTTATGCCTTTGTAATAAGAAGAAACAGGCATATCTCCCATTAATCGAAGGGCTTCATCCTTGGTAAAATTAAAGCGCTCAATTACATTTTTCAGAGCTTTCCATGCCACTTCATTAGGAACCATTAAGGATACTTGAGTAGAAGTTTTCATGAGGATCTCTTTTTTCAAACTATATGTTTACTATATTATAATTTTAGATTTTTGTCTAATTTTAGAATATTATTCTTTTAATTTTTGAGAGTGAGACAATAAATTCGACAGATAATTAGACTTATGTTTGTTGTCATAAAATAGAAAAACACCACCTACAACAGCGGCGGGCATGATAATAAGATTCAGGAAAGGAATAAAACTCAAACTGCTAATAGTCATACCAAATCCAAAGGATAATGCCTTACTATGATTAATTATTGTCCGCATTGCTTTGAAATCAATAAGATTATTGTCCATTGCAAAATCTTGATACTGAATACTTAATACCCAGGCATTAAATAAAAACCATAGAAATGGCAACAATGGATGCAATGGGGGGATAAAAAATAATAAACACATTAAAAGTAAGCGAGGGATATAGTAACGAATAAATTGCCCCTGACGTTTTATTGTTTGTAGCACAACACTCAGAAAAGCTCGCTCTGGAATGACATCTTTCATTAATAATTTTTGGGCACGCTCTGCTAATAAACCATTAAAGGGAGCAGCGCAAATATTGGCTAGCACAGAAAAAGTAGTTAAGAAAAATAATATAAACAAGATAAAGAAGAGCACGGTAAAAAAACCACTAAGAAAGCTAAGCCATTCAGGAAGTTTACTGACGTAATGGTGAACGATAGGTGACAAGTAATGATAACCAATATAAGCAAGGGCAATATAAATTAGAAGATTGAAAATAATGGGTAATATTACAAACGCTTTCAAACCTTTTTGTGTCAGATTTTTAAACCCTAAGAAGAAATAATAAACTCCTAAGAAAAAATCTTTCATGCATCGTCCTTAAGTTATTCGTTACGAAGCAATCTCAAGTCTGAATCTATGTATTGCTTCACTTCGTTGCAATGACGCTATTATCTCGCATAACATCATCGAATAGATAGAACTGGAAATAATACACCATTGTCATAGCATTCATAGAAGATACTATGACAATAGTTTTTACCACGTCGATATTCATTCTAGATAAGTGGAGAATTAAGAGTGCGGCTTATAAACACGAATACGATGACCATCTGGATCTTGAGCCACAAATGTGAAACCAAAGTCCATTTGCACGGGCTCCTGCACAATAATTACATCTTGTTGTAACCAGCTTTTATGCATGGCTTTAAGAGTTTCAATAGAGTCAACCGAAATACCAAGCTCTGTACCTCCCCCTGTAAGTGTTGCTACTGGTTCAACTTGAGGTTTAGACCATAATCCAAGTTTCAATTCAGGCTTTAAGGAAAACATAGCAAACGTTGGGGATGATTCTACTGGCTCTTGATTTAATAATTTTTTGTAAAAATTGGAACTTGCGGCAGGATTGTTCACATAAAAAATAACACAATTAGGATTAAACATTTTTGATTCTCCATATAATTACAGTCACTCTGAAACAATTAGTGGAATAACTGCTTCAGCCCGGAGTAATCTTAAAGCAACATGCTGCCAGATCTTGTCAGCAGTTATTGTTCGACCGTAATTCCTTCTTTTTCCTGCCATTTTTTAAAAAGCTGTTGTTTTTGCTCAGGATAACGCTCACTTGAGCGCGTTAATTTTTGTATTCTGTCTACTCTGAAGTGACGAAACTCTCCACGTAACTCGCACCATGCAATAATAATACGAACGGACTCAAAAAATCCAAGCGCAAAAGGCCAAATCAAGCGCTCAGTCTCATTATCTTCTGCATCGGTATAAGTAATTTGAAGCTTGTATTCACAACGAACGGCTTGACGAATCAAGGCAAGATCTTTGTCTCCTGTAGAGATGAGAGTGCTTGGTCCAATCAATAAAGTGGTCATCTCAACTTGATGACGCAAATCATTGGGTAATACAGCCGTAATTTTACTCAATGCATTCTGAGCAGCTAAGCCTAATTTACTGTCAGCTCGTTTTGAAACCCAACGGACACCAAGCACCAAAGCTTCTATTTCTTCTTCAGAAAACATCAGTGGTGGTAACATGAATCCTGGACGTAGCAAATAACCCACACCAGGTTCACCCTCAATATGTGCACCTTGTGCTTGTAGACTTGCTATGTCTCTATAAAGCGTCCGCAAACTTATACCCAGCTCTTCAGCGAGTTTTGCACCACTTACTGAGTAGCGATGACGGCGTAAAAGTTGAATTAATTCGAAAAGGCGTTCACTGCGAGACACTTATATTTCCTGGAGAATAGGGACCACTGACATATTTTGGCAGGATATGATTCTGATTTCCAGCCAAAATAAATTAATTGTTTCTTTGAGCGATGTGTTCCCCTTCCTCATCTTGAGGATCAAGTTTAGGTTTAATGTCACGTATTCGGTCTTTAAAAAAGTAATTAATTTCCTTCACATTAAAATAAGATTCATTACCTGCAAAAAAGTTTTTTATTTCCATAATTAAATCTTTAATCCAGGCAGCTACGCTCGCTAGAGAAAAAGCTGGCTCAACATATTGTGAAAAGAAATATTGAGTAGCTATTTTTCGCTCTGCAATACCTGTTTCTTTGCGAGTGATAATACCTTTAATCGTGGTGACTGTATCAATTTGTGTAAGGAACTCTTTACTTTCAGGACTTAAGTCAGGGGTTAGCTCAGCAACGCCTTTCTTAAGTCCCTCAAGATTGTCTATTTGAAAATAGTCAATCGTGTATCTACTATTCCGCTTTTCAAGTATTGGTTGCATTGCCTTGTAATAATTTTCGAAAATATCTGCGTCCTCTTTTGCATACTGATAATCAGGAGCATCAAGTCTTGCTCTAAGCGTTAAAAGCTCCTCATAGTAGGCAGGATTTACATAAACCGGCGGTAATAGAGGCGCCACTTGTTTTCTTATCCCATTATCAAGTTTATCAATAAGCGAAAAAACCACCATCAAATCATCATATGCTTTAAGTTTTCTGTGAAAAGTGTGCATATATTCGCGAATTTCTTCAATTGATTTATTTTCAATCTCACTAATAAGATTCTGCTCATGAGCATTCATAAAATCTAACTTCTGTTGAGCAACTGGATTTTTTTCTCTTAATTCCTTTGTTAAAAGAGCCTTTTGTTTTGGCAATTTCACTTTGACAGCAAACTCATTGCAAAAATGCAATTTTTTATAAACCTCTCGAAGATGTTGCAGTGCATTGTCCTCAAGTATGGGTGTAAGTGACTTATATTTTTGCATTGGAGGTCTATTTTCATCAATCTCCATAGCAATCTGTTCCATCAATTTTTCTTCAATATAATCAGCAGATGTTATACGGCCTAAAATTTTGTCTTTTTGTTCTGTAAAAATTGGAATTATGTGTTGATGGAAGACAGGTGAATAGAAGCCAAGATATTCATTGAATACACTGACAACATCAAGCTTCAAACATTTCTGGAATTTTATTTCTTTAAGTTGTTTTTGTTCATCAATAAGTCTTTCTTCAAATCCTCTTATTCTGGAATGGGTTAATGCGATAGAAATTTCATCAGTTTTACTTGCGATTAAAATTTGTTCGTTTAACGCAGCTTTATGACTAATTAGAGTATTAAAAGCATTTAAAAAATCATCCTTTGAACCTATTGATTCTAATTTTTTCAGATAAATATCATAATAAAGTGATTGTTGTTTTGTAATTAAGATTAATTGAGGGACAACATCCCGATAACATTCAAGCAACAATTGTCTGGCAAACTTATCTTCAAACAAATTTGCGTTCGTTTCTAATCCCTCTTCAAGAGATTGTAATTTTTCGAAAACACCAACCCTACCCTTAGAAAATAATTTTCCAATCTGTATCAGCTTCATCTTAAATGAAATAATTTCTTGTTTAGAATCTAACTGATTATTCGGAATCACTATCTCACTGGAGAAAATTTCAGGCACCAATACACTATATTTTTCGACCAATTCGATTAATTTTATTTTTCTTAAATCTACAAAATTTTGATCGTCATCAAGCTCTGTATGTAATGCAGAAATTTCTTCATAAAGAGTACTTAAGCTTTTCGCCTTCTGAGGATTATCTTTACTTAACTCATGGTACTTAGTAATGATTCGCCGCTGAATTTTATCAAGATGACTAGCTAAAGAAGCACGGTCAAAGGTAGAGCTCACCAATTCAACAGTAATATTTTCTTTATTAATATAAGGAAGAAGACGATTGTATTTTTCTTTTAATATCCTGACCTGTTTCTCATTGTTTACATCCAAAAATCTAATGCCATAATAAATATGATCAATCTCCGAAGTGGGTGAATATTCATCTTTGCTTGTTAGAATGTCTTCAAACATGGATAAACTATTTCTTGCCTCATCTATAGATACAAAGCTACTCCAATTAACCTTAGGTAGACTTAATTTATTCGTAAATACTGTAGATAACATTGCGTTTGAATTTAACAAATCAATTAATCTTTCTTTAAGCTCAGGATTCAATTCACTCTCAAGATTTCCCTCATTAACTTGCTGCAATAAAATAGAAACAGCAGATGACAAATGATCTAATGGCGCCTCTCTGGAAGGATGAGTTTTTATCAAATTATTACGATTTACCTGGATTCTGTTTTGTATTTTTTCCAATACATCTCGGAAATCTTTTTTGCTATTAATTACAGCAATGGATTCAACTGTAATAATTTCACGCTCTATATAGGGAATTAATGCTTGATATTTGGCTTTTAGTACATCAATGTCCTTGGGATTGCCCCAAAGATCTATGTCCTCAATACCGTAATAAATAGAATTTATCTCGACGAAAAATAAGTTTTCTCCACCTGCTATTTTCTCTACAAGATCTTTGCGAGTACTTTTAGTTTGTAATTTACTTAGTCTTTTTTGTTCATTTTCAATTCTTTTTTCTGTCAGCGTGGCATCCGCTAAGCAATCTGCGACAAGTATCTCATCCTTCAAAATTTCTCTGACAATCTTTCCATAAAATTTATCAAATTTCTGACGAACTGGCTCGGATAAAGTCCCTGCTCTTAAACAAAGGTTAACTTCAGTTTCATCGGCTTCAATGACCAGTGCAATGTTAAAATTTGAACGAATTTCTTTTAATCTTTCTACAAATAACTCGTGTCCTTCGACACCGATGTTATTTAAAATGGCATTTAATTTTTTAAAGGAATCTAGAAGTTTGGCTATTTTAGCTGACTTAAAATCTAACTCCGTAATAGAACTAACAATCCCCTCAATTTCTTCATGCCAATTCATTGGTTCTTGGATTGGTGCGCCATGCTCCTCAAAAATTTCAAACGCAGAATTTAATGGGTTGACTGATTTAGTTACTCGCATGTCTGTTAGTTTTTTTTCTAAATCATATAGCTCTGTGACTAGTCGCCTAATCAACTTTCCTTTTTCAGGTTTCCTAGCAGATTTTTCACCTTCTTTTGGTAGCTTATCAGCAGCATTACTCTCTTTTTGTTCAGCAATATATTTAGAAACTTTGGCATTCGAGTCATTACTAAATCGTTGTAATTTATGAGTCGTTGAAAGTAATATAGAGTAGCAGTTTGTAAGTTTTTGATTGCTTATAAAATCAGTGATTTTTTTTCTATCATGCAGTACAATTTTTTTAAGTGCCGATTCAAATTCTGAGTGTGTATTTAGTTTAGAGAAAAATTCAGAAGTGTAAGATGAATCTAGCATCTGCAAATAAGGCTGTATTAGCAAATAATTGATTTTTATCTTTCTTTGCAGTTCCAAATCACCATAATTCTTATCAAACTCAAAATAAAAAATATCCTGAAGCTCACCAAAAGCACCAGAATAATCAAAATATTTCTCCGTCTCGAATAATTTCCCTATTGCTTGCTGCAACTCCGCTGTATTTTTAACTTTATCAATAAAATCATCTGGGAAATCTGCAATTCCAAGTCTTGTCAAATGAGGTAATAATTGTAAATACAATGTTTGAATTTTTTCTTTGCTGGTGGAAATTAATTCATCACCCTGAATTTTTTCTGACTCTTTTTCGAGCTCTGAATAAATTAAGCTAATTTCTGACCAGTTGGGATCATTTCCGCCAAAAAGGGTGTCTAGTTTTTCTCTTTGTTCAGCGACAGCATTTCCAGAGTCATCGAGTATCTCTTTTAAACGGGTGCTCAGAGAGTCATCGTCCAAGTCACATAAATACTCTATTGTCGTAAATCTATCTTTCCATTCTGCCAAGAAATCTTTTTTTAGCTTTTCATATTGTTCAGGTAACTTTTGAATGGATGTTACTTGCACTAAATTAATTAGATCTATTTGTAATTTTGCCAGGCCATTATTAAACTCATTCATGCGACTTTTAAGGCTGAAAGGGGAAGGTTTTTTAGACCCTTTTGTTGCATCAAAATAAGTCTTAAGAAATGGAATTTTTTTGAGAGGTTCAGTAAGATTTAAACCTTGTTCCAAAACTTCAGTAAGGTGTGGATTTCCTTTAAGCGCATTGATAGCAATTACTGTTTGGTAAATTGGAGCACCGACCTTCATACCTAGATGTTTCAAAAATAAAACTCGAGAAAATGTAGAATCAAGTTCTTTTTGATCAGCTTTTTTCTCAAACTCAACCAACCCCTGTTGCAAATAATAAAAAGCATTAAGTAAGTTTTTATATAAAGCCAAATGCCCCGCGGAAAGATGAACATTTTTATAGGGAAGTTTTATATGAGGCAGTTCCAATTCATGAAGAATTAGAGGTGAAATATTTTTTGATAAATAAGGAATTAATTGCTTATGAAGAAAATCACCAACTTTTGTCGATAATTTTTGTTCCTTTATTTGAGCGAACAATGTATTTTTTGTGTCTTTTGATGGAGTTAACACAATTAATGAACTGGGTTGTGCTCTAGCTGCTTTTTCGCTGCCTAAAAGAACCAACTTTTGACCAAGAGCCTGAGTGCGCTCTTGTTGTAAGAAACTTTCAATAGGTTCTTTGAACGCTAATAGGCTTGAGGCATCAAGTGCATCTTGTGATACGTTATCCTCGTCAGAGGCTTCGCTTGATAAAGCCAAAACGATTTGATTGTCTAACTGTGAAATATCAGGATTATTTTTACCTAAAAAGAACACATATTTTTGAAATTTTTTATATTGATGCCGCAATTCTTCTTTTTCTTTCTCATTTAATTGTATCAGAGGCGTATCGCCAAACCCTTGAAGTTTTATCTTAAAGTAAGCAAAAGCGCTTATAGCCTGATCAATTTCATCCAATTGGTTTTCAATGGCAAGCACTTCTCGATGAAACGACATAGCAGATTGGTTGCTGTCTTTGCTGACAGTATCGCTAACAGTAGGTGGAGTGAATTCGAGAAGAACTGTTTTATTTCCTTGCTTGGCATAAGCTGAACGTTCTGACGCTAAAATAGTATCTTCGATTAATGTTAATCGGTACTGCTCTGTTGCCCTTTCTCGATGCATTATTGTCAGAATTTTGTCTTTTTCGGCAAAAACTCTATTAAACTCTGTTTTAGCGCGCAAAGCGTTAAATGCACCTTTCGTTTTGGAATAATAGCGGTAAATTCCCCCTGAAACAGAGGAGATATCTCCCTTTTCAAATTGTTCTTTTTCTTGAACATTTAAATTAAGAAATTTGACAATGTCCTTATCTAAATTTGAATCATGAGCAACGACATACGATTGAAACTGTTGATACAAGTGAGCAAGCTCTTGTCGCTCTTTTATTGAAAGATTGGCGAACGAATCATTATATGTGGTACCTAGTGTTTGAATTTTTTCAAAAAAGGCGGTGGCAGCTTTTTCGCTATGAGATAACTCATTTAATTTTAATTGTGACCGATTAGCCCTTCCTATTTGTAGTCTTTTCCTCTGCTCCAGGAAATTTTCATGGACAATGTGCTCTATATCCTCTTTTTTTTGTACAGCAGGCCCTAGATTCACTTCCCGATCGTCACTTAATAAAATTGCTCTACCCGCTTTTACGTACCATTTATTCAGTAAGGACTCGGCATTGTCTATTTTCTCCGTAAACTTACCCAGCTTTTCTAAAGATTGTGCCATGGTTTCATAATACGATTCCGCTGATTTTAATGTAGGCTCTGTTAGACTACCCGGCATAAGACCAAGATTTTCTTCCAGTGACTCTAACTCAGCAATGACAACAGGGAGAAGCTCTGTTTTAAATTGGATTAGTTTTTCAACTGACTTTTCATAGGCGGCTTTGGTCGCCGGTGCTCCGGTATTGATGAAGTCAGTTGCATAATTACCAAGCTTTTTGAGCACTTTTAACAACCGGTAATTTTGGGCAAAACCTGATTTAGCAGTGAGTTTCTCAAGATGCTTAGCAAGATTTTTTGCATTCCTTTCAAGTCGTGGTTGTTCTCTTTTCGATGTCGCAGGATTAACGCCCTCAGGAAATAAAGATTCAGTTTGAATAATAGCTTGTAGTTGATGCAAGTATCCAGGGATATCCAGGATAAATTTAGTTAAACTGTCAAACTTAACATCATCACTGGTCATTCTTTCTGTAGGGAGAAAACTAATTGCTTGTGCCGCTTTTTCTCCTAAGGTGTCCTCTAAATTACTACCATGGCTAGTTGAGAATTGTTGAAGCTGTTCTGAAAGAAGCTCAAAGCCGACTCTCATGTTTTCCAATTGAGGAGCAAATACAGACTGAATTGCAGTTCCACCTGTATTGACCAATTGAATTAACTCATAAGCCTGATTAACTGCATGATAAAGATTTTTAACAAGACTAGTTGCATTATACAAATGACCTGGAACATGCGTATCGACATTCAATGCCTCTATCTCAGAAAAAATCTTCTCAATATTATATAAACTATTTATTATTTTTTTAAAAACAATAACTTGCTCAGGCTCTTCAGCACTTATATGATACGGAATGCCTGCTGCAGCGGGTCGTAATTGGGTAGTAAGCCGTTTAGAGAAAATTTCTTCATTCGTCAACGCGATTAAAAAATTAGAGCGGGCAATATTACATTTCTTTGCCAACTCGAATTGACAAAAATTAGAGTGGAAAAACACTACATTTTTTTGATAATTTTCAAAGGCTCTAAACATTTATTAATACTTTTAAAATGAAGGTTAGTTATAATTATTATACATGTAACCAACAAGATTTTTATTAAGTGTATATTAAGCCTATTGTTAATTTTTAATTAATTTTGTACTAAACATGTAAGAATAAAATTTTAGTTTTCTATTAGCGAGCTAACCCCATGAATCAACTAGATAAAGATCTGGAATTTGTTATCAACTTGGCACGCCAGGCAGGTTCGCTAGTGCAAACTGTTCGTAAATCCGGATATAAGATTTATGATAAAGGAATGCATTTAGGTTTAGTCACTGATGCCGATAAGGCAGCTAGTCAATTTCTGGTGAGTGAGCTTTCTCGTGCATTTCCAAATGACCTTGTCATTTCTGAAGAAGAATCAATACCTTCCGAAAATTACCCCACTGACAGAGTATGGTTCATAGACCCAATTGATGGTACAGCCGATTTTATTGCTGGCAGTAGTGAGTGGTCTGTTATGATAGGACTTGCTATTAACAAGACAGCTCGTCTTGGAGTTGTCTATCAACCCGACTCAAATGAACTCTATTATGCTATTAGAAAACGGGGAGCCTTTTATAGTAATTCCAAAGATACTGTAAAACTTAAAGTGAGACACCTTTCTGACCCTTCACAAGCAATTTTAATTCAATCAAGAATGCATTGGAGTATCAAGGCCGATAAAATTGCCAAACAACTTGAAATTAATCAAATTTTCAAATGTGGTTCTCTGGGGCTTAAACTAGGAAAAATTGCCAAGAAGGAAGCAGATCTGTATTTCAATTTTTCAGGACATTGTCATTTATGGGATCTTTGTGGTCCAGAAGTTATACTGAAGGAAGCCGGTGGTACACTTTTGTTTGCAGGGATAAATAAACTGTATTATGAAGTAGGTGAAACTCGCGTTAAATATAATTTTTTAGCAGCCCCGAATAAGCTCGCAACCAAGGTTTATTCTATCCTGGAACAGGAAATTTAATATGGAAATTAAACTTTTTGCATTGAATACATCACTTAATTGGGGGCAAAAAATTGCGACACATCTAGAACTTCCGCTTTCCTCTCATGAGGAAAAAGAATTTACAGATGGTGAGCGCAATGTACGGTCGCTTGAAAATGTGCGAGGACGGGATGTTTTTTTGGTGCAGTCGTTATTTCATGATGATAAACAAAGTGTTCACGACAAATTATGTCAACTATTATTCTTCATTGGCGCCTTGAAAGATGCCTCTGCCTGCCAAGTTACAGCAGTTATTCCTTATTTAGCCTTTTCCCGTAAAGACAGACGTACTCAAGCTCGCGATCCCCTTACCTTGCGCTATGTCGCACAATTATTTGAAGCGATGGGTACCGATCGCATTCTCACTCTAGACATTCACAATCTGGCAGCATTTCAAAATGCTTTTCGCATTCCTACAGAACACTTGGAAGCACAAGTCTTATTTGCTCGCTACCTGGTAACACTTATAAAAAATGAAGACATCACCATTGTTTCTCCAGATAGCGGTGGTCTAAAACGAGCAGAACAACTAAGAGAAACACTTTCTCACCTGCTTCAAAGAGAAGTAGGAAAAGCATTTATAGACAAGAAAAGAAATTTAGAGATTGTCACAAGTAGCCAGGAAATTATAGGTGAGCTTAAAGACGGCATTGCCGTTATTATTGACGATATAATTAGCACGGGAACCACAATCAAACTCTGCGCTGAAGCTCTAAATAAAAAAGGTGTGAAGCGAATTATCGTATGTGCCACACATGGCATTTTTGTCGAAGATGCCAATATAGTACTTTCCCTACCTTATCTTGAAAAAATAATTATTACTAACAGCATTCCTCCTTTTCGAGTGCATCAAGATTTGTTAGAAAAAAAGGTGGTAGTTCTTGATGCAACCTATTTATTTGCTGAAGCTATCAAAGAAATCCATGAAGACGGTTCTATTGCTTACTTGCAGCATATAACATCATAAATTCCCTATAGTTTAGAAACAAAGGGATTATCTTTAATATAAAATCGCAGCAACTCATCCGCCCAATGCTTAGCATAAGCGACACCAATTCTCGGTTTATTTTGAATTGCTATTGGTTTTTCTTCAGACATTTGAGCAATGAAAAAGTTATCACTTAACAAGTCATGACCATTTAAGCGTTTATCAATTTGCATTGCCTTACACAACAGACCAGGGCCTTTTGTACGTGCTGTAATATTACAAATAGGTTCTATAGCTCGCAGAAGCACAGCCGAGCCATTGCCTTCTTTTTCGGTAACAACATTAACACAATGATGAATACCATAAATGAGATAGACATACGCATAGCCAGGGGGACCAAACATTGTTTGGGTACGAGGAGTTATACCCTTGGAGGAGTGTGCTGCGAGATCATGTTGGCCCAAGTAAGCCTCAACTTCAACAATTCTGCCAATGCGCTTAATCCCTTCAACATGATGAACCAAATATTTCCCCAAAAGATCCTCAGCGACAACAATTGTGTCTCTATCATAAAATTTACGTGTTAGTTTTTGCATAGTGAATTGACTTCATAATTTTTTTCCTCATCCGTAACAATAGGCAGCCAATTTTGAATACCTTTTGCCCATAAGCACGAACATACTGAAAAATTTTAGAACAAAATAAAGAAAATGTTTAGATGATTGAGAAATAAATGAATTTTTCTTTAGTAAAACTATATTTTTTTGTCTATTCTTGTAGAGTACGTGGCGATTAAGGGAATAATAAAAATGTCAACGAAATCCAAATTAGAGACTTTGATAGGCCTTGGAATAGTACTGTTACCATTACAAGGTTTAGCGGCTTCTCCAACTGAAATGACCAAGGATGATTGGTTAGGAAAATTAAAAGAAGTTGCGCCTACTGTTATCTGCCAAGGCTTTTTTGAAGATGCTTCATTAAAAAAACGCATGGAAGAATTAAAAATTGATAATACTAAATGTGTTTCTTTAATTCCTGCCAGCTTTGAGAAATGTCAAACGCAATATTATTCAAGTTTACCTTCCTCAATAAATAAAGAAAGTGCCTCTAAATGGGGACACACTATTGGAGAATGTATAGGTACTGATTTTGCAACCAAATACTTAGTTGCAACACCAACTCCAGGCAGCTCAAGCTCATCGACTGACAGCTCTGCTACTGGTCAACCATCTGAGATGCCAAAAGATAAATGGTTTGCTCAACTAAAATCATTGGCACCTTCAATGATTTGTCAGGGATTTTTTGAAGATGCATCTCTTAAGAAGAAGCTCGAGGATCGCAATATAGACAACACTAAATGCGTATCGCTCATCTCGCCTAGTTTTGAAAAATGTCAAACTGAATTCTATTCAAGCTTACCTGCAACGATTGATAATGACACAGCCAATACTTGGGGCCGTAAAATTGGTGAATGCATAGGAACTGATTTTGCCAAGAAATACTTAGTCAATGCACCGGCATCTACCAGTACGCCTGCTGACGTTGAAACCCCAAGTTCAACAACTTCAACTACAACTGTACCAGCTACAACAGCACCTTCTACAACTACTGCCCCAGGTCAATAGTTTTTTCCAAAGGTTAAAGCTTAATAAGCTTTAACCTTCTTTATTCGACTTATACAAGGTTTTGCTATAGTAACAAGAGAAAGCTATTTTAAAGCGATTAAATTATGTCTCATCCATCTGCAAATCATTTGATTCATGAACCAAGCCCTTATCTCCAACAGCATGCTTATAATCCCGTGGACTGGTATCCTTGGGGAGAAAAAGCAATTCATAAAGCACAACGAGAAAATAAACCCATTCTACTTTCTATAGGGTATGCAGCCTGTCACTGGTGTCATGTGATGGCCCATGAGTCATTTGAGAATCAGGAAACAGCAGCATTAATGAATCAATTGTTTATCAATATTAAAGTTGATAAAGAAGAGCGACCTGATTTAGATAAAATTTACCAAACTTCACATTACTATCTAAGCCAACAAAGTGGAGGCTGGCCGCTTACAATTTTTCTAACACCTGACCTTACTCCTTTTTTTAGTGGCACTTATTTCCCATTAGAAGAACGCTATCAAATGCCTAGTTTTAAAACTATTTTGCAAGTCATTGCTAATTTATATAAAACTCAGCAAAACGATATCAAAAAACAAGGGATGGAATTAAGACGAATTTTACAACAACAAAATAAGACTTTTGCACTTTCCCTAAGTAACCAACCTCTACAAGTTGCCCTCGATTATCTTGAGCAGAATTATGATAAACAAGATGGGGGATTTGGAGGAGCGCCTAAATTTCCACAAGCAAGCAAATTAGTTTTTTTATTGGAGAATCATTCCCCACTCGCTTTAGACACCTTAAAACACATGGCAATAGGAGGAATCTATGATCAATTAGGAGGTGGTTTTTATCGTTATACAGTGGATAAAAAGTGGCGTATCCCTCATTTTGAAAAAATGCTCTACGACAATGGCCAATTATTAACACTCTATTCCCTTGCCGTTAAAGATTCTCCAAAATCGCTTTTTAAAAAAATTATAAAAGAAACCGCTAAATGGGTAATGACAACGATGACATCCCCCGAGGGCGGCTATTATTCCAGCCTGGATGCTGACTCTGAAGGTGTGGAAGGAAAATTCTATCGTTGGGAAAGAACTGAAATTCAATCTTTACTCTCACACGACGAGTATGCTGCGATTGCATTGCATTATGGCATTGATAAACCTCCTAACTTTGAAAAGCATTGGCATTTTTATATTGCCCAAACTCCTTACTCTGTTAGTAAAACTTTAAACATTCCTCTGCCTAAAACAAAAGAATTCATTGCTTCAGCAAACCATAAATTATTAGTTGCGCGTAATAAGCGAGTTCCTCCTTTTCGTGATGAAAAAATTTTAGCCTCATGGAATGCATTAATGATTAAGGGCATGTTGTTGGCCGGAGATTGTTTAAATGAAAAGAAATATATTACTTCGGCACAAGAGGCCATTAACTTCATTCAAACTAACATGTGGGATGGTCAGCGTTTATCAGCAAGTTATAAAAATGACAAGGCTTATTTACTTGCTTATCTTGATGACTATGCTTTTTTATTAGATGCCTTGCTCACCTCTCTAGAAGTAGCGTGGAATACTGACCATTTATTATTTGCTATCGAGCTTGCCGAAGCTGTTTTAACTGATTTCCCGGATGAAACAGCAGGAGGCTTCTTTTTTACAGCAGAAAATCATGAAAAATTATTGTATCGTCCTAAATCCATGATGGATGATGCTACTCCTTCTGGGAATGGCATTTTAGTCCGCGGCCTGCTTAAATTAGGTTATCTGTTGGGAGAAATGCGCTACATTCAAGCAGCTGAACAGACCTTAAAATCTGCTTGGAATTTATTAATTCGCTATCCAGCTGAACATTGCTCCTTGTCGCTAGGCCTAAGAGATTATTTAACTCCACCAACTATCATTGTTATTCGCGGCGCCCCCAAAGCAATTAATGCGTGGAGGAAGATTGCAAAAGGCGGAAATAATTATACTTATGCCATCCCAAACAATGCAGAGAAACTTCCAGAAGCATTGGCCATCAAAACTGTTAAAAAGGAATGCTGTGCCTACATCTGTCGCGGTCAGGAATGTTTTGATGTAATTACAGACGTTGCCGGACTGGAAGCTTTCAGCGAAGAAAACTGAGAAGACTAGCGTGAAGATTTTAATTTTGAACGTCCTCCGGATGCCCCGGACAAGCCGAGGCACGAAGAGGAATAGGCAACTGTATCTTTCGGCTTGTCCGAGGCATCCAGAAAGTATTCGCTAATATTTCAAGAGATTTTCTGGTTTACCTCTTTGATAATTGTCATGATTTTCTTTTAAGATCTCTTTAAACGTTTCTTCTGGATAAAACCCAATACGATTCATCAGGCGTACAGTTTGTCTCATATCATAAATTTTTGCTGCTGTATCATTTACAGTAACAAACGTTTTATTACTATCTTCAAGTAAGCTTTGGCTAAGTAATTCTTTTTTTGAACGACCACCAAATCTATTCTTTTTATCCAGCTTATCTTCTAGGGGTATAAAGGGTTTATTTTTCACAAGCTCTCGCTTGGCTTTATAATAGTCACCCAATTCTTTCAAGCTGAATATTTCTTCTTGTTTATTCGTGTATATATCTAAAGAGGGATTTCTTGTGACTGAGGGCTCATGGCAGGCTGGTGGGGGAATTTTTCCGTTACTGAATACTACACTGAGCATTTCATTGATCTTATAGGGAAGATAAATCACCAAAGTTATACTGGCTAAGACAAATAAAATAGAGGGAAATAATAGAGGTCCCACAAGGAACAAGGAAAGAGATAGCCCTGCTGATGCAGCGCCAAGGCCAAGAGCTGTGAGCGTAAAAGCAGATTGTTGACGTAGCCAACCTAAAAATTTTGAAAATTTTGAATCGCTTTCGTTCTTGTATAAATCAACGAAAAACCATAAGGTTTTGTCGGCTAAAAAACCAATAACAACGCTCGATACAAATGCATTGATAAGCATAGCGGCCAAACCCAAAGCAGGAAGCACTATACTCGGTAAAAAAATAGGTAAAAGAGTAAAAAGTAAAAATAAGGCACACGTCAATACCATTTGCATTTTGTGGTTTGCAACAAAGCGTAACCCAGGGCGAATGACATAGAGGTATGGAACCACACCTGTATAATAGATAAACCCTCTACCTAAAGTATAAAGCCAGAAGTTACGTCGCTTATTTTCCTCATTATCCGATGCTGTATCTATCTTGATAAATTGTGTTTCGGCAAAACCTGTATAATTAAGAGCATGATCAACAAACTTGTTAGGCCCTTGTTTATTAGCCGGAGGAATTACATGAAAAATATTCCACTCAGACTTCCAGGCGCCAAATCGAGAAACAGGATCTTTCCCGCCTCTCAATACAGTGACCTCCGGTTTGGTGGTTAGCGTTTCCCAATTGTCAATATGATCCTTAAACCAGGAATCATAAAGACCAGCAGGATTTAGTGCATGTACCTGGGATAATTTATCGCCTTGATCAATAGAAAACAGAAGTGATAAAGAGCCTCCCAAGCTTGTCCCACAAACTTTAACTTTCTGAGTCTGTGTTGCAAGCCAGGCAAGTATTCGGCTACGCCCACTGAGATACAAATTATTACCAACCGTATCAAATCCTTTTAGATCAGAATTCACTTGCTCGTTGAACCCTTGTCCAGCTGGATAAGTTGTGCCCATAAATATAAGATGAGATTGTGCTTCCTTATCAGCAATAGGTTCTAATCCATAAGCAAATACTCTATCTTCATCCTGGATAAATAATTTATGAAAGCCATTAGTCGGTGTTAATTCAATAGGCACAACTTTATAGTTAACCAAGCGCCATTCGTTATTTATCCGTTGTGGTATAGTAATTGATTCGTAGGGATTAATATCACTATACGGTAACAGCGTTAAACAACTGCTAATATAGAATTCTGCTTGTGTTAATTGCGCTGGGGATAATTGATCTTGTGCTTGTAGTTGCTTATAAATAGTCTCAAAACCTTCCTGAAAGGCTAAGCGCATACCTCGCATTAATTCCCTATCGCGACGAACAAAGACTGCTTGAATAATTTGAGGAGAGATAATCTCTGGCCAGTTTTCGTGCCATCCCATCATTAAAATTCGTAATGCATTTCGGGCAGTTGCAGCAGCTTTATCGCTGCATGCTGGGGTCCTAACATCTTCAAATTCATCATTATGAAAAAAACGTAGCTCTAACCCGCCTGCATAAAACTCACCATCTCTCATTGACATGTCCTCATCTTAGTTTGAGGGACTAGCGTTTCTTTTTTCTGGCAAGAAACCACCTATTTGCGCATCCCACATTGCCTTGTATAAACCACCTTGTTTAATCAAATCTTTGTGCGATCCTTCTTCCACAATAATCCCTTTATCAAAAACCAAGATTCTATCCATGTGTAGTAAAGTTGATAATCGATGAGCAATAACCAATGTCGTTTTATTTCGCATTAGCTCAAATAGAGAGGCTTGTATTGACTCTTCGGTTAAAGAATCAAGCTGCGACGTTGCTTCATCCAAAATCAGAACTTTGGCATTTTTTAAAATCGCCCGCGCAATAGCAATTCGCTGCCGCTGTCCACCTGATAACTTAATTCCTCTTTCCCCCACCAAGGTTTCATAACCTTGCGGCAAATTAGTAATAAACTCATGGCAATGGGCCTGCTGGGCGGCATTTATCACCTGTTCTTCTGTTGCATTTAAATGTCCAAACGCAATATTTTCGAATAAACTACGATGAAACAATGTGGGGTCCTGGGGAATCATACTAATCGCCGCTCGCAGGGAATCTTGGGTAACGAGGCTAATATCCTGTCCATCGATAAGAATGCGTCCTGCCTCTACATCAAAAAAGCGTAAAATTAAGTTGATAAATGTCGTTTTACCACTGCCCGAATATCCTACCAAGCCTACTCTTTCTTGAGGATGAATAATTACAGACTTATTTTGAAAAACCCTATTTCCTTTCTGATAATGAAAACTCACATTTTCAAAGGCAATACGTCCCTCAGTCACTTGCAATTGCTTTGCATTTTTAACATCTGTGACCTCTATAGGCGTCATAATGAGTGACAATGCTTGTTTGGCGATGCCTATTTCACGAAATAGATCAGCCATTGCATGACTTAACATCCACATCTGAGTCATGATGGATAAAACGGAACTGAAAATAAACACCAGGTCACCAGTGGAAATTAACTGATGTTGCCAAAAAACGATAAGAAGAAATACGGTTAATCCCAGCATGATTGTCACAGGAATGTCGAGAAAGAGACGAAATACATTCATGTAAATAATCAATTTTTTATTGCTCTTTGCTTCACGTTTTTGGCTTTTAGTGAGATATTCTAATTCATCATGCGTGCGGGCAAATAATTTTACAGTCCCTATATTTCCTAAAGTATCCACGATCCTACCGCTTAATTCACTTTTATCCTCTGCATTTTCTTCGGAATAATGATTAATATTTCGCGCAAAATAGAGGCTTATTGAAAATTGAATGATCACCCAAGTGAGTAATATCACTGCAAACCAAACATTAATCGTTATCAGTACTAATAAAGAAGCCAAAATAGCACTGAACGTAGCAATAATATTCCAACTAATGATCATGCGAATTGTTTCAAGTGAACGTGGCAAGTCATTGACTTTATTGGCCAGACTACCTGCCATTTGATTTGAAAAATAATAATAAGAATGTCTTGATAAATAACTAAAAACTGACATACGAACTTGTGCTTGAAACTTTGGAATTACATAACCTTGCCACCAATTCTGCAAACGAATAATCGACACCGAAATGACCCATGCCCCACCACCTAACCACAAAGCAGGGGCTACAGCTAAAAAAGCGGCTGAACGATTATTTTGTTGTGTAGTTAGACCATCAACAATCATTTTAAGGGCATAAGGAAAAACAGTGGTTTCAAGCACCATAGCAATGGGAGCTAGAAAAAAAAGAGTGAACGCAACTGGTTGTTTTTTTATAAAATGCCAAAAAAAAGCACTAAGCTTTTTAGGAAGATCCCATTCGGATTTAGAGACATAAGTTTCCACAGAGGTAACTCCCCTTTAAAATCCTTATACGAAATGAGCAATTCTAACAAAATATAACGCAATAGAATAACCTATAATATTCAACAAGGATTATAAGACATCAAAGGAGTGATCCGTGAGTGCCCTAACTGACAGAATCGAACAAGCAATTGCGGCTTATAAAAGTGTTTTCCTGGATCTCAATAACGGTCTTAAGATTAATCTTAATGCATCCGCAGGAGACATCCATTTCTATTCAGATAATGGAAGCGACTATATTGAGGTAAAAACTGAGAATGGCTCAATTCTTTATAATCTGAATATGACGATTGCGATAAAAATTTCGAATTGACATGTCCCTAACAATACTCATCATAAACGCAATGAGGCAAGCCATAAAAACTTAAATAACACTGAATTGGATTGCTTCGCTTTTATCGCAAAAACGTCGATGTTCATTGCGACGCTGTGAAGCAACCCACTTTGATTAGGCTATAACTGAGAAGCCAAATAGTATACCATGCTGCACAGGAATGCTCGAAAAATGCCAACTGTCACTCCAAGAGTTCTGACGAAGCCTAGGATTACCTCCAAAAACCCCCTGATAAAGCAGATTCAAGCTGGTTACTTCCGTAAGAGGATAACCAAAACCCGCCTGCACTTCTCCGGCTAGCTCCGTTTTATTACTGATAAAATCAGTCTCCATTTGCCACTGGCGGTAAGCAATCCCCCCCTTAAGTTGCGTAAAAAGCAAACTTTCATTGATGGGAGTGGTATTTGCAGTAAGGAGCAAATCCAACATGGGTTTTACTGTAGTTTTAACAACACCGCCCAAAATGTCCAAAGTATTCACTGGCACAGCAACGCGCATGCGATTACCATTCTGCACCCCCACTTCCAATCCAAATGCAGTTTGCGTTGTTGTAAGTAATTCTGCAGCGACTGCCAAACGTCCTAATGGAGTTTTACCCTCGTTACTGTACATATGTTGATATTGTCCGTAGCCCAAACTTGCTATAAGAGACCAACGATTGCCTTGTGTCTCTTCAAGCGAAATAGCTGGTAGGTAACTTTCTGCCGAGGCATTAAGTGATAGAACACACCCCAGCGCGATTATTCGCGTTCTATATGTCATGCGCTCATCCTTTTTTATAATTATTAAATAACTTTTTGATGCTACGAGATAAGCTTCATTTTATACGGTATTTGTAAAGTTTTTTCCAGAGGATCAAGCAATTTTACTAATTTAATAATTTTTGACTAGTTCAGATAGTTACTTTCCATCTGCGTTATTGCATTTGTTGATTAGTTAAAGCATTTATAAAATGCATGATCTGCATAGTTTAAGAGCTCGAGATCATGAGGACTATCACCATATGCATAAATAATATAATCATTTCGATTGCTATACAATTTCTTGAATTGCTCAACCTTCTCTTGACCTAAACAATACGGATTTAACATGCGTCCAGTACTTTTGCCGGTGATAGGATCAAACTCAAGTTCGGTACAAATGACTTCCTCGATTTGATACTGCTTAGCCCAAGGTTTCAGATAAATATCTAATGCCCCACTAATAATCATGCAAATATGCCCTTCCTTCTGGTGAAAATATAAACGCTCCAGTGCTTCTTTACGAATGTGATTTACTAATATATGTGTGATGAAATTTTCTGCCTGAAATCGTAGCTCCCGCTGGCTAAATCCGTTGAGTAAAAAGTTATCCAGGTAAGCCCCTCTGGAAGTTTTTTTAAAAAGATTTAATTTACTCATGCCATGTTGGCAGTACTCCATAAATAAGCCACTGAATAATTTAGAGCGTCCGACTAAATGTTTAAAGAACATTAAGCGACTGGATCTTCCTGTTGTCAGTGTGCCATCGAAGTCAAATATAGCGATTGTTTTTTTTGTCATATCATTGCCAAAGCGTTGAATTGTAAACCCAAGACCCTTTTAAATAGGGCTGCTATTTTCGTTAAAATAAAGCTCAATAATAATGTAGTCTAAAAAGGAATCTCTAATTTAGGATTGATGCTCAAGATTAATTCGCGAAATAATAATTTAATTAACTCCAGGTCCTGCTCTGTTTTTCCTTCAAAACGAGCTGTGAGATAGGGTGTTGTGTTGGATGATCGTATCAGTCCCCAACCGTTTGGAAACTTAACGCGCAATCCATCAATATACAAAACCTCTCCCCCTATGAATGGAGCCAATTCTAAAAGCTGCTCCATGAATAGTTGTTTTTTATGTTCAGCAATTGCTATTTTCAGTTCTCCTGTTGCAACTGCTGATGGGAATTGATTATAGAAGCTATACGCATCCGCTGGATATTGGCTTAATAATTCCAAGACGCGGGCAGCGGCATAAATCCCATCGTCATGTTCAAACCAGCGATCATAAAAATAAAAATGACCGCAAAATTCACCTCCAAGCACTGCTTTATGCTTCACCATACTTTCTATGATATGAGCCATGCCTGTTCTAGTCATAATCGCTCTACCTTTATGGGCAGTGATATAGTCAGTTAATTGCTGACTGCATTTAATGTCAAAAACAATCGCAGCATTTTGTTGTTGTTCTAATAAAGCAGCAGCAAATGCGAGTAATACTTTATCAGCACAAATTACTCTACCGTAGTTGTCCACAACACCTAGACGATCACCGTCACCGTCAAAAGCCACCCCCAAATCAGCATTTTCTTGTTGCACAATTTTCGCCAAATCATACAAATTCTCTTCCAACGCAGGATCAGGATGATGATTAGTAAAAGAACTTTGTACATCACAAAACAAAGGAATAACGTCACAACCTAAAGCGGCTAATAACTGAGGTGCTACTTTACCGGCTATCGCATTTCCGCTGTCAACGACCACTCGTAGTTTTCTTGTTAACTGAATATCATCTTTGATAGTTTCAATATAGTGAGCGACTAATTTATCAGAATCATAGTTTGTTAACCTGCCATGACTATTTTGGATTAAATAGTTACTTTCAATTATGCGATGATATAACCCTTCAAGACCTGCACCGTGATAATTCTTCCCAGACAATATGACTTTCAGTCCATTGTAATTACTGGGATTATGACTTGCAGTTACCATTAACCCTGATGAGCATTTGAGAAAATTCATTGCGAAATGAAGCACAGGGGTGGGTAAACAGCCAATATCAATTACATTAACACCAGCAAGTAACAATCCATAAGACAATGCTTTTGCAAATTCCTCGCTACTTTCTCGACTGTCTCGACAAACAATAATACAGTTTTGTTGAAACAGCTCTCGTAATTCTGAACCAATAACCAATCCTAAAGTATAATAAGTATTCTTATTAAGATACTTACCGATAACACCACGAATATCATAATCCCTGAAAATATCCATTGAAGATGTTTTAATTACTTCTACCCCTTCCATACCCTTATCTCCTTACTCAGAGCAATAAGTTCTTTGCAAGTTATAGTTGGATTTTTAATAATCTCTGCCAACACTTTCAGGAATTGTTGAACAAAATCAACAATAGTCTCTGTGTTGTATAAATCACTTCGGTATTTTATGTACCCAGATAAACTGCCATCATAGGTCCACTTAAGTGATAGTTTTCGGGGTTTCTCTCCCCACAATGGGATATTGGGTTGTTTCAAGCAAACTGGTTTCATCGAAAAACCAACATCAAATTGCTCAGGCTGCAAAACTTGAAAATCAAAAGAAGTATCAGGAACAGGTAAATCGAGCTCGACCATCTGTTCTGGTTGAAAATATTGATAAGGAAGTGATTTAGCAAAATCGTCCTGGATTTTATGAATAAATTCAATAAAGCTGTACTCTGGTTTACAATGCAAAATACTGGGTACTTCGTTGGCGATATTTCCTACAGTTGTCTTATAGTCCTCTAAATCTCGCCCTGAGACTAAAACTGTAACGAACGCATGGGTTGTATTAGCCATGTTAGTCAGCAGAAGACCATAGATAGCTAATAACACAGTAGCAATCGTTGTTTGATTCTGCTTTACCATATGCTGTAATGCTTTTAATTGTCTTATTGTGACAGGAATAATTTCCTTGCTCCCTACCTGTGGTGTCATTGACATTTGTCGCTCTTTGTCGACCGGTAACTGGGGAGGATTAAAGTTTTTTAATTTCTCACGCCAAAAGTTGGCGTAATGCTGATAATTACCATTTACAAGATTTAGTAGCTGCCAATTGATAAAGCACTGATAAGGGACAGCAGCTGGCAGCGATGTATAGCTATGGGTTAAATATAAATGATAAAAATGCAATATATCTTGCAAAACAATGAGGCTACTTGCTCCATCAGTAAGTAAATGACTAATGTTAACAGTCAATAATGCCCGCTCCCTTGCACACTGAATTAAGGTACTTTTGAATAAAGGTGCCTGAGCTAAATCAAATTGCTGATGACCAACTTGCCTTAATTGTTTCTCGATATATAAGTCATGCTCCTCATCGGAGAGTTTACTAAAATCGAGACGATCGAGATTAAATGCTACCTTCTCATGGCAATATTGAAAAATATTGCCCAAATAAGAATGAAAGCTACAACGCAGCATGTCATGACGATTAATAACAGCTTGTATACTCTGCTCTAAAATATCGGCATCAATAATACCGTTTAATTCGAGAGAGTATGAAACAACATAAGCAGGATTGTCTGGTTGTTGCTGTATATGACGCCATATTCTTACTTGTTGCAGGGAAAGCTGCATGAATTGGGAGTTTGGCGGCATCAAAACATTGGAATCACTCCTTGTTTGCTTAACGCTGCTCAATTGCTGCTGAATTACTTCAATCAATGTATAAATAGAATGATTTTCATAAAGTAATACTTGAGCTGTTAAGTTGACCTCAGGAGGCAGTTTAGCTTTTAACTTATGCAATAAATCAACTGCTAATAAGGAGTCCATGCCCAAAGACAATAAGGTATTGTCTCCAGTGATCGGTTTATTCTCTGGTAAATGTAATATCTTTTGAATGGCTGTAAATAATACATCGTTGATATAAAGCAACTGTTCTTCTTTACTAAGATCCTTTAAATTCTGCCAAGGTTCATCATTTACTTTTTGAATTTTCTCAGTCTGAACTATCCGAGATAATAGTTTTCTGTGACTCCTGGGAAATGCCCGCAGTTTGTTTTCAGAAACAGTATGCGGTAGTAAACAAAGCTCGGTAGCAGAAGAAGACATCATTGCCTCTAATGTTGCCATTCCCTCTTGTACTGGAATATTTTGAATTCCAACCTCTAACCAGGATTGATTTTGACGACGCGTCATTCCAAGCCTTTCCCAAGGACCAAAATTGATGGCCAAGGCAGGCAGGTCTAACTGATGACGGTAATGTGCTAAACCATCAAGAAAAGCATTCGCAGCAGCATAATTTGCTTGTCCTGAAGAACCTAGCAAGGAACTTATTGAGGAGAATAAAATAAAATGCCGGAGATTAAGTTTCAG
This sequence comes from Legionella hackeliae, assembly GCF_000953655.1. NCBI lineage: Bacteria > Pseudomonadati > Pseudomonadota > Gammaproteobacteria > Legionellales > Legionellaceae > Legionella > Legionella hackeliae. The sequence goes on from NZ_LN681225.1 coordinate 2,072,229, forward strand.
TTCAATACTTAAACAATGTAAATTCCAAGAACCTTGAATTTTTGCCTGAAAAACATCCTCAAAATGCGTCCAGTTTAGACTTAGCCACAAACTGTCAGCCAATACTCCCGCTGTGTGAAAAATCCCTTCAATGGCAGGCATTTTTTGCTGAACACTAAGCAATGTATTTTTTAACTGCTTAAAATTACTAACATCTGCCTGGAAGTAAGAAATAGTAACGCCAGCTGTCACCAGTGTGTCTAATTGCTCCTGAATACCGTTGAGTTCCCGTCTTCCTAGCAAGACAATAAAGCGGGCTCCTTGCTGTATTAACCATTGACATAAGGTAAAGCCAATTCCACCAAATCCACCAGTAATAAGATAAGATGCTTCGGCATTAATCACCTTATTGCGCGATAATTTAAGAGTATAATCATCGAGTCGTTGGGCATAATAGTTATTTTGAGACACAGCTATCACTAATTCTTCATAATTACGGCCTATCAATTGCAACAGGTGATTAGCGACCTCCTCCCCTGTAGCACCTGATTCAAAATCAACTAACTGACAATCTAACTTAGGATATTCAAGCACTAATGTTTTACACATACCCACTAAAGTCATGGATAAAGGCATATATTCGGCTTTAAAAGGAGAAAGTGCCGCACTGGTTGCAACCCAAATTTTATTGATATTTTTTGCTGTGGCTAGCGCTTGTCCTAAATTCAGCATGCCAGAACAAGCCCTTTGCAAAAAGTTATTAAATTCTTTGTTACTTAGTGAGGAGACCTTATTTTTTTGAAATCCCCAAAAATAAATTACACTAAAAGGCAATGAGATGTTGTTAAGCAGCTGTTGAAAATGACTAACATCTATTGGATTGAGGGTGACACTATTTTTATTCTCGCTATAAATCTCACCAGGCTTAACCACAATGACATTATCAAGATCACTGCACATTTTTTCCAGTGTGTCAGTATTCTCCTCATTGGCAAAAATTAGCCAAAGCTCTGATTTATTATTGACTATAGCCATTGGCGAAGATAGTTTCTCCCAACCGATTTGATAAACAGATTTATTTAATACTTGTTCGAGATAATCTTTTTCAGGTCTTTTATTGTCAGACTTATCAAGTGGTAACCAATATCGTTGACGTTGAAAAGGATAGGTTGGTAAAACTTGAGGGCAAGGTTTAATTTGATAAGGATTATCAAAAGAAAACCAATCTATATCAATTCCCATTCGATAAATTGATACTAGTGTTCCAGAAAGAATATCCCAATCTTTTTGTCCTTTTTTCAAAGATGTTAACCACAATGCTTCATCTGGGGTGGGATGATGAGCCATTGCGAAACTCAACAAGACAGGTTGAGGGCCCATTTCAAAGAAAATAGTATAGTTTTCTTTGATTAATTCATTGATCCCCACACTAAAATTAACCTTAGCCAGCACATGTTCGGCCCAATAATGCCCATCTATAGATTCAAGCGCCTTTCCTGTCACATTAGAGATAACCAGCATAGTAGGTTTGCTGTAAGTTATGGTATTAGCAATCTGGGTAAATTCCCTGATCATTGGTTGCATAAGCTCTGAATGAAAAGCATGCGCCACATCTAGTTTTGTTGTTTTAATCTTTAAGGTCTGACAAAAAGATTCTAATCGCGAGATTGCTGTCATATCCCCTGAAAAAACAGTTTGGGTTTTACTATTAATAGCGGCAATCGCTAATATCGCATCAGGAATTTCATTATGGACTATCTTCAATAATTCCTGTGCTTTATTGCCATCGACTACCAAAGCTAGCATAGCCCCTGGCTTTTGCATTTGCATAAGCCTTGCGCGCCAAACGATTAACTTTAACCCATCTTCTATACGCATCATGCCCGCAATAGTTGCAGCGACATACTCTCCTAAGCTATGGCCAATCACGGCAGTTGGTTTAATACCCCAATGAAGCCATAATCGAGCCAATGCATATTCAAGGATAAATAAAGCGGGCTGAGAATACTCAGACTCTTGCAGAAATGTCCCTTTTTGTGGATTAAACATCACCTCTTGCATGCATTCAGGAAAATACTCATTAACAATCCGACAACAATAATCTACCTCCGCTTTAAACACAGGTTGAGTGCGATAAAGTTGCTTACCCATCTCTGAATATTGTGATCCCATGCCAGTGAATAAAAATGCAATTTTTTTTAAACCACAAGGTGGCATAGACTGAATAGAAGCATTTTGTAAATTAATCTTTAATTCATCAACCGTCTGTGCGTATACAGCAAGCCTAAAATCTAAGTGACTTCTTTCGGTATTCAAACTGTGACAAAGACTCGGTAAATTGAGCATTTTTTCGTGTTCAAGCAATGCTAATAAATTACTGCGTTGTGCTTTCAAAGCATCCTGTGAGTGTGCCGAGAGTGTAAGGATATGAACCGGCCGTTCAGGGGTTGTGGTAGGCTGTTCTATTGATTGTGGTGCTTCTTCCAATACCAAATGCGCATTAGTTCCTGTAAATCCAAAAGAACTTACGCCAGCATAACGGATAGGATAAGTTGCCGTGGTTTCCCAAGACTCCAGATTGACAGGAACACGCGCAGGTATTTGATCCAAATCAATTAAAGGATTCACCTGGTTAAAATGTAAATTGGCTGGGATTTTTTTATGCTGCAATATTAGAATTGTTTTAATGAGCCCTGCCATTCCTGCTGCAGCCTCCAGATGGCCAATGTTTGTTTTTACTGACCCAATACACAAAGGTGTCTCTCGAGATCCTGTAGCAAAAATATCTTTTAATGCATTAAATTCAATAGGATCACCTAAGCGAGTGCCTGTACCATGCGCTTCAACATAACCAATTGCATCAATGGGTAAATTTGCTAAATGAATTGCTTTAGTGATTAATTCTTTTTGGGCAACAGGACTAGGAGCAGTAATACCATTACTATGACCGTCACTATTTACAACAGCACTTTTTATCACTGCTAAAATTTTATTTCTATCACGCTTTGCATCACTAAGTCGTTTAAGAATTACAACGCCACCACCTTCACTACGCACATAACCATTTGCATTTGCATCAAATACCTGACATTTGCCATCAGGAGAAAGCATGCCTGCTTGAGAAAAGCTAATGCTTAAAGAAGGCTCAAGAATAAGATTTACTCCTCCAGCAATTGCCAAATCACAACTGTTGGTCTGTAAATCCCGACAAGCGTTGGATACTGCAACCAAAGAAGATGAACAGGCTGTATCTACTGCAAATGCTTGACCACGTGTGCCGAAAAAATAAGCAATTCTACCAGCAGCCGCACTGTGAGCATTCCCCAAGCCATAAAAACCATTTACATCCTGAGCATAAAAATTTAACTTGAGATGACTATAGTCATTCGAAGAAATACCAACAAAAACCCCACTACTAGTATTATCTAATGATAATGGGGGGATACCACTGCATTCCAACGCTTCCCAAGTTAATTCAAGTAATAATCGATGTTGGGGATCCATCTCATTGGCTTCACTTGAACTAATGTTAAATAAAGTCGCATCAAATTTATCAATATTATCGATAAAACCTCCTTTGCGACTGATCATTTTTCCGGGGGTAGCAGGTTTTGGATCATAATAGTCAGCTATATTCCAGCGTTCAGAAGGAATTTCTGTAATACCATCCCTACCGTTCTCTAATAGTTGCCAAAAGGTTTCGGGGTTATCCACTTGTCCTGGAAATCGACAACTCATACCTATAATTGCAATAGGTTCAAAGTGGGCATTATGTAATTGCACAGTTTCATTTTCGGGAAGACCTCCCATTAAATATCCCGCTAATTGTTCTATTGTTGAGTAAGTCCATAACAAACTTGGATTAATTTTTGTTTTTAGCTTTTCTTCAAGAGCCACGCAAAAACGCACTGCTTTTAACGAATCGATACCGTAATGCGCAAAATTTATTGTTGGTATTATTTGCTGCTCGTCAATTTTTAGTTCCGATGATAACCATTGTTTCATCCATCGCTGTAATTCATCAATTTGCTGTGAGGATTGCCCAGAATCAGAAGGACCCTGTTCAAATCCTCTTTGCCATTGAGCGATAATTTTCAGCTCATTGTTTAACAATGCTTGTTTACATAAATTTCGCTGCACTTTGCCACTTGAAGTTTTAGGCAAGGTAGACTGTTGAATAAAAACGATTTTTGACGGTAAAATTGAAAATTCTTCAGAGCAACACTTTAAAATAGCTGAGAAGATCTCATCGAAATTTTTAGCATGCCGATGCACTTCTTGTACGATGACCAGCTCATAATCTTCTTCGCTTTCTAGAGCAAAGGCAGCTGTTCCTGAGGGAATTAATTGCCTGTGAGATTCTGCAACAGAAGCCTCAAGATCTTGGGGATAAATATTCTGACCGCGAATAATAATTAAATCTTTTAATCGACCAGTTATAAATAATTCACCATTTTCATCTTTAAACCCTAAATCCCCTGTTTTTAAAAAAAACTCTTCATTATTTTGAAGACGCAACCTGAATTGTTGTTCTGAGAGTTCAGGTTTATTCCAATAACCTTGTGCAACAATGGGACCTGCGATAGTAATCTCACCAATTTCATAAAAACCCAAAACCTGATTTGTTCCCGGAACAATAATGTTAACTTTATGGTCTGAATCAACTTTTCCACAACTTACCAGGCTAATTTTACTAGGATAAGTATCCTCTACTTTTTTAATCTCGTTGCGCTTTAACGCCTCTTTATCAACATGTAAAACAACGGTCTTTCCAGTTGGCTTTTTCCCTGAAACCATAAGCGTTGTTTCTGCCATTCCGTAGGTTGGATAGCAACTTTCTGCTTTAAAACCGCAACTTGCAAACGCTTGTGCAAATTTTTCCAAAGTTTTCGCGTTGACTGGTTCAGCGCCATTGAGTGCGATACGCCAGTGAGATAAATCAAGCTGTGCTTTTTCTTCTTCGGTAATTGTATTTATACATAATTCATAGGCAAAATTGGGAGCTGGTGAGGTATCAACCTGATGATCACTAATTGCTTTTAACCAAAGAAAAGGTTTTCTTAAAAATCGTGTTGGAGCCATTAAAATAACATCGGCATCCACTGTAAGCGGATACAAGATTCCACCAATAAGCCCCATATCATGAAAAGGTGGCAACCAGGAGCAAACTTTGCGAACACTTCTATTAAGAAGTTTTGAAATTACATTCGCATTGGCAAGAATATTTCCATGACTAATCATCACCCCCTTAGGATTACCCGTTGAACCTGACGTGTATTGTAAAAATGCCAGTGTATCCTGAGTAATTATTGGAAATTTTTCTTCGTCAATATCCACCATTTCGGGGTGGTCTATCAGGAATAATTGCAAATTTTCGAAACAATATTGATTACTCACCGGCGTGGTAGTAATCATCACTGAAGCAGAAGCATCAGCAATCACAGAATACAAACGCTGGGTATGGCGAGTATTAGAGGGAGGATAGGCAGGAATAGCTGTGATTCCAGCCATCAAACAACCTAAGAATGCAATGATATAATCAAGGCTTGGTTGAAGTAATAAAATGGCCCTGGAGCCACTCGATATTTTTGGCAATAAACAAGAAGCGACTCCTCTTACTTTTTGTAAAAGCTCAGCATTGGTGATTAGATATTCCTCTTTGTCACTTAAAAATGTGTAGACCAGTTTATCAGGAAAGGTTTCAACACGAGATTTGAGAATGTCAATTAGAGTAATATTTGTGACTTTTTCTCTCATAGTTTAGGAGCCCTATATTCGAACAAACGAACTACTCAATGAAAAAACTATAGACCATTTAAGCGGTTATGTTTAAATTATGAACAACTAAAGATAAAAAATTAATTTGGATGATTTCCTCATATAAGTAGCGTAAACTGAGAAGTCATTGATTAAGAAGAAGTTAATATCAACACCGGAGTTATCATGAGAAAGACAAGGATTGCAATAGTATTTATTTTCTAAGCCCTGCTTGGTCTTTCGACCTTACTTAGCGCTTGTTCTGGCAGCAGAGGTTCTGACTCTGAAGATTATGGTGGCGGTGGTGTTGGCAGCTATGCTGGTACAGGTGGCATGGGAGGAAATGGCCGCTAACTTGAAGTAGCCGGTAAACGCAAAAAGTTAGAACCCCTCCCCACGTGCCTAGGCTTGTCCGAGGCAGGACCCAGCAATAGTCCTTTATTGCTACATTTCAAAAGCAGGGTTATCTGATGGCGAATCAGAATCTTTCTTCTCTCCTTTTAATTTCCCATTTATAGGATCCATTGTATCCGGAACAATGCTTGATTGTTCACCAATGGATATGAATGGTTCATCAGCGGTTAGCTTTTCTCGAATTAATGGGAAATGGGTTCGTGCCTTAATAAAATTGACGATATTTTCTTGCTGTTTTTTTGGCGAATCAGCAGGCCATATTTGTTTTGCTATTTCTTTTAATTCTTTTACACCAGAAATAATAAAATCTTTGCGACGATGGAATAAACTCCAGGAAGCACTTTTACCTTCCTGTTTCTTCTCATGCTTTACAAGTTGTGTATCGGACATCTGCAAATAACTACACAAGCGTGTAAAGATAAAATAATTCTCGTTGAAACGATCAGGTCCCAATTCAAATTTATTTTGATGCATAAAAATAGTCGCCGTTGTTGCTAACCAATCGACTGCAGGAGGATGAGTTTTAGCATCAGGATCTTTACGACTCACTTCTTCCAAAGCAAGTGCCAATCGAAAAGAAGAAACAACACTATCTACTGCAGATTGATGAGTAGGTAACATATCTTTGCGTGTATAATTAGGTCCACCTGGCTCCAGGTTAATTATGCGAGGAAGCGTTTCTAATTGTAGATTCTTGTGCTGGTAAAGCTGATAAATATCCAGCGCTAATCCTTTCATTCGCGCATCATTTATCCTTGCAGTATCACCCGCAAAATAAAGAATTTCTTCACGATCTTCTGGACTTATTGTCCATCCCATCACTAAGGATTGATGCGAATCATGACCATGTCGGCCTGAACGATGATCTGCCGGAACACTACAAAAGGTAACGGTCTTTTCAGAGTTTGACGTTAATGTTATCTGTTCGTGCCATTCAAAACCATGTACGTTAGTAAACCCTAATGATTTAAAAAAATCCTCATCGCCAATGGGAACTAATAACCTTGGCTGATGCATCACTAATTTTTTAAGAGAATCAACATCCACATGATCACGATGATTGTGTGATATCAAAATGACATCAATGTGTGGCAACTCTTCGGCTTTAACATTATGTCCTAGATTTTTGGTCATTGCGGGATAAATAACCGGCGCTAAATTTCCAAAAACAGGATCAGTAAGAATATTCATTCCCGAAGTTTGAATTAATTGCGTAGCATGCCCTAAATTATGAATAGTAAATTCATCCTCTTTATTAGTTATGGCATGTTTCTCTCCCTCTTTATAAATGTCTTTGGCCCCGACATTTTCTTGTTGCTCGAAGTAAGCTAATTTCATTCCGAGTTGAGTAATAAAAAGCCATGTAAAAAAGATATTAAATAAAGGAGGTGTGGTTGATAGCCAACGAAAAAAACGTTTTATCTGAGTTTCACGAAAAATTCTTAAATCAATAAATTTGTCAAGATTTGCCTCGCTCGTTACGTAACGGCCATCGGAGCGCCTTACTGGAGATAGAAACTCCTTCATTTGGTCTTCATTAGCGCTAAAAAATTCTTTTGCGAACTCCAAAAAAGTATCTGCGGTTAAATCCTCTCCAAGGTTTTCCTGACGTTGTTTTTTGAGAGAACGCTGATGAATCTTTTTTGTATTAGCCATAATCGAAGTATTTGAGAATAGAGATACCTATAGTTTAATTTTCGAACAAATTTAAGTCAATGTGGATTTTATTTGAAAAAACTACTACTCTCATGCATGCTATGGCCCCCTTTCTTTAAAATTTCATTCTTACGTTCATTAGCTATTTCTAGCTCACGTCCAGGGGTTTTGGTGCTGTTTTTAAAAAAGCTATGAACCAAATACATCCTTTTATTATTGATAGTAAAGAGAGTTCTTACCGATCGATTTCCAGTAATATCTGAACGTACTTCCCAAAGTCTTTTCTCCAAATATTTTACCTTGGGCATTCCTACAGGCCAATTGCATTCAACTTCATTAATATCCCTGCCTATAATTTTTTTATCCGTCTTGGCGAGTAACTTTAGCCAGGTACGAACTGGTTCCAAGCCATTAGGCTTACGATAAAAAACAGCGGTGAGGATTTTTCGCAGAGGCATTTGCAATAATTCAAAAACAAATAGAATCAACATTATACAAGAAGAAAAATAAATATCATATTCTCTATAAAACCTGCGAAGTCTATCAAAGTCAACTTGATCTTATGCGCAATTAAAGCGATCATTTTCCCTTTTTGACTGTAAAGGAGTTCGGTGTGCAACACGAAACAATGGAATATGATGTAGTCATTGTTGGTGCAGGCCCTGCTGGTTTGTCGGCTGCAATAAAACTTAAGCAACTTGCCGCAAAAGAAAATAGGGAAATTACTGTGTGCATTCTTGAAAAAGGAGCTCAGGTTGGAGCCCATATTCTTTCCGGCGCAGTATTAGAACCAAGAAGCTTAAAAGAGCTTTTACCTGACACTTGGCAAGAAGCACCCCTGGATACACCTGTAGCACAAGATGACTTTTATTTTCTGACTAGTCAGCGATCCTTTCGTCTCCCGACGCCTAAGCCTATGCAAAATCATGGGAATTATATCATTAGCCTAGGTGAGCTTTGCCAATTTCTAGCGACTCAAGTCGAAAACTTAGGATGTGAAATTTATCCAGGCTTTGCTGCAGCCGAAATTCTTTACAACACCCATGGTCAAGTTATAGGGGTTGCTACAGGTGACGTAGGCGTTGACAAAGCAGGCGATAAAACAAGCAATTATCAACCAGGAATGCATTTGTATGCAAAACAGACTCTTTTCGCTGAAGGATGCCGGGGGCAACTTAGTCAAAATTTAATGCGACGTTTTCATCTACGTGATGAGGTTCAACCTCAGACTTATGGAATTGGAATTAAAGAGGTCTGGCAAATTTCTCCAGAAAAACATCAACTTGGGAAAGTTATTCATACTGTCGGATGGCCTTTAGATAATGCCACCTATGGTGGTTCCTTTATTTATCATTTATCTAAAAATCGCGTGGCTCTTGGTTTTGTGATAGGTCTTGATTACACAAATCCTTGGCTTAATCCTTTTGGTGAACTACAACGCTTTAAAACGCACCCAATGATGCGAGAGCTGCTTGAAAAAGGCGAACGTATTAGTTATGGTGCCCGAGCACTCAACGAAGGCGGATGGCAAGCAATGCCTAAGCTTACGTTTCCAGGTGGAGCTCTCATTGGTGATGCTGCAGGGTTTTTAAATGTCCCCAAAATTAAAGGCATTCATACTGCAATGAAGTCAGGCATGGTTGCAGCAGAAGCCTGTTTTGAAGTCTTAACCAGGGAAAAAGACGACGTTCAAATTGAAATCAAATCCTACCCCGAAAAAATAAAACAATCCTGGCTTGAAAAAGAGTTATACCAAGTCCGAAATATTCGGCCTGGTTTTCGTTATGGTCTTTGGATAGGTTTAGCGAATGCAGCGTTTGAAACTTATATAACTCGTGGCAGATCGCCATGGACACTGAAACATCATGCTGATCATACAACCTTACTTCCTGCAGAGAAAGCTAAAAAAATTGACTATCCAAAACCAGATGGGGTTTTAACATTTGACCGGTTATCTTCCGTCTATTTGTCAAATACTTATCATGAGGAAAATCAGCCTAGTCATTTAAAATTACGCAATGCCAAACTTGCGATTGATGTTAACTATAAGCTCTATGCGTCACCTGAAACACGCTACTGCCCTGCTGCTGTTTATGAAATTGTTCAAGATGAAACAGGACCGAAGCTACAAATTAATGCGCAAAACTGCATTCACTGTAAAACTTGTGACATCAAAGATCCACGTCAAAATATCGTTTGGCAAGCCCCCGAAGGAAGTGGTGGGCCTAATTATATCGAGATGTAAATGGATGCCTCGGACAAGCCGAGGCACGTAGGAAAATTTCTTTGGTGATTCTATGCTCACCTAGGCAGTAGATTAGATCATCTGAACTAACCTACCCTATTAATCAGCTATTCTTTACGTGCCTCAGCTTCTACCAGGCACCCAGAGAATATTTAGTACGAGATAATTTTTTGAGATTGACGCCCTAATTTTCTTGTTTTAAAACACGCAGAAATTCTTTTATCCAAGGTGCATTTCCAAACCAGGTAGCCCCGGTAATTAATTTGCCATCAACAACAACACCATCCAGGCCTGAATCAACAAAATGCCCCCCTGCGTTTCTAACATCCGGTTCACAAAAACCAACTGTCGTGCATTTTTTATTTTTAAGTATGCCAGCTTCAGCAAGAATTTGTATGCCATGACAAGTACAAGCAATGGGCTTATTGGCATCATGAAAATGCTTGACCATTGCTAAAATATCTTTGTTAAGTCGTTGATATTCCGCAGCCCTCCCCCCTGGAACAATTAAAGCACAATAATCGTTTAAATTTAGTTTTGAAAAATCGGCAGTGATAGGGAATAGATGCCCCAATTTCTCCGTGTAGGACTGTAATTCTGGTCTATCCAAATCATGTACAGCTGTCTGAATAAAATCACCCTTCTTTTTATCGGGAGAGACTGTATCGACGTGATAATCATTCATAATCATTGCTTGATATGGAAAATACACTTCAAGATCTTCGTTGAAGTCCCCAACAATCATTAAAATTTTTTTTAAGCGTGACATAATGCACTCTGGTCAATATTTTTGTTCATTAACTATGGCAGAGGGAAGCGGTTACTGTCTACAAGGATATACAGCAAATTTAGGGATGAGTAGTATAATTCAGAGAGTAGTAAGGGGTTAGACTCTTGCAACGGTTCGCTGCTCAAGTGGAGGCCACCAAAAGTACTTTAGGCGTCTTAGTCTTTGCTAAGCTGGCTCACCATACTTTTATTTGACTTCCTCGATTATATTGTTAGCCGTGCAAGATTTTCTAACCACAATTTATGATAACAATGTCAAAAATCTGAAACAATCGAAATAAGCGTAGTTATTGTTAAGAAAAAGAAAATTTCGAATCCAGGTTTGGAGGCATTTGATACCACACATAAAAATTAATTAAGGTACAAACCTTTTTTATACTTATTTCTTGCACTTTTTAATTCTTATACATACTAAATAGATAAACAAATTCAATAACTATGTGATGTTCAGTTCTAAACAGTGTGATTCTCATCGTTGGTTCAGGTTTTGGTGGCAGTGTTTTCGCAATGCGATTGGATTAAGTCTATAACGTTGTTGTAGTTTTGCAAGGTAGAGGAAGTATTCGCCTAACTGCACTACTTGCCGCAATCCCTCATCTGGTGATTAATCAGGAGCCTCAAACCTACGATTCTCACGCAGAAGCAAGTGGAGTGGTCGTACCCGCGGATACCACAAGAATGATGCATTTAATGGGTGAGCACATCCTTGAAGGAACAATTACTTCGCTATTACCCCAAAATTATTTGGTTAACCCTGTTTTAGATATGATGATAGGGTATCAGGTGATGATGCCAATCCGTACCTTGATTTATTAATTAGAAATACTGTGTTTGTTGGTTTGTTTGTGATAGCCGCTAATATGAAATTAACTCCGGCAGCTTTGCATGATGAAGGTTACTCTTTAAATCCTACAGCCGTCTTTAAATATCTAAAGTCGGGAGAGGTAGCACGCTCTCTTTTATATAAAGCAAGTCGGGGAATATCAACACAGAACCTGAGGTTTTTTGCAACTCGATTAACAGAACACAAGAGCTTGCTTGTATATCTAGCCCAAGCGGGTGGAATACCCCGCATGGTACTTTCGCCAGAGGACTTTTTTATTGAAAATAGACAACAGGAACCAGAAATTCATACTCCTGTCTTGAACTAAATCAAAGCTCCTATTGAAGAACGGTTCAATGTAACACTTAAGCAACTGAATTTTAAAAAGAATACTATTGCACTGTATTCTTTTATGGACTTCTATTGTATTCTAATGCTGCCCGAGGATAACCAAATAAGGACATTTCATGAAAGCAAAATTTTTAGTTTCATTAACCTGCAGTGCGGTTCTTTTAGCATCAGGATGCTCTTTAAATTCCAACTCTAACGATGTTTATGCTCAACCTGCCAACGTAGTTATAACTCCTGCGCAAGCAAAAGTAGATGCCAAGATTTTAGGTGGTTTAATTGTTCTTAACCAAAATGAAATTGCAGCCGCAACAGAAGCTCAAAGAAAAGCCACTAATCCAGCAGTAAAAAATTACGCAGCCTGGATGAACAAAGCACATAGCCAAAATCTACAGGAAGTTCAAAATGTAAGCCACAGACTCGGCATTGCTCCAGTCAATGGGAATGTTGCGATGATGCTCAAACAGAAAGGCAGACAAGAGTTAGCTACTCTTAACCGCCTAAATGGTATGGCGTTTGACAGAGCTTATATCGGTGCAATGGTAAAAGATCATAGCGCTGCATTACACTTAATCGATCACAAGCTAGCTAACGAAGCAACTAGTCCTCTGCTAAGAAGACAGTTAGAACTTACTCGTGCTCATGTTGTACAACATCTCAAACAAGCACAACTTATCCAAAGAGAACTTGCTTAATTTGATTATACTATCCCGTCCTCTGGGATAAAACCAAACTTCAGAGCAATCTAGAATAGGTGTTGGGGGTCACTGACCCGACACCTTTTTTATTCAAGATTATATAAGTTTTGATTACTTCGGATCGTTTCACTTTGAAGCGAGTGGCGATAATCCTTATCGAGCAAGAGCATATCGAAGAGCAGCCCGTATTCTTTTAAAATTAGATAAAGGGCTCGTAACTCTCCTTGAAACTGATTTTGACCTGACCAAACTTCCCTGGATTCGTAAAGGTATCGCCTTTACCATCCTTCATATTTTAAAAACGAATGAAATCCCCAAAATAAAATATCAAAGCAATAAATTGGAGAGTGAATTAAAACATATCCATGGCTTAGGTAAGAAACGAATTGCCGTGTTAAATGACCTAAATATACGAACAAAAAAATCTTTATTAGACGCTATTAATAATCAAAATCTTCGTCATTTAAAATGGATTACCCTTAAGTTCGAAGAGCATCTTAAAAATGAAATTAAACATCCAAAATCAAGAAAATTTATTCGGTTATATCATGCCTACCCGATAGTGAAAATTCTAATAAAAAATATGCAAGAAATTCATGAAATTATCCAGGTTGAATGCATGGCGATTTTCGCCGGAAAAAGGAAATTTAGAGCAAATTGATATACTGGCTGCGACGGACGAGCCTTCTGTTGTCATTAACAAATTCACCCAGTTTAGAGAAGTCGTCGATATACTTTTACAAACGCCTAATCAAGTCAGCGTGAATGTTTGGTCAGGTATCAAAGTTAATTTATTCCTGGTCGCTTTGTGATAACAGGTTACCCCGTTTGATTAGCTTAGGCGATATCAAAGGAGATTTACACTCTCATACAAATGAGACAGATGGAAAAGAGACTTTGGAAACCATGGTCCATGCAGCCATTGAGCGAGGTTATGAATATCTTGCAATTACTGATCATTCTAAACGTTTAGCAATAACCAATGGCCTTGATGAAAAACGTCTATTCAAACAGATAAAAGCCATTGATAAGTTAAATTCCAGCATAAAGAATTTTGTAATTCTAAAATCTATAGGTGAATATTTTAGAAGATGGTTCCCTTGACTTATCCGATGATGTAAAGGACAGGTTTAAAATGCCCCAGAACAAACAAACAGAACGCATTCTAAGAGCCATGGATAATCCCTATTTTAACATTCTTGGACATGCCACAGGGCGTTTAATCAAGTCAAGACCTCCTTATCCTATTGATATAGAACGAATATTTAAGGAAGCTTCTGATAGAAATTGCATCATCGAATTAAATGCTCAACCTTATCGTCTTGATATTAATGATATTTATTGCAAACTAGCTAAAGAAATGGATGTTAAAATTGCTATCTCAAGTGACTCCCACAGTGTCCGCGAATTTGCTTATATGCAATTTGGCATTTTTCAAGCCAGAAGAGGCTGGCTTGAAAAAAGGAATGTCATTAATACTTACCATTGGAATGAAGTAAAAAAAATAATTAAGAGAAACTAGCTATTCCTCGTGTTTTAGCTTGTCAATTTACTGTTTTTATTGGCCCCATTTATCTGAAACCTTATTTCACTGCCCTTGAGCTTTATTTCTCATTAGTAACAGGAAATTAAGTTTTATTAAGAAAACTCAATTGATCATTTCTAAACCAGTTGTGCCATAATTAAGGAGGAAGAAGCTCGCTATTATCATGAAGGAGTCACTGAAATCTAACCTCAGCGAAAAAGGAATTATCATGAGTACACTTGGCTTAATATTATTAATTATTATCTTATTGGCTGTCTTACCCGCCTGGCCGTATAGCAGCGGATGGGGCTACTATCCTAGTGGAATTGTAGGATTGCTATTAATAATAGTAATCATTTTAATGTTAACACGTGGTGGCGTCTAGATGACGCCCAATTTGTAGGTTACGTAAGTAACTTACAAATGCGTGATACATTTAGGGATATGTAATGAAAGGAATCTCTTTATGGGAAATAACCAGTTCTCCTCCAATTGATTACCCCGATCTTTCTGAGAATATTGAGGTTGATGTCGCCATTATTGGGGGTGGAATCACTGGTATTTCCGCAGCAGCAGCCTTATTAAATGCTGGTAAGAAGGTGATAATTTTAGAGGCACATAAAATTGGTGGCATCACTACCAGTCATTCGACAGGTAATCTTTACGTTCCTGTCCAACCTTATTATCAATCGATTGTTTCTAGTTTTGATCTGGCCACCGCTAAACAAATTGCTCAATCTCGTCAATTAGCAATTGATTTAATTGAAAAAAATGTAACAAGCCATAGCATTGATTGTCAATTTCATCGCAGACCTTGGTATGCTTATACCACATCAAAAGATGACGAGCAGAAACTTCAAAAAGAAGTAGAAACCTTAAAGCAAATTGGAATGGATATAGATTATGCCACCAGTTTACCCTTCGATTTAAAATTTACAAAAGCGGCGGTCATGCCAGCTCAAGCACGATTTAATCCACTCCAGTATGTTCGGTCAATGGCGGCTCTCTTAGCCGAAAAAGGCTGTCTCATTTTTGAGAACACTCGAGTGACTGCAATTAAAGAAACTGAGTACTGTACGTTATTCACAGAGAAAGCAGAAATTCATGCAAACAGCGTTTTTATGGCAACTCATACCCCACTCGATATTAATTTAACGCAAATGTTTACCGCCCCCTATCGCAGTTATGTCGTTGGGGCTTATTTGGAAGGTAATAATTATCCTGAAGGACATCTATGGGAACTTAGTACACCTACACGTATTTTCAGTACACATTCCTTAACCAAATCAGAACCTGAAATACTTCTAATTTCCGGAAGCCATCATAAAACAGGACAAGGACAAAACATGAGCTTGCATTTTGCTGACTTGGAAAGTTCTCTTAAAGAACATTTTTCAATATCAGAAATCGCCTATTGTTGGTCTGCGCAACATTTTCAGTCCGCGGATAAAATACCCTATATTGGCCTTGCAAATCGAACCACTAAAAATATTTACATGGCGACAGGCTATTTCGCGGATGGGTTAACTTATGGCACCATGGCAGGTTTACTCGTTGCCAATTTAATCTTGCATAAGACTGATCCTTTTAGTGAGACCTATTTCTCTAATCGTTTCACTCCCCTTTCATCACTAGGTTTTCTAACTAAAGAAAATTTAAATGTATTCGCACAGTATGCTAAAGATCTACCTTTAGGAAATGGCGATAATCTGGAAAACATTCAAAGCGGTGAAGGCAAGATAGTAGAAATTAATCGCGAAAAATGGGCGGTTTGTCGAGATAGTTCAAACCAGTTACACATGGTTTCTGCAGTCTGCACGCATATGAAATGTATAGTGAATTGGAATAACGCTGAACAAACATGGGATTGCCCATGTCATGGCAGTCGCTTTACACCTGAAGGAGAAGTACTTGAGGGACCGGCGACATATAATTTAGAAAGAAAGGAATATCCTAAGGGGAAAAAGGAATAACGGAGAATTGTATGATACTAATTTTGGCCATTATTTTTTTTAGCTTGGCAGCTATACTGGGAATATATCTCTTAAGTTATGTACTAGCCGAGCAGAATACTCCTAAGGGAGTTGCCATTATTCATGGAGCAATGGCTAGTTGTGGTCTTCTTTTAGTAATTATTTATTCATTACTCTATCAGCCGCCCACAGCAAGCCTTATTATCTTTCTTTTAGCTGCTTTAGGTGGGATCTTTATCTTTTATCGAGATATTACCGGTAAAAAAGTTCCTAAATTGTTAGCTATGGGGCACGGCTCTATTGCTGTTATTGGTTTTATCCTTTTAATTTTATTTACATTTTATTATTTTTAGGCGTTGCAACCTCACTATTACAAAGTTATAAGCTCATGGAAATTTCATTATATTCAGTAGAAGAATGTGAAAAAATTGCCAAAAATGCTTCTTTACGTTATGTAAATGATTCACTTTCTGGTATTTCCCGTAAGCGTTCTGGAAAAAATTTTAGTTATTACTATCCGGATGGTACACGCGTTACTGACTTGAAAGAATTAAAACGTATTCAAGAATTGGCAATTCCCCCAGCCTACCATGACGTTTGGATTTGTCCTTTTCCCAATGGTCATATTCAGGCAACGGCAAGGGATGATAGAAATAGAAAACAATATCGCTACCATTCTCTATGGCAAGAGATTCGCCAACAGCAAAAATTCCATATGATGACAAACTTTGGAAAAGCCCTTCCTGCCATTCGCAAACATGTCAATCAAGTACTTAATAAACCTCCAAGTTTGGATAAAACTCAAATTATTTGTGCCATTATTTATCTGCTTGATAAATCTTGTATGCGCATAGGAAATACCGTTTATGCGAAAGAAAATCAATCTTATGGTTTAACAACTTTGCGCAAAAAACACCTCTCCATTACAGAGGATCAAGTTTCTTTAGACTTCGAAGGAAAAAATGCCACGCATTGGCATATCGATTTAAAGGACAGAAAAATTGTTAAAGTGCTTAAAAAATGTGAAGAAATTCCTGGTTATGAAATATTTAAATATATCGATGAAAATAAGAATATTAAAGTAGTAACTTCACAGGAGATCAATGGATACTTGTATGCATTAACCAAAAAACCTTTTACAGCCAAGGATTTTCGTACCTGGATTGCTTGTCGAGAAATACTTTATGGTTTAGTAAAGCTCACAAAGACCGAGAAAAAGCCGACAGCAAAATTACTCAATGAGGCGCTTAAAGAAGTCGCTCAGTTGTTGGGGCACACACCAGCTATCTGCCAACGAAATTATATTCATCCTCAAATACTTCACGACTGGCGACACGGAAAACTCCACCAGTGGGCAACAAAAAATCGGAGGTATATCAATACTTTAGATAAAGATAAGCTCCTGCTATATTGGTTAAAAAAGCATAATAAATTATCTAATGGCCCCTACTGATATGAAATCAAAAAAACAACACAGCTCCCGGTTTATTAACTTCTTTAAAAAACTGGGGCCAGGTCTTATCACAGGGGCGAGTGATGATGATCCATCAGGAATTGCCACTTACTCACAAGCAGGTGCACAATTTGGGCTGGCAACGCTGTGGACTGCCCTAATTACCTTTCCGTTGATGGTATCAATCCAGGAAATGTGTGCTCGAATAGGCATGGTAACGTCAGCAGGATTAACCGCCAATATAAAAAAATATTACCCGCAACCTTTAGTGATATTCGTACTCTTAATAACTGTTCCAGCTATCCTGTTAAATATAGGGGCTGATATTGCAGGTATGGGGGCAGTTGCAAATCTAGTAGTTCCTGTTATTCCTTCCTATGTATTTTCAATTTTTTTCACGATTGTATTAATGCTGGCTATCATTTTTTTATCCTATGGTAAGATTGTTGCGACTTTAAAGTATCTTTGTCTATCACTGTTCCTTTATTTAATCATTCCTTTTATCTCGACACCCAATTGGTTTGAGGTTTTAAAACACACGTTTATTCCAACCGTCCAATTTAATAAACAATTCCTCCAAATCTTAGTAGCCATTCTGGGTACCACTATTTCCCCTTATCTTTTCTTTTGGCAAGCGACCATGGAAGCAGAAAATCATCAAGGCAAATATGTGTTTGTGAGTAGGCACGACATCAAAAATATGAATAAGGATGTTGTTTTTGGTATGTTCAGTTCTAACCTGGTTATGTATTTTATTATCCTGACAACTGGAACTATTTTATTTCCTCAAGGCATCCACCAAATTGAGACAGTAGAACAAGCCGCGAGTGCCTTGAAACCCCTGGTTGGTGAATTCTCTTATTTACTATTCGCACTGGGAGTCATTGGTACTGGCTTTTTAGCTATCCCCGTTTTAACAGGCTGTGTTTCCTATATTCTATCCACAACATTTAATTGGAAAGGTGACCTTGATAAACAATTTTTTAAAGCCAAATGCTTTTATGGGGTAATTATCATTTCTTTAATTATTGGATTGGCTATCAATTTTATAGGCCTAAATCCCCTGGAAGCACTTTTATATACTGCTATCTTGTATGGAATAAGTGCTCCAATACTCATTATTTTCATATTGTTTATATCCAATAATAAAAAAATTATGGGCAAATTTACCAATAGTAAATGGTCTAATATTTTTGGCATCACTACCTTGCTGCTCATGACAACATCAGCAATTACTTTACTCTATCTTCAATTTTTCTAATCATTATTACCAACGACAGGACGTAAAAATGTATAAGGTAAAGGACGTACTAGCCTATTTAAAAGAGCAAGAATTAATATTAACAACTGCTGAATCATGTACTGCAGGAAGAATTATTCATTTACTCGCTAAAATCTCAGGAAGTGGCGAATGTCTTGACGCAGGCTATGTCGTTTATTCTGTGGATGCAAAGAAAAGAATTTTGGATGTCAAACAAAAAACCATTGATAAATATACTTTAACCAGTGAAGAAGTAGCCTACGAAATGGTAGAAGGCGCTTTACGAAACAGTCTAGCCAATGTCGTAGTCGCTACCACTGGCATTGCTGGGCCAGAGCCCATGGATGGTATTCCTGAGGGGACTGTTTGTTATGGCTTTGGATTTAAGCTGCACAAAAAACTTATAGTTTATACTGAAACCAAATACTTTAATGGCAGCCGAGTCCAGGTTTTAACAAAAGCAGCTCAATACGCATTAAGTAGAATCCCGACATTGCATAAAAAGCTAAAAAAAGAACCGCCTACGTCTGAGGGCAGAAACTAATCAAATAATTTACTTGATTAATGTTTTGACTATTCAATTTCTGACAGGTAAACGTACTACTTGCATCATCGTAAGGATAAACATAGGCATTCGAACAAGCTTCTTTTAGCCATTCCAGTTTAGGCTGTGAAACATTGACCCAACTGTCTGTTTTTACTCCACCGCAAGATTGGGTAATAGGAGGTGCAGGGACATTAATACCCAATGTATTCCAATTCACACAACCACAACAAGAACCTGACACAGCACCTGCTGTATAACAAGAGTTCTTAAAGATACCTTTAGAGCAACCATACAACTCGGCCTGTGTATACTGGCTATCAGGCGAAGCAAGATGCGCACTGCAGTTAATATTTATTCGACTATCCTGGAACGTGGAATCTTTAGCGCAAAATGCATCCGCAGTCCAATAGCCCAACGGTGTCCCACAAACATTTTTGAGAACTACTCCACCATTGCCTGGATTAAAAGCAGCCCCGCATTCTCCTTGGGCGCAATTAGTATTTAAACATTGATCTTGTACGGCAGTGTTAGTGTATTTTACCCAACGATATGCTTTGAGGTTTGGTGGATTAAAGCTACTCCAATCACAGGCAGCCGATGATTGAACATTAGTTGTAGCTCCTGGAACACCGCAGCTATAAGGTGATTGACTTCCCCCCCAAGTGCCATTACTAGGGGCCATGCTAATAGCGGTAGAGATACCATTAATTATGGTCACATCATAGGTATCTTTATCTGTATTACCTCGCGCCGTATTGTTATAAACGAGTGGCAATGTGCCTAATAACGTGAATTCAGCGGTTGATACAGGTGCATTAAATCCTGTCCCGGTTTTGCACGCCCCATTATGACCACTGGTTGCACCACCATTGCAATCCCCTGTATCGCAAGATGTGCTTGTGCAATTGGTGCGACCAGCGACTCCTCCACTCCATTGTGCGTCGATACCATTGTTATAAACAGGGAACGTCACCGTAGCACTGCCGCCCCCTTGCGTTAAATTGTAATTCCCGCCGGTAGGCGTTGGATTTTTCCAAAAACAATGCTTAACTCCTGCGCTCACCGGGATACAAACTGAACCAGGGTAACAATCTGAAGAATGGACAGTATCCTTACAGCTCTGAGCATCGCCAGCAATAGCCGGTTTGATACTGTTGGTAGCCCCACCTGAAATTCCTAACCAAACATTGTAATTACAATTATTTTTAAAAATAAATGTCCTGGCTGCAGTAGGAATAGTTGCACCAGTAGCGAAATTAAACATAATGGGGACACTACTCATCGTCGTCCCTCGTCCACTACCATACGTGAATAGTAAATGATAGGCCGCATTAGGTAAGGCAGTATGGCTTGGGTATTGTATACCGGTAACCTGAAGATTAACATTCACCGTACACACACCTCTAGGGCCTTGTGGGGGTAAAATCCCTCTGCAGGTATTGGTTATACTCTTAAGAAGAATCCGTGCATCAGGTTTAGCTGAAGCAAATCCAAATTTGCTTAAGTCTTGTGACCTATTCGCCAAATTACTGACGATAGTATATTGCAACTGCAGAGTTTGATGGTTAGCCCCATAACTGACTATGTATTTTTGGGGATAGGTCGCTATAAACAAGGGCGCTGCTATCGCTGAGGTGCTTATAGAAAGCAAACTAAGAATTAAACTACAAATCGAGATAAAAACGTTCATGCTATTGCTTCCTGTTACACCCATTGATAACTAAGGCCAAGTAACGCTGTATGTAATTTGACATCAACATCTAGGGGCTGTTGAATGACTACATCAGCATCATAAGGACCAGCGTGGATAGTGCCAAAATCAGTAAAATTATACGCCAGTGATAATATCCAGTTAGGTGAGAGCTGCTTTTTAATACCCGCACCCAAAGAATAGACAAGTTGATGATTAGTACGTGTTGAGAAAATTAAATTCCCTTCTGCTACACCGGATTCCCTAGGTAGCTCCCAGTATTGACTGCGAATATTGCTAACGCCAATACCGGCTTCCACATAAGGATGAATTGTCTGCCAGAAAGAAAATAACTCTGCCTGTCCATTTAACAACCAGCGGTTGGTTCTTAGTGACAGGTGATAATCAAAGCTGGCAAATTGAGGTAGTCCATAAAGCCAAACAATACCGTGAGGTTCTGCTTTGAAATGAAAATAGTTAAGCCCGACAATAACATTATTAATCAACCCAAATCCATTTCCCTGATTAAAATCATATTGCCACCCAAGCCCTACCCCGATTGTTCCCTGACTATCATTTCTATTATGCAACGTATCAGTTTCTTCACTCGAAATATGCAAAAGCCCCATGTCGAGATCGGTACTGCTAATACCACCATAAAGAGTCGTTTGTAATGCATAAGCATTGGCTTGCATATTACAGCAAACAAAGCTTGCCAAAATAAATCCAATAGATTTTTTCATTCACATCCCTGTTTGATTTACCTAAACTATGTTACTAAAAATCAGCTTTATTACAATAAGT
Source organism: Legionella hackeliae (assembly GCF_000953655.1). Lineage (NCBI taxonomy): Bacteria > Pseudomonadati > Pseudomonadota > Gammaproteobacteria > Legionellales > Legionellaceae > Legionella > Legionella hackeliae. The sequence goes on from NZ_LN681225.1 coordinate 2,094,191, forward strand.
TATCAAATTCTTTTCCAAAGCCCAATCCCATGTTCAATTTTCATTATACTCGTGTGATTACAAACCTAGACCTGAAAAAGAATTTGTTATTTTCCAACGCAAACGCTAGACTTGCCTACGTAAGTCCCGGTGGCACAGCTGGATAGCGCAGCCCCCTCCTAAGGGGCAGGTCGGCGGTTCGAATCCGCCCTGGGACGCCATATTTATCAATAGGTTACAATTTTTAATTTGAATTTTTAGTTTGATTTTTTACTTCGGGTATAGCCACAGGTATAGCCAAATCAATTGCTACTTATTCCGGTAAGCCAACAAAAGGTATTCACCAACTTCATTTGCTGCACTGTCTTGCAGGGCACTTCCATTAAATTTGGATTCACTACAATTACTGATAAGCACTGAGCGCGCGAGATGGCTACATTCAACCGATTTTTACTATAGAGAAACTCAATATTGCGCGGTAAATCCTCCACACTTGAGGTGACCATGGAAACAAGGACAATAGGCGCTTCTTGTCCTTGAAACTTATCCACCGTACCTACTTGTGCGCCTTCTGGCAAAATAGAGCGTAGATAATTGACCTGCACGTTATAGGGAGTCACAACAAGAATGTCTTTGAAAGTTATTGTTCGTGGCTCTTTACCATCTTCTTTAAACTGCTGTTTAAGTAGCTCCTTATAAAGATGCTTAATGATTACTCCCTCTTCAATACTTTTTTGAGAGCATCCTTCATGGTTAGCATCAATCACATGAATTCCTTCCTCAGGCAAGGCAATTCCATTAAATAGTAAAGATCGATTAGATGTTGATTCGTGCGCGTTAAGTCTACCTTCATAGAAAGCGTTGGAAATGAACTGGCAAACGCTTGGGCGCATTCTTCGGGTATTATCTAAAAATACACCTTGCTCAGGCGGAATAGTCGCATGATCGCCTAGAAGAAAATCGAGAATCGAAAGGCCTGCTTCACCTGGATGAGTGCCTTGTATAGGCTGTCCAAGCTGCATTTGATCACCGATCAATATAATATTCTTGGCAGCTATTCCCATCGCAACAACATTAGCTACGGCAACCTGACCTGCTTCATCGATAAAGAGGTAATCTAGTTGCTCTTTCAAATAGTCATTTGAAAAAAACCATGCTGTACCTGCAACTAGATTTTCATTCAAAGTGAGTGCTTCTGTTTTCTCGATGCTTTTTATACATCGCCCCTCATAGTAAGATTCAACGCTTCCCTTGCTTGCCTTTTTTGCCCCTGCAAATTGAAAGCCTTGCTCTTTGGCAACCGCTTCAATTTTATCTAACAAGTTATGAATGGCTTTATGAGCATTTGCAGCAACGCCTATCTTTTTGCCTCGACGCATAAGCTCAACAATAATGTGACTGCTGGTATAAGTTTTTCCAGCTCCAGGCGGGCCTTGTATGAAAAGATAACTGTTATCCAAATTATTTATTATCTCAAGCGTTTCTTTCTGAAGGTCTGTTGAGGTAATTAAAGATGAACCAGCAGTTTTTCCTCTAATGCGAGGCAATGATTTATTTAAGATTTCTTTGATGGCCTGATAGGAATGAGTATTTCCTTCAATAATGTTATCTGCAACATTGTAAATGGCAGCTCTCATACTTGTAGCATCAAGAGGCCTACCAGGACCAATTGAAAATCGATCTGGCGGTGGTGCCTGTTTTTTGCCTCTCTTAAGCTTAACGACTCCTTCATCTTCATCAATGGCAAAGACTGTTCCAACCGAATCCAAAGTTGAGGTGTCAATTACCCCATCTCCTACTTTCACTTTGTATTCCTGGGCAGGAAAGTGATAGCTATAAACAAATGAACTTTTTTCTTCCTCAGGCTCTCCAAACCGAATCAATCCACCAATACAATCCGTATCATCAATTAACTCATCTTCAAATTTATCCTGACGTTCAAACATAGCCCAATATTGTGGTTTAGCTTCACGGTTATGAAACTCTAATAAATCCAATATCCTCTGTCGTAAAGGGGTATTACCATCATCTGTGTCCACATTCAAAAGAGCATGATATTTTTCATATTCAATTTCCCAATCTTTACGTGCTGATGGCGTTCCCGTATCTTCTTGCTCCTGACACTTAAACCATTCAACCCCTTCCGGTCTTAATGTGATAAGCCAATCACGTAAGCGTGCTGTTGAGATGCAATCTATCTCATTGTAATCAGCTATTTCTTGAAGAAGCGCATCATCACCCGACTCACGCCATTGGTTATAAACCACAATACTATCCATAGCAGTGGCAACGGCATTGTCTCTTTTTTCCATATAAAAAGTTTCAAGGTTTTTGATGGAGTAACCAGGTTCAGAGGTACGGATACTTTCGCGCACAACCTTGTATAAATCGACGAATTTTTTCTGACGCAATAAGGTTGTCTACCTGCTCAGTATAAACCCCATATTGGCAAGCCAATCGCTTTAAAGCAGTGGTTTCATAATGATTGTAATGGTAAATGTGGCCATCTGAATATTGAGTGAGGTGTTGCTCAAGAAATGCCATGAATTGTTCAAAAGCCAATCGCTCTTCTTTATGGTTATGTGCCCAAAATGGAAGAAAGGTTTCTTTTCCCTCATTCAGATAATATATTCCAAACAGGTATTCAAGCCCACCTTGATATAGAGGATCGCCTTCCATATCAAAAAATAGATCGCCCTTACCTGGAAGTGGTAAGCGCTCGAATCCTTTACTAACCATAGACTCAAGAATTTCAAACTTGTTTTGATTCGTATTGCGCTTATATGTTTGCAACATAGCCTGAGAACGAAGCCTTAAGAGTACATCTTGATTTAATTCTTCAATCTTACTGTCAACTGACAAAGCTGCTAAATCAGCTACGGTATTAATACTGGCTTTTAATAGCTTATCAATTTGAGGCCGCTGGATATTGGCAATCAAATTTAAATGATCATCATGTTGCCATTGCTCTGTGCAGCGATCACGCCAGTGGCATAAGAGGCAATGTGCGCAAGGTTCTGGATAAGAGCAGGCGGGCGGATTATTTGCATAGGCTTGAAATCGTTGTTTTGCCTTTTGGTAATAATGAAAAAAATCATCCACTTTAAATTCAACATGCGAACCATCGCCTAAAACTAAATGCATCAGTTTGGGTCGTATTCCCTGTGCTTTCTCAAGGAGATCGCTGTAGACACATAACTGCATGATGTGTTTTGGCTCAGGTGATCGACTTAATTTTGTATCCAGTACTTCATAGCTAAACGCGCCTAATTTGGAGGGAGCATTAGTCTTAATTAGAAAATCGGCATCACCATACCAAGGATAATCAGTAAGCCTTGCTTGATAAATAATCTCAGCCCCAGATTGTAATGCATCAGTAGTTTGGTATGTGCGAACTTCTGGAGGCTGATCTTTAGAGATTTCAAAGATGACTTTAGCATTATCTTTCAGCGATTGAAGGTAATTCTTTTCGTGCTCATACCCCTTGTCCTGGAGTAACTTATTTGAGGTACTATCTTCTGCTGGTTTAATTTCGCCAGCCAGCCATTTTAAATCAAGGTATGTTGCATGATGGCAGCTTAAAAAAACAACCAAATCTGACGCTGAGAAGAGTCTATCTTCTTTAATTTTCTGCATTAAAATACCCCAATGCCTCACTTAAAACATTAGTGGCTATTTCGTCGCCAAAATAAACGGTTATTTTTGAGCCTTCTGTAACTAATCTCCGATTATCTTCTGTTACCAAATAATCGCCTGATTGCGTACAAATAAAGTTACAATCTTCTTCGACCTTCGGCTCAATGTCACCAGGATGCATCGGAGCTGAAACTGTCACGTGCTTATTCCGTGTAACCACATCATGCAGTAATAATAATGACTTGTTATTGCTATTGATGCACAAGTCCCTGGCTTTGGTTTTTTTGCTCTGTGTATCAGCAGATTGGTCTAAATGCTTTTTCCACTCCAATAAATGAAAGATGGAAAATGCGGCATTAAGGGCATGATCCACACTAGAGATTATGTCCATACTATTTTCTGACGTAATTAACCTGTCTATTTCTCTGTGAGCTTTTTTATGTAAACCCATATAAGAAAAGGCGTCAGTCTTTAAATAACTACCCGTCATAAAATCTTCTTTTAGCTCCATGCCATACTCAATGATTCAGCCTGCCTTAAAACCAATTCAACGGCTTCTTCCTGTTTATCAGGGGGATATTTATACTTACGCAAAATACGTTTAACCATCAAGCGCAATTTAGCTCTCACGCTCTCCCGTACAGACCAGTCCACACTGACATTTCTGCGTAGACTCTCAGTAAGTTCATGTGCTATTTTCTTGAGTGTTTCATCGCCTAATTCTCTCACAGATGTTTCGTTATTAGCCAATGCATCATAGAAAGCCAATTCATCCTCATTAAGACCTAATTCTTCGCCACGATTAACTGCTTCTTTGAACTTCTTGGCCATATCACATAGTTCTTCCATCACCTGCGCTGTTTCAATAGCACGGTTTTGATATCGTCTTATGGTATTAACCAACAGGTCCGAGAATTTTTTCTCCTGTATAACGTTCGTTGAAAAACGGGTTCTAATTTCACCTTCAAGCAAACGCTCTAGCAATTCCACTGCTAAGTTTCTCTCGGGTAATTCTCGCACTTCCGCAAGAAACTCTTCATCAAGAATACCGATATTCGGCTTATCCAAACCGACAGCATCGAAGATGTCTACCACCTCATCAGAGACCACTGCAGAACTTATTATTTGCCTTATAGCTAACTCTCGTTCTTCATTGGTACGCTTTTTAGCTGTAAAATCACGTTTAGTCAGGATTACTTTTACCGCCTGCATAAAGGCTACTTCTTCACGAACAGCTCGCGCTTCATCTAAGGTGCAGCAGAGGCTAAAGGCTTTCGACATAGCCAGTGCTGTATCGGCAAAGCGTTTTTTACCATCATCCACACCCAACACATGGTTAGCAGCTTTTGCAAGGAGGCTATGACCACTGGTTAGAAAACTACTGTAATCAAATCCGTATAGTATTGAACGCAGTACATCCAATTTTTCCTCTAATAAGGCATAGGCTTCATAAGCGTCAACAGTTGGTCTGCCGTGACCATTGCTCGCTGTATAATCTTTCAGAGCTTTTTTCAGATCATTGGCAATGCCGATATAATCAACTACCAAACCGCCTTGCTTGTCTCCAAACACACGATTCACCCGGGCAATGGCTTGCATAAGGTTGTGGCCTTTCATTGGCTTATCAATGTATAAGGTATGAGCACAAGGCACATCAAAGCCAGTTAGCCACATATCGCGGACAATGACCAAACGTAACTCATCATCTGGCTTCTTGAAGCGTTTCTCTAGGTCTTTGCGTACTTGTTTAGAATAAACATGAGGACGCAATAAAGCTTTATCGCTAGGAGTACCTGTCATAACGACTTTTACTACTCCTTTAGCTGGATCGCCGCTATGCCATTCTGGGCGTAGCTCAATAATCTCATTATAGAGGTGAACACAAATATCTCTGCTCATACCCACAATCATGGCTTTGCCATTTTGTGCTTTATTCCTCTCTTCAAAGTGATTAATTAAATCGGCAGCTACTTGTTTTATCCGTGGCTCAGCACCGACTACTTTTTCTAAAGCAGCCCAGCGTGATTTCAGTTTGGCTTGCTCGCTATCCTCTTCATCCTCTGCCAGCTCATCAATATCATCATCGAGTCTTGGAATTTGATCTGAATTTAAAGATAACTTGGCAAGCCGTGATTCATAAAAAATGGCAACCGTTGCGCCATCCTCTTTAGCTTGTTGCATGTCATAGATATGGATGTAATCGCCAAACACTGCGCGAGTATCGCGATCTTCGCTTGAAACAGGGGTTCCGGTAAAAGCAACAAAGGTGGCATTGGGCAAAGCATCGCGTAAATGCTGGGCGTATCCCACATTATACTTCTCTTGACCAGATTTACCTTTAAGCTCTGCTGTAAAGCCATATTGAGTCCGATGTGCCTCATCAGCGATGACAACAATATTACGTCTATCCGATAAGACAGGAAAAACATCTTCATCTTCACCCAGCATGAATTTTTGAATAGTGGCAAACACAATTCCACCCGATGGGCGATTGCTTAATTTTGCTCTCAAATCTTGCCGTGATTCAGCTTGAACAGGCTGTTCACGCAGCAAGTCTTGACCAAGAGAAAATACGCCGAATAACTGACCATCTAAATCATTGCGATCAGTAATAACAACAATAGTAGGATTTTCCATCGCCACTTCGCGCATCACTCGTGCTGCGAAGCAAGTCATGGTAATACTTTTACCGCTTCCTTGAGTATGCCAAACAACGCCACCTTTTTTATTGCCATCTGGTCGCGAAGCAGTGATTACTTGTTGGATAGCAGCTCGTACCGCATGGAATTGATGGTATCCAGCAATTTTTTTGACAAGCTCACCATCATCTTCAAACAAGATGAAGAACCGTATGTAATCTAAAAAGTAAACTGGCGAAAGTATGCCTCGGGTCAACGTTTCAAGCTCGCCAAATTGGCCTAATGGATCAAGCGTCACTCCATCAATCGTGCGCCATGACATAAAGCGCTCCATATTGGCAGAAAGTGAGCCCATACGCGCTTCACTCCCGTCTGAAATGATTAAAATTTCGTTGTATTGAAAAATATCTGGAATTTGTTCTTTGTAAGTTTGGATTTGATTAAACGCCTTTCCTATGTCAGCGTTTAAATCAGCCGAATTTTTTAATTCAATTAAAACCAACGGCAACCCGTTAATGAACAAAACGATATCTGGACGCCGAGTGTTTTTTTCACCTTTGATAGAGAACTGATTAACTGCCAGCCACTCGTTATTCGATGGTATTTCAAAGTCAATTAAACGAACAAAATCCCCTCGAGTTTCACCACCTTTCTGATACTCTACAGGAACACCATTTACTAAAAAATGATGGAAGCGGCGATTCGCTGATAACAGAATTGGTGTGTTTAAATCACGTACTTGCTGTAAAGCATCTTCTCGAGCTATTGATGGAATTTCAGGGTTTAGTTGATTGATAGCCCTTTGCAAACGTTCTATTAGCAAAATGTCTTGATAGTTGCTACGTTCTGAAGCCTCGCCATCACAGGCAATGGTTGGACCATAAACATGGGTATAACCAATTTCGGTTAGCCAGGTTAGCATCTCTTGCTCGAGTTTGTCTTCAGTCATCAAGGAGCTCCAATTCATTATTTGGAAGCACATTTTTTAAAGGCAATAGGAAATTAATTTCTTGCTTTTTAAGAAGCTCAAATGCACCATCTTTATAAGGGTTAGCTAAAGTACCATCAAAAAATAGCTGATAAAGGAGTATCCAATGTCTATCCAACTCATATAAATCTTGCTTATCTAATGAATTGCAATATTCTACAATTCTTTCGTTATGATTACCGCCATAATATAAAGCCAGTATAGAAAAAACATCGTTTGTTTTTATCACTTTGTCCAAAGTTTCTTGTGGTATCTCTGCCTTCAACAAACATAAATAAAATATTGCCCAACACATGCCATCTGATCGGTGATTTTTTGCATTCTCTTCGACGATAAGAATCAGCTTGTTGATAATTAAATCGTTACCTAAAAAGGAACTTTGATGTCTAACAATTAATGAATATAAAGCTGGCAATAAGGCTGGTTGATGAAAAGCTAAAGTCAAAACGTAGTTCATCATATCCCTACTAGCTATTTCGCTAAATTTTTTCTTACTAATAACGGCTACTGCATACTTTAATACACTACTTTCCGGATGCGCCTTGGACAATCTTACTGCAAAATCCAAGAAGTGAATGACTTGATAGGAGTTCATATAATCTGCATGAGTGTTCTTTGTATGTAATTCTGTAGTCCAATCATCATTAATAGGAATGGGTAGCTTTGTAATTAATGTTTTCCTAATATTGAGGGTTAACTTATATCTAGCAAGCTCTTTAGATAAAGTACGAATAAATTCTTGAGCTTTTTCTTCGGTTTCACAATAACACGTATAATCATCAACATACCGAATGAAATCAAAGCCAGCGTCACACAGTGCTTTGTCTATACTATCAAGTAAAATTTCTGAAATAATACTGGAAGTTGCAGGACCAATAGCTATGCCCTGGGTTTCATTACGCTTTGTTTGTCTAATTGCATAATCAAAATTATTGTACCAACTATTCTTTGTAATCTTTTTTGCTTCAGATAATCCCACAAGTGCCCATGGTATTGCATGTGAATAAATGCTATGAAAGAAATTAGATATATCAGTGTTCACTCTATAAAACTTTCCAAATGAATTATCGATGGTTTTGCGAAATTTTAAAGAAGGATCATTATATCCATTCATTATTATGATACGTCCATCTTCATGGGACATTGGCTTTATTTGGCTATTTTTGTTGTTGCAAATATAATCAATTCTTTCCCAATTCTCGCAAATAGAAATACAAAGTCTGGAATGAGAAACAGGATGTGGTATGGATAAAATACGATTAATATTATTAAATCGTGTTAGATGATACTCAACCTGATCATAGCCGGGAAAATCTTTCGCTCTTTTACTAGTTGAAGAGAGCAAATCGGCTATGTTTTTTTTAAACATTTCTGTTGAGAAAATTGGGGGCATTTCCTCTTTTAGTCTCTTTTGAAAAGGTAAGTAATTATGACGCAATAAGGCATCCGCAAGAAAATCCTTTTCTATATTAGTCATGCATAATCCCTTAGTACTTTTTCACTTTCAGCCAGAGTTAATTCCCCTGAGATTAAACGTGGCAACAAATTATCTCGTAGCTTAATGAGAATATTAATATGTTCTAAATTATAGGAAATTTTTTTTCTAAGGGGCATTACAGCATTATCAAAAGCTTGAATAATTTCATTTGAGCCCATAGCTATTTTTAATCGATAAACATTATTTCTATTGAGCCCGGGAACAGCTCCATCTGTGTTCATTTCAGTTAAACCCAGCGTTTGAAGGAGGTAATAGCAATAAGTAAGGGGCACTTTTGCTTTTACATAAAATACTGTATCGATTGGAAAGAAAGGCTGATCCTCCCAATATAAGCTCCCTACCGTACCTTTACGGCCTACAATAATTGATGGTTCATTTATTAATGCTTCATTATGATATCCAGTAACTCCACCAGAACCATATACTGGAACTGAACCAAAGATACGGTCTGTTGCTTTTAATGCTTTACCGTAAGCTAATTCTAGCACTTGCTCAATTTTTGCAATCGACCACCCCTTCGGAATTAATCCCAACTCCGACTCCTCAAAACCATCAGGAAAAAGTGCTGCTGTTCCTGCATCCATTCCTTCAGGTTCACGGCCTTCTGCTTTTGCGTGTACGGGGTCGAAATCCATGAACCATGATCTGAAAATAGTTTGGGCAGTATTCTCTAACGTACTATTCATCTCATGTAAAATTTTTATACGCTCTTCAAGAGAGTTTAGTACTTGCACAATAGAGTTTTGTATTACTAAGGATGGGCATGGAACAGAAATTTGTAAAATTCGAAATAAAGCTAATTTTGCTTGCGTTGATCCCACGGATAATTTACGGATTTCCTCTTGTCCGATAGTCGATCGAAGATAATACTCCAAATATTTTTTATTTATTATATTTGAATTAATATTACAAATTTTTGCAGCATTTTCAGTTAAATTTGCACCATCGAGCGAGGGAGGAATAGAGCCAACAAGCCCAATCGTGCCCACAATAGAAATATATAAATCATCAACTGAAATTATATACCTTGATATTTTGTTAAACACGCTTTCTTCTATAAATTGCAATGAGGCAGTATCTATAATCCCATTACTTTTAAAATCTACAATCCGTAAATATGGATGGTCCGTTGTAGTCTCTGAAAATTTTTCCCCTACTGGAAGCCTTTTTCCTCCTTTCACTTCTGCGAAGTCACCTATTTTAAAAGTTGTGTACTTAGTAAATTTTATTCTACTAAAGCTTTTATCAGTCATTGTCTTTTGTCCCTCTAAACTCTGCCTCAATCTCTTCCACAGTAGGCAAGCTAGATTTAAGCTCTTCAGGCAACGATTGAGTAATCTGGTACTCAGATACTCCTATGGGCTTGTTAACATCACTAAGGGCATATTCTACGACCAATTTATCATGGCTTTTGCAGAGCAAGAGGCCAATCGTAGGCTCATCACCTTGCCGTCGTAATTGAGCATCCACAGCTTTGATGTAAAAATTTAACTTACCCACATGCTCAGGTTCAAAGTCTACATTTTTTAATTCGACGACTAGATAACAGTGAAGCCGGGTATGATAGAACAATAAGTCGATAAAAAATTCACGCTCACCAACCTGAAGAGGTACTTGCCTGCCAATGTAGGCAAAACCTGCGCCGAGCTCTAAAAGAAATTGGGTTATGTGCTCAATCAATCCTTGCTCTAGATCTCTTTCATCATAGCCTTTGGTTAGACGTAAGAAATCAAAGACGTAAGGGTCTTTCAAGGTTTGATGCGCTAAATCAGACTGAGGGGATGGGAGGGCTTTAGTGAAATTTGATAGTGCTTTACCTTCACGTTGCCAGAGATTACTTTCAATTTGATGCGTTAAAACACTTCGACTCCAGCCATATTCGATTGTGTTTCTAATGTAATAAAGACCTTCCTCAGCATTTTTGCATTTATTAATAATGACTTGATTATGCCCCCAAGGGATTTGGGTTAATTCGGCAACAGCTTGTTGCCAATTTGCAGAGCTCTCAATCCAGAACTGTACCCACTGGCGAATAAGCCTAAGATTTCGCTCTGAAAATCCTTTCATATCGGGAAATTCGCTCTTTAAATCTTGGCTTAATTGCTTAAGAAGGCCTTCACCCCAAGCAGTGATTTTCTGTTTCTCGATAATATCTGTTCCAAGATCCCAATAGAACATTAATAGCTGTTGGTTAACCGTAACAACCGCTTTAAGCTGGGCTTGCTTTAACTTGGATTTTAAATCAGTAATCCATTTTTTGTACTCAACATTATGAGCTATATTCTTCTCTTCATTCATGATTTAAATCTCAAATCCAAGCTTGGCCAAATTGTTACGAATAACGACATCTAATTCGGCTCCCTTTGCCATTTGCTCACCTAATTTTTCCGTTAGATGCTGCATTTTTTCCATGAAGCTTCCATCATCATCTTCTACTACTTCAGCACCTACATACCGACCTGGTGTTAATACATGCCCATGTTCTGCAATTTCAGCCAAAGTGACGCTACGACAAAAACCTGGAATATCAGCATAATCTGCATTGGTTTCGCCATCCGATCTCCAAGCATGTACAACATCCGCAATTTTCTGGATGTCAGTATCCGTGAGTTCAAGTTGTGAGCGACTAATCATTGTTCCCAGTTTACGAGCATCGATAAATAATACTTCGCCTTTACGGATTGATTTTTGTTTGGCAAGAAACCATAAACAGGCTGGAATTTGGGTGTTAAAGAATAGCTGGCCTGGCAAAGCAATCATGCATTCCACGACATCTGCTTCTACCATTTTGCGGCGAATATCACCTTCACTGTTTTGGCTTGAGCTCATGGAACCATTTGCTAATACGATACCTGCCCGACCATTAGGTTTCAGATGATAGAGCATATGTTGTAGCCAAGCATAGTTTGCATTACCTTGTGGGGGTGTGCCGTATACCCAGCGAGGATCGCTTTCGAGGCTACCATGCCACCAGTCAGAAATATTAAAGGGTGGATTAGCTAAGACAAAGTCAGCACGTAAATCAGGGTGTTGGTTTTTAGTAAAGGAATCGCCAGGCTCTTTGCCAAAGTTAAAATCGATACCACGAATGGCAAGGTTCATTGCAGCTAAGCGCCAGGTTGTAGGGTTTGATTCTTGCCCATAAATAGAGACATCACCTATTTTGCCTCCATGAGCTTCAATGAATTTTTCAGACTGAACAAACATACCACCAGAACCACAGCATGGGTCGTATACTTTGCCTTCATGAGGCGCTAAAACAGCAACCAAGGTTCGTACTATGCTTGCAGGGGTGTAGAACTGTCCGCCTTTTTTACCTTCAGCGCTGGCAAACTGACCTAGAAAATATTCATACACTTGACCAAGTAAATCCTTTGCATTTTGGTTAGCTGCGCCAAAGCCAATGGAAGAGATGACATCAACTAATTCTCCTAACTTGCCATCGGGCAATTGCGCACGAGCATAGCGTTTATCCAATATCCCTTTAAGCTTCGGATTATCTGCCTCTATCAATGACAGCGCATCATCAATTAACTTGCCAATATCGGCCTGTTTGGCTCGTGCACGAATACTTTCCCAACGAGCTGCTGCTGGAACCCAGAAGGCATTCACTACTTTGTAATAGTCGCGATCTTCTAATTCTTCGGCAAGCATTTCTGCATCAGCATCTGGAAGAAAATATTCATCGCTCGAATCCATGAAGCGTTTCTTTAACTCTTGACGGCGCATTTCAAAAGCATCGGAGATGTACTTTAAAAAAATTAACCCCAACACTATATGCTTATATTCGGCTGCATCCATATTTGCACGGAGTTTGTCAGCGGTAGACCATAGCTTTTTTTGGATATCTTCTAACATAAAAATCTCTATTCTGTTTCGGTAGATTGTTCTGCTGCATTTCCAGAAATGACCCATGCATCAATTTCACTGGATTTAAAGCGCCATTGTTTACCCACTCGATGCGCTGGAATTTTTCCCTTTTCAAGCCAGCGATAGATGGTTACCGATGAAACATCCAGGTATTCAGCAACGCCTTCTACTGAAATCCATTTATCTATTGTTGTCTCCAAGATAGACCTCTCATCAGTCAAAAAATAATAGTAATGATTATCAAAGATAAAGAATGAAAGTTCAAGATACATGAAATATATTGTTGATAAATTTTGGAACACTTATAATTTTGACTGGCAGAGATGTTGAGAAAGTTATATGCCACCGGATGACCCCTACGACCCCAAAAACCCGGCTACCTCCACCCACCATCGTTCAAATTTCGAAACTGAATCTCAATCAATGATTGAAAACCTGCAGAACATGTTCAATTTAATAGAAGATGATCAATATTATTTTTGAGCATCTTCTGAGTTTTTGATCACCTTCAACCTATATCTTCATCTTCAGTGACAGTGTTTGGTAATGTCCAGAGCCATTGCTGATCTTCACTACCAAAATATCCACCTGCTTTGACTGACTGAATCTGCAAATTAGATTTGGCACGCCTCATCGTTGAATGCGAATGGCCAGCATGTAGATATTGCGCTTCGATATCCGCCTGCGGTAATGGTCCATTCATTAGCAATTCTGATAAAAACTTAATTGCTTTTTCCAATGCCCCTTGACGCTTACCTTCATTTGTCTTTTCAGCAGATGCAAGCCAATCTCGGGCAGAGCCTTCGACAAACTGCTTCCATTTGATAAATGATCCACATACCCCTGGATGGCATGCCAGCTCGTTTTGCTGTAACTGATAAACAAATCCGCCTTCGTCTGGGCCAATATTGGACTTGGCACGCATTAATAACCAAGTCATTTCGTCTTCGTCATCTTCTTTGGGTAACTTAGCAACTACAAGAACCACACGTGCTAACGCTCCGAAAGCTAAACTGCCAGTTAATCGTTCAATCGGATTCCGCCCATGTGTTGCTTTGGAAAAATGAGTGATGCCCAATAAGGCACAGCCTAATTTTCCAGCCAAATCAACTAAAGGCTGTAAGCTTCGTCTGACTTCTGCATTTTTATGGCTGTCACCTGTAACAGCAGAGACAATAGTGTCAATTATTAACAAACGAACATTGCCAATTTCTTCAAGCTTCTTTAATAGTGGTTCCATATCAATGGCAGGATCAAAAGATCGATTCTTTTTGTCTTCCTGAACACCAGCAATAAAATATATGTTATCCATATTTGCACCTGCTTGAAGCAGGCGAGGGATTAACGTATCTTTGGGGTCATCTTCACCGCTCCATATCACCACATTGCCGCAACTTGCAGGTGAATCATCAGGCCAACATCTGCCAGAAGATAGGACTGCTGCAAAATCTAAAGCTATGGTCGTTTTACCAGTACCTGGCGTACCTCCAAGCACATGCAACTTACCAGCAGCGAGCCAATCTCTCCAAAGCCAAGCGACAGGCTCAGGTTTGATACTTGATGCTCTTACTAACGCCACATGTACCCCTTTGCCTTTAGAAATTGTACCCTCAGTCATCAATTCCATTTACAATTTCCTTGTTCTATAAGTCTTCTTATATCCTCCACACGCCACATAGTCAGGCGAGAACCAAATCGTACAGGTTGTGGAAATCGACCGTCCTTAACTCCTTTCCACCATGTTGATTTACTAACATCAATTAGCTGAAGAATATGTTTAAGACGAATGCAGCCTTTTTCGGGAAGTTGATACATGTTATCTCTACCTATGTTTGTTTAAGACTCATGTAGTCTCACAAGGTATGACAGACCAAAACAGTTGAAACGGTTATAGGGGTTTTGGTAAAAAGAGGCATGATGTTTTTAAATTTCCATATAAACACTGGATGAAAACCTTATGAGGGTTTTTCTAATTTATTTTAGGTCTACCACCGCTTTTACTGCAATCAGGGTTAATAATCGCAATGATTCTTATGATTGCTGTTTCAGATAGATTGGGATAATTTGACTTCAAGTAATTCCGCGCCTGCTTTTTAAAATCTTTTGAAGCTACTTTCTGATTAATAAGGGCTCGTTGCGCCATATTGGCAATATCTAATTCCGATGCATAATGTTCATCACCTGGCATTAATACCTCTTTATCTAAGGGATGAACCTCTTCCAAATGGCTGCTATTCGTCCATAAGTCACTGAAATTGCAAAATTGACTATGAGCCGTGTTACCCACTTTGCCATTAAAAATGGTCATCTGGAAATCTTCTAAATAAATTCGCGCCTTCTCAGGATGCGCACTCTGGATCTGCTGCAGTTGCCCCACCGTAAGCAATTGAAACTGGCTGCTTTTAATATTCATAATAAAAAAGGGGATATTACCTTTGATCCCATCACTCAACAGTTGGCGTCTGTTTTCTTCATCAACCTTTAATAGCTGAGTTAAATTTTGATCTACTACTACCGTATTATTCATACCGCTTCCTTTCGCGAAACTATTTTAGAAAATAAAACCAAGTTGTTGGGATCATTAGCTACCATGTGTTCAACTAATTCACCCCATTTAAGCCAAGCCTCCTTTTGCTCATCAGCATAAATAGCACGTTGATAAGTAGCGACTAATTTATTTGCTGGCTGATGGTTTAACATACGCTCAATAACATGAGGATCAGTCTTCAAATACTCACCCCATGCTGTCGCAGCAGAACGTCTTAAATCATGGATAGTAAACGGCTGCATTTGCTCTAAAGGTGCATTATTTACTGTTTTTTTCTTAGTTCCCTTAACAACACCTCTTAGCCGAGCAATCACTCCTGTTAAAGAATCCTCATGAATATGCCCATGCTCTAAATAACGTCCTGTATCGAAAACAAAAAGAGAATGCCCAGAAATAGGCTTTAAAGCCTCCAGAATAGCTATTGCAAGCTCAGATAAATACATTGCATGTGCTTGACGGTTTTTACTTCTCTCTGCAGGCAAAATCCACTCCGCAGTTTCAAAGTTTAGTTCTGACCATTTCATCCCAGCCACTTCTGAACGACGAGCACCTGTTAATATGAGTAGTTTTATCGCACTGGTGGTTATCAGAGACATTTTGGAAATATTGTTGTTAGATGCCAGATCATTGGCCTGCTCAAGCGCCTTCCACAATTCACGTAGTTCTGGCAGTGCTAAAACTCGATCACGAGGCTTCGCAGCAGTCACAAAAAAATCCTTTGGCTTTAACATCCTGGCAGGGTTAGATTCAACTAAATGGCGAGTTAAGCCATAGTCCAGCATTAGATTCAGGGTTGTCAGTGCTTTTCTTGTTTCTTCTTTTATTCCCTTGCGAACCATTGCATCTAAAGCACTTGATAAATGAGCACGAGTGATATCTCGTGCCAGGATGTTCCCCAAACAAGCTTTTAAATGCAATCGCCAACGATCTTCGTGCCGCTTTATCCATACAGCAGTTACATTACTGCTGATTTTTATAAACTCTATCCACGAATTGAATAAGGCTTGCATCGTAACGGCTTGGGTATTTTCTGCTTTTGTTGCAGCCCTTGCATTTCTAGGATCAATCCCATCGGCAACCAAGCGTCTTAATTCTTTTAATTTCTCACGAGCTTCTTTAAGGGAAACATCTTTTAGAGAACCAATAGTCATCTGCAGCCATTGTCTATCACTGCCTAATCGATAACAAAACAACCAACTTTTAGCACCGCTTGGTCTGACTCTTAGAAATAACCCGTCACCATCAGCTTCTCGCCGTTCTTTGCCTTCTGCTGCTAAATGCTCAACCTGCTTTGCAGTCAATTTTCCCATTAATTACCTCATGATTTTTGGTATAGCCACGGGTATAGCCAAACTATCGGATTTTGGCGCATTTTATCGGACAACATGAGACTTGGCAATGAGGAAAAAGCTTTTATATACAAGGACTATTGGATTTAACGACACAATATGAGATTATACCTTTTGCGCCTCCTAAGGGGCAGGTCGGAGGTTCGAATCCTCTCCGGGACGCCAATTAAATCAATCGGATAAAAGTTTTCAGAAGTTAAATTGAAAAATTAAGCAAGCGTAGCCTGGTTGACGCTCTGCGACAACCAGGTCTTCATTTGATTGGTGACTTATTGATATCCTCGGTTGCCCCTACGCGTCAACCAGACTACCTTTAGATATAATCAAATAGCGATAAACCCTGGATTTTTGCGAAGCTTTGTTGAGCTGCTTGTAGATACACTTGTTGGAGCTCGAGTTTTACAGCGACTTCGGCAAGATTGATATCTTCCAGGGAGGATAGTGTTTCCTGGCTTGTTTGTAAGACATCACCATTGACTTGCTCTGCCACATCAAGCTGATTTAAACGCGCACCTACTTGAGCCTGAAAGGCCAACAGGTTATCAAGAGCGGAATCTAATTGATCCAGTAACTGGTGATTTTCTGTCTCGACTACTGCTTTATCAGCTGCTGTTAAGAATGAACGATTTAAATTCACGACCATTCTGTCTACTGTTGAAAAAAGGGATTCATTTTGCGATGGTCGGATACTAAATGAATCGCCAACACCAGGTTGACCGGTCACTGTAACCTGAATGCCATTAAACGTTACTGCAGCACCTTCTTGATATAACGGAGCATCATCAGGAAGGCCTGTTGGCGGAATAACCGGCCCACTATTCAAGCCACTCACCATAACCACTAGCTGGTTAGATGTATTTAAAACAAATTGCAGGGTGTAATCATCAGGAACATAGGCAGCAATATCCACGACTGTGCCTGAATTAACAGCCCCACTCCCTGTATTCGGTGTTGCAGGTTGGCTTACAGTAAAATAACCATTGCCATTTGGGATTCGCATAAATAAGTCAGAGCCATTATCATTAACAGCGACATTCAACCCACCACTAATTGATTGAAATCGTTGCGTTTCATCCCCATTGTAGACGAATTGACCACTTGCATCTCGAGTGATTGCTTGTGTGGATGTTTTTGCACCACTAAATAGATAATAACCATTACTATCTTGAGTATTAGCCAGTCCCTGCAATTGTTCTAATAAACTTTGTGCTTCCTCACTTAGCGCTTTACGATCGGCCTCTGAAAGCGATGTATTTCCAGCCTGTACTTGTATCTCGCGAACTCGTTGAAGTACATTGATAACGTTGCTCATGGTACTTTCTTCATAACTTAGAGCACTTAGAGCAGCATCACGATTTTGCTGCAGGCGATCTGTGCTATTAATGCGTTGTTTCATCAAATCAATTTTTGCAGCCGTAATAGGATCATCTGATGGAGATTGCAATTTCTTTTGTGATGACAATTGTTGTTGTAGTTTTAGAGTTTCAACTTGCTGAGCCAACATGTTATTCAGGCCTCGCATATACACTTGATTCGTTGAAATACGCATAATCACCTCATAGCGGCAAATAATATATCCATCATCTGACCAGAAACTGCCATTACCTGACTTGCTGCTTGATAAGCCTGCTGAAAGCGTAATAAATTGGTAGCCTCTTCATCCAGGTTGACACCACTTTTACTTTCACGAAACTCGACAGCTTGTTGATGTAATATATCGGCAGCGTCGCTACGAAGTTTAGCTTGATAGGTTTTTCCACCCACTTGGGCGATTAAATTAGAATACCTATCGAATAAACTTTCCGTGCCACCTTCAAAGACTTTATTTCGTTGTAAGGCATTTAATTCCAAGCCATTGCGGTTATCCCCTATTCCCCCGCTATTATAAGACGAAGAAAAACTGTCTCCAGATTTTGGGATACCAGACAGAACAAGAGAATAAGACGGTGTCAATGCATCAGGAATGAGAACAGTATTGTCAGAATTGGGTGTAAATGCAAAGGGACCTGTCGTGATGCTGTCTGTCACATTGACTAAGTTGTATTGAGTATCTGAAATAAAATCAATGCGAAATTCTTTGTTAACGGTCGTGGTATTAAATATGTCTCCTAAAGCAATCCGACCATTGCCTGTATTGGCTAATGAGGTTTGTGTACGTACAGGTGAAGCAAATGCAATTTCTCGTGCATCGGTAATGAGTAACTTCAAATCCCTGGAAGCTCCACGAGTCGGAGTTAACGTAAATCGATCATCATTATTTAAATTACCAACATCATTAACAGTAATAGTCATTCCATCAACGACAATTTGCCCTGCTGGTGGTGTTGGAGGCGTATCCGTCCAATTTAATGTTGTTGATTGACCGTCTGATTTGCGAATTAGTCTTATCTCATTAGTTCCTGTGTCAGTGACTATTAATTCATAATCACTTAGTTTGGTTTGAGCGATATCCGATATAGCAACAGATAGAACGGCAGTACCTGTGTTATTTGAAGAAGGTACGGAACGAGCTGCCTGCAAGGAGGCGTCATTAAAATCAGTAAAGAAATCTTTACCAATCTGGCTATTCATATCCATGCCTAAGCGGTGTTGTGCATTAAATCGTTGAGCAAGACCTATGGCCATTTGTCCTAATAACTGACTGGCATGACCAATAACATCTTCTTCAAAACTTAAAAATCCCCCTAACATCCCCGAATGCAAATTCTGAGTAATTTCGGTTTGTCCGGCACCATTGTTAATCGTAATTTTTGTACCATACTGACCTGCAGTATTGGGTTGAATAGCTAGCTCGCGATATTCAGATCCCATAACCAACATATCACCGCTACCAATTGCTACACTAATACCCACATCTCCTTCATCAATCACAGTCACATCAACATATTGAGACAGCTCACGTAGTAATTCATCGCGTTTATCGAGTAATTCAGGTGCATTACGCATTCCACCTAGTTGTTGGTTGACTTCAGCAATACTTGCGGTGATTTGATTAATATGATTAACGGCTTCCTTGATTTGCATAGTATTGTTTTGCTGATATTCATCCAATTGATACTGCAAAGAATTAAATTGATCAACAAGTAGTTCGCTTTGCTTTATGGCTACTCCGCGGGAAGCAATACTATCAGGGGCTTCGTTTAATTGGGCTAAGGAATTAAAAAACTGCTGTAGACTCGCTGAAACACTGGTTCCCTCTTGGGATAAAAGCTTGTCTATCTGGAGTGCCTGTTGATAAAAGGTATCATATTCTGTTTTAGTCGTTAGCGTTTCTCTCACCTGGCGAGTCGCAAATTGGTCTGTATTGCGTTTAATGCCAGTAACTGTAACTCCGGTTCCAATAAAAGAACCTGCATAGCGGTGAGATGGTGTTGGGTTAAATTGAGCGGTTTGTCTTGAATAGCCTTGGGTATTCACATTCGCAATATTGTTCCCAACTACCTCAAGCGCACGTTGAAATGCATTAAGACTTGATGCCGCAATATTTAAAATGCCTGACATATGTTGACTCCTTGCCCAATATTCCTTTTAAATTGCAAATAATTATTATCCATTACTCCATTGAAAAACCATTTCGCGCTAATGCCTGCTGCAATTCATCACCATGATAAATTGACATTATCTTAGACGCGTAATCAGGATCAGTCGCATAACCGGCTCGATGCAACTCCCCTACATAACGTTCAGGATCATTCGCATTCGCTAAAGCAGCCTCATAACGACCACTTCCCTGAATTAATGCGACATAATCATTAAAGCTATGCTCTATTGAAGGATATCTCCTAAAAGATGCATTCACCTTAATAGGTGTATCGGCAATATATTCAGTTGTTTTAATTTTAACCGAATCTTCGGCACGAGAAGTTGCTTTAATATTAAACAAATTATTGCTAGTGCTGCCATCGGCTCCTTTGGTTACATATTGTCCCCAACCCGTTTCAAGCGCCGCTTGTGCCATTAATAGTTTTGGATCAAGTCCTAATAAATTCGCTGCCTGACGAGCATAAGGCCAAATGGATTTTACAAATTCATCGATAGTTGCTGCTGTCTTAGGGTTAGTTTCTCGAGCAGAATGCATTTCTTGTGAGGGAATACGCGCTGACAATCGTGATTGATCCATAGGCTTTACAGGATGGGTATTATCAACAGGATTAAGGTGCGCTGTTTGTGCGAGTTGCTTGGCTAAAACTGACGCTAAACCTACGCCCTTACCTTGAGAAATATTAGTGGCATATTGTCCATCGAGCATATCCTGAAATGTAGAAGCCGTATTACTTTTAAAAGGACTTGAGTCATCAAGAAAATATTGTCCACCCATGCGCATACTTTTAAGCATGGATTGTAAAAAAATGGCCTCAAACTGCTTGGAAACCTCAGGCAAAGCCTTTTGTCCATCTTTCTGGGCTTGCAGTTTTAAATTGTGCAAATTTTTAAAATCACCTACAGCAATTCCATCCGTTGCCATAATCAACCATCCCGGTTAAATAATGATTATCGTTGCATTTAGTGCGCCAACCTGCTTTAAAGCTTCAAGAATCGCAACCAAATCTCCTGGCGTAGCACCAACAGCATTAATTGCTCTCACAATATCTTTCAATGAAGCTCCTGGAGCAAACAGGAAAGTACGATTATTTTTTTCGCTCACATTGATCTGTGAGTCAGGTACTACAACTGTTCTGCCTCCAGCAAAAGGATTGGGCTGACTTACAATAGGATTCTCACTAATTGTCACGACCAAATTACCATGTGATACTGCAGCTGGTTTTACTAATACTTGTTGACCAATAACTACAGTACCTGTTCGCGGATTAATAATAATTCTTGCTTCAGCTTCACCTGGAGTGAATTCAATATTTTCCAGTACTGACACATATTCCACTCGATGGGCAGCGGTTTTTGGAGCAGTTACCTCTACCGAAGCAGCATCGATAGGATGTGCGGTACCTGGTCCCATCAGCTGATTAATCGCATCACTCATGCGCTTTGCAGTAGTAAAATCAGGAAAATGTAGATTGTAAGTTAACGTTTTTGAAAAATAGAAGGGATTAGGTATATCAACTTCAACTGTAGCCCCATTAGCAATTCGTCCACCACTAGGAACGTTGACCGTCACGCTTGAACCATCTTCCCCACTGACTGCTAAAGCAACAACGGTAATATTACCTTGAGCCATTGCATAAACGCGACCATCCGCTCCTTTAAGGGGGGTCATTAATAATGTACCGCCTCGCAGACTCTTAGAATCTCCGATTGATGATACATTCACATCCAGAGTTTGCCCTTTTTTCATAAAGGTGCTTAGATTAGCAGTCACCATTACAGCAGCGATGTTTTTTGAGTTCAATTTCATTCCGGGAGGAATATTAATTCCTAACTGAATGAGCATATTACCAAAACTTTGTTCAGTAAATCGTGTGCCTGTACGATCCCCTGTTCCATCCAACCCCACAACCAAACCATAGCCAATAAGCTGGTTGATTCGCACTCCAGCCAAGGTTGCAATGTCTTTAATACGTTCAGCATAGACAACAGTCCCCACAATATAAGGAATAAAAACTACCAGAAAAGCGATAATAGCTTTACGCATTGATTCGTCCTGTTGTCTTAATATGCAGTCTCGCAGTTTACAAGAGGTTCATGTCGTAAACTCTCTAGCAAACTGCAAGTCATTAATTTGCTCTTAAATTCAAACCACCCTCTTATAACATCAGACGGGGAAGAGCGGTCCCCAAATAAATCGTGCAAACCAACCTTGAGCATTGGTGTTATTAATCTGACCCGTACCACCATAAGCAATTCTTGCATTGGCAATTTTTTCAGAAGTAATTGAATTATCAGGTCGAATATCTTGTGGTCTAATAATTCCTGATAATCTTACAAACTCACTGCCTTGATTAATATGAATCCATTTTTCACCCTGTACTACCATGTTCCCATTCGCAAGAACTTTCGCGACTGTCACAGAAATACTTCCCGCTAATTTATTGTTTTGTACAGATTGACCTTCACCCTCAAATTTACGTTTTGCATCCAAATCAAAATCCATGCTATAACCACTACCAAAATCGATGGGTCGTCCCAGGAAGGTAGCGTTAAATACTTGAGTTTTATCATTTTTACGTTGACGTGTAATAGCACGTTTTTGCGCATCTGTTTTTTCGATTAACAGTACCGTCACTATGTCACCAGGATGCCTTGCTCTAGGAGTTTCAAACAGTGGTAGAGCGGTTTCCGCATTATAAATTGCACCATTAACATGCCGTGTTTGGGTTGGATCCGGTCCTGTTGGGTAAGTTGGAGCATAGTCAGGCTGGGTGCCTGGATATGGAGGAAATAACGCTTCGCATCCTGCCAATTGGCAAACAATTCCCAACCCTAACAAAAATCGTCTAATAGTCATCACCCAATCCCTAATTACACAGTTTGCGTCAAGTATTGCAGCATATTATCTACTGTCTGAATTCCTTTCGCTGTAATTTCATAACTGCGTTGGGCTTGAATCATATTGACTAATTCTTCAACTACGTTAACGTTTGAGGCTTCAAGCGAGCCTTGCAATAAAGTACCTAATCCTGAGTTTCCAGGAATATCAGTTTGCGCAGGACCACTTGCTACAGTTTCTAAAAAGAGATTTTGACCAATGGGTTGCAATCCCGTAGGGTTAATGAAATCGGTTAACTCCAATGTACCAATCTGTGTAGGAACATTATTACCTGCCACCAAAGCAGTGACTGTACCATCAGTACCAATAGTGATACTGAGTGTTTGCTCAGGAACAGTAATAGGCGGTTGTAATACGTAACCATTGGCGGTAACAATTTGTCCTTGTGAGTCACTTTGGAAAGTACCATCTCGAGTATAAGCTTCAGTGCCATCCGGCAATAGAACTCTGAAAAATCCCCTGCCCTGAATAGCCACATCCAACGTGTTTTGAGTATTTTGGATACTTCCCTGATTAAAAATCTTCTGAGTAGCCACCATATGGACACCAGTACCCATATTAATCCCGGTGGGTATTTCTGTACTTTGGGTGGATTGAGCGCCAGCTTGACGTAAATTTTGATAAATTAAATCTTCGAATACCGCCCTTCCCTTTTTAAAACCAGTCGTGTTGACGTTAGCCAAGTTGTTGGCAATGTTTGCAATGTTCTTATCTTGTGCATCAAGACCGGTTTTACTAACCCATAATGCTGGTTCCATAGCCGTTCCTTGTTATTATTTTTATTAGGCTTTTCAAAATCATATCTGCAATAGTCGTGCCAATTTTTCTGAATCTTCGTCAGCAATTTTCATAATTTTCATTTGGGCATCAAATTCCCTGCCTGTTGAAATTAAGTCGACCATTTCCTCCACAGCATTGACGTTACTGCCCTCTAATGCTCCCTTAACTACCCTAACGGAAGCATCAGAAGGAGCAACTCCACCTTGCTTGGATTTCATTAACCCATCAGGACCTTTAACCAGATTTTTAGGATCCAGTTTGACCAGTTTTAATCGCTCAATCACGGCTAATGCGTCTGGATCACCGTCTAAAGGAACAATTGAAATGGTACCATCAGTCCCTATTTCAATACGCTGAGCCGGAGGTATAGAGATGGGACCTCCATCGCCTAAAACAGGCAGATTTGAGGCCGTTACGAGCATCCCGTTTTCCGTGATGCGAAAATCCCCAGCTCGTGTGTAAGCCTCTTTTCCATTGGCGTCCTGAATAGCAAACCACCCATCGCCTTGGACCGCAACATCTAAATCTCTTCCGGTAGTAATCAATTCGCCATCAGTAAACACCGTAGCATTTTCACCTTCCACTACAAAAGCCTCTGATGATTGAACAGAACCTGTGACATACATGGATTCAAACTGAGCAATATCGGCTTTAAATCCTGGGGTATTAATATTTGCTAAATTGTTTGCACTAACAGCCTGTTTTTTAAAATCAGTCTGGGAGCCATGCATTGCATTGTAGAGTACAGGTTCCATTGCTTACCTCTCCATTTGCCCTAATTCCTATTATTAATAACACAAGAATGAATGTGTCATCCACCATTTATGTGGATGACCTATTCTTGCTAGCGAATATTAATAATTGTTTGGGTTACAGCATCTGCTGTTCGAATAGTTTGAGCATTTGCCTGGAAGTCTCGTTGCGCTCCAATTAGGTTGACGAGCTCGCCCGTTAAGTCAACGTTAGACTCTTCCAAAGCGCCAGATTGGATTAAACCGAGACTTGCCGTACCTGGGTTACTAACCAATGCCTGACCCGAAGCAGAGGTCTCTGCCCAATTGGTATTACCCATGGATTGTAATCCATCGGGGTTAGCGAAATTGGCTAATTGTATTTGGCCCATAACTCTTGACTGACCGTTGGTATAACGGCCAAATAAAATACCCTCTTCATCAATATCTAAACCGTCCAAACGACCTGTGGTATAACCATTTTGTACGTTAGACTGTACAGCAAAAGGACTCCCAAATTGGGTGCTGTTTGAAAAATCAACATTAAAATTCAATGGATCCGCACCATTAGCCAGTGTCATCGATAACGGAATCAAATTATTCGCTAAGGGGTTATTGGCGGTATCCAGAGCAGTATTAAACGAACCATCACTATTAAAATTCACGCGAAATAAATTATCGGTATTGTGTGGACCTCCGTTTGCAGGAAGATTCTGATTGTCAAGCTGAAACGCAATGTACCATTGATTCTGAGTGCCAGGAGGGGTTGACGCGTTAGGGTCACCTAACACTGCCGTAGAATCTGCATGAATAAAATACATCGACAGAACATGGGAATTACCCAAACTATCGTAAATGGTGGTTGATGTAGCATTATTGTAAGTATCTTGAGCAGGTGTAGCTCCCCCAGTCCAATCAACTGTGGGCGCAGTAGCGTTGGCATACAAATTCACTCCACTTGTAACAGTGCTAGTAGCATTAGGACTAATATTAGCCGTGTTAACTTGTAGATTGCCAGAAACACTGGTGATATTTCCACTGGCATCCGCAAGCAATCCTGTTAAATTTTGATTGAAACTATTAACAATGAAGCCTTCATTGTCTAATCCAAAAGAACCTGCTCTGGTGTAAAGCCTTGAGCCTTGATCATTTAAAACAAAAAATCCGGACCCACTTACAGCGAGATCGAGACTATTATTAGTAAACGTGAAATTACCTTGGCCAAAATTTTGCTGTACTCGCGCTAAACGGACGCCACTTCCCACGGCATTGCCACCACCACCATAGGTACCCGTAGCGTAAACGTCTGCGAACTCTGCACGTGAGCTCTTGAATCCGATAGTAGGGGCGTTAGCGATATTATTGCCAATGACATCCAAATCTTTACTGGCTGCTTGAATTCCACTAAGTGCTGTTCCAAATACCATGATTGCCTCCTGCAATAATTTTTTCAGGCTTTGAAAGGCTTGCCTGAGTTAATGGCAGAGTTGAATTCTGACATTATTCTAATTCTAAGAAATTTTTTAACCTTTTGAGAACTATCCGGTAATTTGTTTGACATCATTCAACGATACCGAACCAATACCCGCAACATTAAGTCTTACACCTTCACCATTTTGTCCAAGACTTACGCTATCAACATTTGCAGCAGTCATTGTTTTTAAGGCCACTTCTTTGCCTGAATAAAGACCATTAACTTTGATAGTATATTTGCCTGCAGGTACTCTTTCCCCTTTTTGGTTAAACCCATCCCAACTGAATTCAAAGAGTCCGGCATTACGTTGTCCCAAAGGAATTGTTCGAATTAATTCGCCTGATTCGGAATAAATTGATGCGGCCAGGTTATCTACGCTAGCAGGAACATCCACTGCCGCCTTAGTCTCTCCCTCCTGCCCAAGGTTCATAGTATTACTATTGACAAGGACCTTGCGCCCCACCAACGATGATGCTTGCAGTGCTTGATTAGATTGCAAGGAAGAAGCCAAACTTTCAATTGATTCTTGCATTTTGGTAATCCCATCATTCGTGCTAAATTGCGCTAATTGAGAAAGAAAATCACCATTGGTTTGTGGCTCCAATGGATCCTGGCTTTTGACCTGGGCAATCATTAGTCTTAAAAAATCGTTTTGTCCCAAACTTTTCTTAGGTGCTGTTGCCGCTGAGCCCATGAGGGAGTTTGCTCCATTAACTGAATTCATTGTCATTATAAGTTACCTCTTACTGTCCAAGTTGTAAGGTTCGTTGTATAAGTTGTTTTGATGTATTTAATACTTCTAAATTCATCTGGTAAGCCTTCGATGCGGAAATAATATTTGCTATTTCAGCCACATAGTTAACATTAGGTGCATAGACAAATCCATCAGCATCTGCAAGTGGGTTATCAGGGTCGTATTGTTTAATTGGCTCAGCTTCACTTTCGTAAATGTCGCTCACTTCAACCCCTGCTTTTACCTGCTTGTCCATCCATAATTGCGCTTCATCTTGTACTGTTTTAAAAACAGGGTACTGAGGTTTATAAGTATCATCGGGGTTACCGGTAACTACGTTGGCGTTACTCATATTACTGGCACTGGTAGTCAAACGAGAGGTCTCGGCAACAAGCGCTGAACCCGTAATATCAAATACATTATTCAATGACATACCTTATTCCCCTTTTAGTGCCGTGATCATGGATTTAATCTTGCCATCCAGAAATGTTAAACTGGCTTGATAAGACATCGCATTACGAGCAAACTCAGTAGATTCCAAGTTTTTGTCCACCGTGTTTCCATCTAATGTCATATGACTCGGTGTTCGATACTTAAGTTGTCCCTCAAAGTCGCTTTGCGCAACAATATGATTAGGTTTGTCTATTGCCATTTGCTGAGATGTAGTCGTCGTCATCGCTTGTGACAAAGCATTCTTAAAATCGATATCTTGAGCTTTATAATTAGGGGTATTCACGTTTGCCATATTCATTGCAAGTTGTGAAGCACGCTGATCACGAAGCACCAGCGCCTTGGCATGAATTCCAAAGTAACTATCTAAATCGAAGGCCATTTATCAAACTCCCTTTGTACTGTCAGTAGCTATCAAGCAAATGGTATGCCAACAATTGAATATTTCGACAATAACTGTGTTTTAGCGTTATACGGATTGTATTTAGTTTCGTCCAGGCAGTAAAATTAGCCATCGCGTAGACAGCATTATCGATTGTCTTGCGAATTAGGAGTACATGATGAAAACAATCAATGAATTACCTTCAGATGCAATCGATCAAGTCCAATCCTACCTGTTAAATTTACAAAATTCGATTTGTAGAACTCTCGAGGAACTAGATGGCCAAAATCAATTTTTAGAAGATAGTTGGATAAGGCCTCAGGGTGGCGGCGGCATCACGCGAGTGCTTGCTGACGGTAAAGTGTTTGCCAAAGCCGGGGTTAATTTTTCCCATGTTTCAGGCGACAAACTCCCTGCTTCAGCGACAGCGCATCGAGAAGAATTGGCAGGGTGTAAATTCCACGCATTAGGGGTTTCATTAGTTATTCATCCTGATAATCCTTATATTCCCACGACGCATGCGAATGTTCGTTTTTTTATCGCAGAAAAAGAAGGAAGTGCCCCAATATGGTGGTTTGGCGGCGGGTTTGATTTGACCCCTTACTATGGATTCCACGAAGACTGCATACAGTGGCATCAAATGGCTTTTGACGCATGCCAACCTTTTGGAGCAGATATCTATCCCAGATTTAAAACCTGGTGTGACCAATATTTCTATCTCAAACACCGACAAGAAGCGAGAGGCATTGGTGGCCTGTTCTTCGATGATTTTAATGAAGGTGGTTTTGAAAATAGTTTTTCTTTAATGAAAAGTATTGGCGACCACTTTATTAAAGCCTACGAACCCATTGTAAAAAAACGAAAAAATACTCCTTTTAGTACACGTGAAAAGGCGTTTCAACTTTACAGACGTGGGCGTTATGTTGAGTTTAATCTGGTTTATGATCGCGGGACTTTATTTGGTTTACAATCTGGTGGCAGAACAGAGTCCATTTTAATGTCGCTCCCGCCTGAAGTACACTGGCATTACGATTGGCATCCTGAAAAAGGGAGTCCTGAAGAGAAACTTTACACAGACTTTTTACCCGCAAAGGAATGGTTAAATTTATAACCGGAATTTGGGTATTTAACCACGTATAGGGTCTAATCCAATTTAATCTCTGTATCAGAGAGCTTCACAGAATAATTTTTGTGAAGCTCAAACTTGTTTTTGTTAAATACTCGCCAATTTACTGTGCATTCTTTATCATTGACATCCAATATAAAATAACTGTTGTAGTTGTCTTTATTCCTGCTACATAAGAGAGTTCCTGCATGTAGGACTAAACAAATTCTGCCATTGGATTTTTTTATCATACCCACATTCGCGTAGTGAAGATGACCCGTACAAACAATATCTACATTACTTCTCTGTAAATGCTCTAAAAATTGCTCTTCATTTTCAAGTGGCTTATGAAGTCCAGCTATATGATCAAAATTATGATGAAAAAATAAAATGTTAACTTTTTTATGTTCAACTGTAAAAAAATTACTAATCATTTCTAATGTTTTTACAGCTAATTTTCCTTTTTTTATTCTAAAAGGATTAACACTATTAACGCCAAGAATCGCTATCTCATCGTTAACAAACTTCATTTTAAATAACTCACCAATACAGTGATTATAACCTTTATAAGGATTTATTAACCGTGCAAATATTTTGTACAAAGGCACATCATGATTGCCAGGTACAACAAGGACAGTTCCTGCTATTTGATTTAGAAAAGAGAGCGCAAGTTCAAATTGATAATTTTTTGCTCGCTGAGTTAAATCTCCAGAAACGATTGTTAATTCAGGTTGTTGTGCAGTGATATCTTGCAAAAAAGCATCCATAACTTCTGTCTGATGCATACCAAAATGTAAATCAGAGATATGGGCAATTTTCATTTTAATATTTGAAGCGAGTCAGGGAGACAACGATAAATAAGAGGCGTTTCCATAGATATTGTGTCTCCATCCAGAGAGATATTAATGTGATCTCGATTTTCAATTTCTATTTTAATAGGCGTTTTTGAACTTTTTATTTCAAAATGATTTGCTCTTCTAAATATGTGATTAATGACTTTCATTAAGCTTAACTTGCCTCGTTTTAAAAAATAAATGCCTAAGTTTTTTTGATTAAAACTATCACGCCCGATTGTTGCAGGGAACTGATAAGAATATAAGTTATTAGAGATCATGAAAAAAGAAGTGTGGACTGAGAAATTCAATTCATTGCTTTTTGTGGTGATTGAAAAAGTTTCATGATAACGAAGGGTTTGTAAAAAGCTTGGGATGTAACTTAAAAACTTAGGGTAATATTTTGAGTAATAATCTCGTTTTTTTGCAAGTTTTGGGTAGAAACCAATAGATGAGTTATTAACGAATATCTTGCCATTCACTTCAGCCAAATCAATTCGCATTGTATCTTTATTTTTAATACTGGTAATTATCTCTTTTATTGTTAAGGGCAGACCCAGCTCTTTGGCGAAATGATTCATTGTTCCAAGTGGTAACACACCAAGAATGATATTGGTATTTGCACACCATTGAGCTGCAGTGCGGATAGTACCATCCCCCCCGCCTACTAATATAATTGGGAACTCAGTCAAACACTGCTTAATTTGATTTTCTAAATCTTTAGATTCCACTTGATAACATTGATAGTCGATTTTTTCTTTATCAAAAGCGTCAAGATAGGCATCTATTTGGGCCGCATTCTTAGCATTTTTATTTAATACTACAGCAAATTTGGCCAAGCTACGTCACTCCCTTAACGATAGTAATTATGCCCCACTACAATCTTTAGGAACAAAAGGACAACTGTAAGCATTTTTTGATGCATCAAAGACTACTTTACCTTGAATATCATGAGGCAATAAAGTTACCCGGCCTACACAATTCATAAATATATAATTACCGTCACTCAACATTAAAAAACTATCTTGATTGAGGTTTGGAGGTAACTCCGCAAAGCTTTTAAGACTGATGGGCGATGAATGAAGCTCTTGGGAGTTTTGGTTAAAGTAGTTAAGAAATAAATTAACTTTTTTGTCATTACTCGAATGAAAATCCAGCGCCTCTAAATGCTTATCGCTACAGCGCCAAAATATTTTATATTCAGCAGTCCACCCAACCGTTGCAATACAAAGCAATAATAAACCAACAATATTTCTTCTCATCCTTGTGGCCCTTTTGTTTTAAATTATTTCAGTTAATCAACTTGGGAACTTGCCAAAGCTCTTTTGCTTAATGAAGCTATAATTTTTTCAAGACTATGTGGGTAGGGGTCTGTCTGGCTAATGATTGCCTTAGCACGTTGCTCACAATAATCTTTTACTTCTTTATCGGGTAAAATATAAAATGTTTTCTTTTCTATTTCATGCAGAATATGAGAGGCAACATCTTCGGCAGGTCTGCTTCGAGCCACGAGATCGGCAACCATATGATGTAAGGTATCTGTGTGCAATGGTGTTGAATTTTTAAGTAATTGTGTATTGGCAAAAGACGGGCAAACTACTGATACATCCACAGGCTTTTCTAAACGCTTAAGATCAAAGTGTAATGATTCTGATAAAGCCACTATCGCATGTTTAGACATTGCATAAGCTGACATTTGCGAGCCACTGCACAAACCATAAAGACTAGCCATGTTTATTATATGTGCACGATGAGATTGCTTGAACATGAACGGTAGGAACGCTTGAACACCATGAATTACCCCATGGAGATTTACGTCAATTACTTTGCGGATATGCTCATGTGTTAGCTCCCAAACAGGCGCTAAATGACCACTAATCCCTGCATTATTGAATAACCAATCTACACGTTTAAAATGCTCATGCGTTTGTTTAGCAAGATGTCTGAGACTTTCAGGCTTTGTTACATCACACACAACCCCTAAGACCTCTGCTTTCCCCAAATTGCTGAGTTGTTCTACTTTGTCACATAGAGTAGTCACCGCGTTGTCAGCCATAACAACATGAATACCGCGTTGTATGCAAGCTTGAGCTATAGCTAGTCCAATTCCACTTGCCGCTCCAGTAATCACCGCAACTTTTTGATTAGACTCCATTCCAATCTCTCCAGAAGTGATATTGATAAGTATTAATAAGATTCTCGTACATTAAATAATAAAGCAACCTTGATGTTTAACTTATAAGTACCCTTGGTGCACTGATTTTAAACAAGGTATGTTTGTGATGAGGATAATAACGATTATACTGGGCAAAGGTCAAGAATAACCGCTCCCGAGAACCACTCCAATAACACTACAATATCAGAAATTTATTACTCAATAATTTTCATAGCTAGCATTCGCAAAGACAAACTATTATTCTTAGTTCTTTGCCTATATGAATAAATTCTTTGTCTTTGCAAAATACGTGATATGCATTAGCGTATCTATGCTTGTTCAGCTTCCTCAGTAACTACAATAACTTCTTGCGCCTTAAATCCCTTAGGACCTTTATCAAGCACAAAGGTTACAGAATCATTTTCGTTTAATGTTCTAAAACCTACGCCTTGAATATCTTTGTAATGGACAAATATGTCTTCACCTTGTTCGTTGACGATAAATCCAAATCCCTTTTTTTCATTGAACCACTTAACATGGCCAGTTTCTCTTTGCGACATTCACTATCCCCTTTCGTCTAAAGCTCCATCTACTGCAAGTAGATTAAAACAATCAGCATTCACTCTAGTTCAAATTGCAGGCAAGAGTGCAATTAATACAGCAAACCATTCGGATTTTGATCTAAAGTGAATACTTTTATGCTAAGAAAAGTTAGCATTTACTTAGAATAGCAGTTTTTTATTGATTGTTAACGATTTTTTTCAAAAACATTTAAACCTATAGATTAAGAGTCTATTTGTTTAAAATTTTGTAGAATACTTTCAAATTCATTTCTCACGTTTAAACCAGGATGTCCTATGAATCAATTTAAAGAATCCTTTATTCGTTTGGCACTTGACTGCCAGGTATTAAAATTTGGTGATTTCACCTTAAAATCAGGTAGACAAAGTCCTTATTTCTTTAATGCCGGATTATTTTATCAAGGTGATGCCTTACGTCAGCTTGGTCAGTTTTATGCCAAGACCTTAATTCATCATCAAATTAATTTTCAGCATCTTTTCGGGCCTGCGTATAAAGGCTTACCCTTAGCTACTGCTACCGCTATCGCTTTGGCAGAATTAGGAGTAGACACGACGGTGACCTTTAATCGAAAAGAAGAGAAGGATCACGGTGAAGGTGGGCAGCTTATTGGGGCTCCTTTACATGGGAAAACTATCATTGTTGATGATGTCATTACCGCAGGTACCGCATTTCGTGAAGCGCAAACACTCATTCGAAAAAATGGCGGAGAATTAACTGGAGTAATTATTGCTCTTGATCGCTGCGAGAGAGGATTGGGTAGTCAATCTACCCTTGCAGAAATTGAAGCTCAAGGTATCCGTGTTTTCTCTATAATTACTTTTTTTGATCTAGTCGAATATTTGCGCTCATCAGAAGAACCTGAACAGGTTGAGCGCTTAATGGCATATCATCAGGAATATGGCTGCCATTAATAACTTCAATCCATGTCTTTGCGAGCGACAGGAGCAATCTAATTGTTTAGATTGCTCCACCACGCTCGCAATGACTCGAAATCACATCAATTAATAGGCAGCAATATCAATTGTCTTCATCTTGAAGTTAAGTGTTTTACCTTGTCTGACTACTGTTAGTGTGATCGGTTCGCCTACTTTGATATCTACAAGAATGTTGTAAAAAACATCATAATTTTTTACAGGATGGCCATTTATCGCAATAATTACGTCACCAATGTGTATACGTCCCCAGCTGTCACGCAAAGTACCGCGCAATTTGGCTTGAGCAGCCGGTGTATGCGGGAGTACATCTGCAACTAACAATCCTTTATCAACGCCTAATTTTTTTGCGATATGCGGCTCGACAACTTGAATACCAATTCCAGACAACATTACACGGCCATTTTTAATTAACTGAGGAACAATACGCGCAATGTCATCTGCAGGAACTGCAAAACCAACTCCAGCTGAAGAACCAGAATTTGAATAAATTGCTGTATTCAAACCAAGAAGTCGTCCTTTGCTATCTAATAAAGGACCACCAGAATTTCCTGGATTTATCGAAGTATCTGTTTGAATCATGTCACGAATAGTTACGCCGCCAGCCCCTGGCACTTGGCGACCTAAGGCAGAAATTACTCCCACTGTTAAACTATGATCCAAGCCAAAGGGATTACCAATAGCAATGGTTTTCTGCCCGACCAGTAATTCATTAGTAGGCGCTAATTCAAAAGGAGTAAATGATTTTAAAAGCTCTAATGCCTTGGGTGATTTAATTGCCAGTACTGCAATATCTTTTCGAGGCTCAGCCCCAACCACCTTAGCAGGTACAGTTAACTTTCCAATACTAACCGTTAAATTATCCGCACCATTAATCACGTGGAAATTGGTAACAATATGACCTGCCGCATCCCAAATAATCCCTGAACCGGCTCCCGCGACAACTTGCATGCGCTCATAAGAGGAATGGTTAACAACGGTTGCCATACGGTGTACATACACTACCTTGGGCGAAAATTTTTGAAAGATTTCAACAGTATTTCTTTCATTGGGTAACAA
Source organism: Legionella hackeliae (assembly GCF_000953655.1). NCBI lineage: Bacteria > Pseudomonadati > Pseudomonadota > Gammaproteobacteria > Legionellales > Legionellaceae > Legionella > Legionella hackeliae. The sequence goes on from NZ_LN681225.1 coordinate 2,128,356, forward strand.
CTCATCTAAGGTAGTACCGTAGGAAGGAAAAACCATTGCAATAGCACAAGAAAATAATACAGTTAGCCATTTATGTTTCATTATCAAACTCCATACCTATTGCTCCAGACAAACGCTTGCGTATACTCTGACGCGATAACAATTTATCAATTACGGGTTGAGGAAAATCTGTAATCCTAATTAAGTTTTTACTTATCAATACATCTATTAAGTCTTCTAATACTCGAATGAGTTTTAAGTCTGATTGCAACAATTCCCACTGTTTTTCGCTATCACAGCGTGCCAGGAACTGAAGTACCTCAGGGTGATGCATATCGAGTGCTTCCATTTCAGCTGACCCTGTTTCATAAAGAGCGCAAATTTTGCCCTCATTGTCTCGTTTAATGTAAACCACAGGATTGTCCTTAATTTAATTTTCGCCAATTATGCCTTATTTTAGTGTAAGTAGACAAATAAAAAAACATTTACACCGATAAAACACACAGTTATCTAACATATGAATCAATTGAAATTTTTTCAAGATTTTAGAAAAAAAGATTAAAAAACAATCGTCTTTTGATGTTCAAGGTTACTTTCATCTGGGAAGGCATTATCTGGATTTATATAACCTTGATGCTCGCTTTGCTGACATCAAGGTTAAAAATTTCTCTTTCTATAATCTGCGAGATATTTTCTCGGACTAAGTCTGGGGTTTGGGACTATTTAAACAGCAAATTCAGTTTTTGTATCACTATCGTTTGTGTTTTCTTCATCCTTTGGTGAATTTTCAACGGTATCTTCATCTTTACCATTGATGTCATCCTCGGCTTCCGATACATCTCCTCTTGAATTAATTTCGTCTTTAGCCTGCTCATCATTAACATTGCTTGAGGGTTTAAAATACTGCATTAGCAAGTTAATAGGAGCCATAATCAATGCTTTAAATGTTTCCGTTCCAGCATCGATTGACTTCACAGCAACCGTTTCACTGTTTTTATTATGACGCAAATAGATCTTTTCAAGTAAACCAGTATGCCGTTGATAAATATCATCAAGATTTTGATTACGCTGTTTTTCCTGATCTAAAAGATAATCCTTTAGTTCAGAGTGAGTATCCCAAAGAGAATCACGTCTTTTTTGCAGTTGCTCAAGCTCACTATTGTAAAACTCTAGCTCATTATCAATTTCTCGTTTGAGTTTATCGCAGGTTGCTTTCCGCTCAGCAGATTGCTCCCCGCCAACAATAGCAGTCGACTCTTTAACTGCAATTTGAGCATAACGTTCAATTAAATCGGTTTTCTTTTTGAGAATATCCTCGATTTTCTGATCAAGATACTGAATGGCCTCTTTGTTTGAACCTAAAACCTGGTAGTGAGAATCAAATCGCTTATTACTTGCCATTTGAGTACGCAGGTTTTCTAATTCTTTTATTTCCTGGGCGAGTGCTATTTGCTGTGCCTGATCATTCAAATTTTTATCGCGACTTAATAATAACTGTCGGATAAATGCAGATAAGACGGCAACAACGCCAAATGCTGTTGCACAAATGATCGCTATAGTAACTGGTTCCATAGCAAATCCTCCTTAGTGCAAATGAATCAATTGAGTATGTATATCTATAGCGAAATAACGGCTGAATGCCTGATACGAGTCAATTACTGGCCATTCCTCGACGTTATTACACATACGCATCATTTCAGCTTCAAAAATAGGCTCATAATAATGTTGAAGAAATGGTTTTATCTGACTTAGTTTGCTAAAGTTTTTCACTACCACTGTAGCATTTTCAGCCAAATGCGATAAATTGACTTTTTCCAATACACTGATTAAATCACTTTGATCTTCAACAGCAGCTTTCATCCATTTCAATAATACAGAGCGGGGTCGAACGCGAAGTAACTGTTTCCCCTCTTCTATTGATTGCTCCATAAGAACAATGTGTGAATGGAGCTCGAATTTAAAACAACATAAGAAATCCAGAAAACTACCTTCGATTTCATTTCGCGCATTTTCTCCTAACCAACGACATATTTCATGTCTAAACATGGTCGTGAAATGACGCTCAATTTCATTTAAGGTTTCTTCATCATTTCTTTTCTTTTCAATGACATAAGCTGTGTTATCAGTCTGTAACAAACGTAATTCTGGTAACTCAATCTCGGGTAATTGTGAAGCAAGGAATGATAAGAATACTGGAGTAGGCTTGAGAATTATAACTTCCCATTTACTTGGTCGCATGACGCTCTCCTTGATTTTATCGACTCATCCTGAGTACAACTAAAAAGCAAAATCAACGTCTTTTTCTCCCCACTTTTCTTCAGGGAAGACTATCAGATTAGTTCAAAACGAAAATAATAACAAGCAAAATTTTGATTTTTATCTTTAAAAAAAAAGTTTCAAATTAAACAATAACATAAATGGAAGTTATTTTAAAATATTTAAATAAATCAATGAGTTAACCTTAAAAACGCCACACAATACTTGACATACATATTCTCGGCTATACTATATGCTTGCCTTTTTCTTTTATTTCCTAACATGAAATTTCTAAAAAAATTAGTTGTCTGCCTAGTTGTTCTATTGATAGTCGCTACGGTTTTTTTATGGGCTCTTGCTAAATCTATTCGTCCAGAAGTCGTTAAAGATTATGTAAGTGCTCAGCTAACCCATTTAACGAATCAACAAAGTCAGGTTGATGGTGATATCTCGTGGCAGCTGTTTCCAAGACCAGGAATAAAAATTACAGGCGTAAGAATTGGCAATAAAAGTGAGCAAAGTGCTTACTCGGTAACATTAGAAAATTTACTGTTTAATTTAAAAATTACTCCTTTACTACGTGGGCAATTGGTTTTTAGTGAGCTAGATGTGAATGGTTTTCTACTCACTATTAATCCTAACACCACTCCCCCCCTTGTCAAAAAGGGGCAACTATCTGCTAAAAAATCACAGCATGTTGCAGAACAATTTGCTATTGAACGCATTCTTCTAAGTCGTGGGGAAGTGAACTATCAAAACAATCAGCAGGTTATTAAACTTTCAAATCTTCAAATAGGGGCTGAACGATTTAATCTAAAGAAACTTTCCTTCCCCCTACAGTTTAAAACACAGGTCGATGTTGCTGTTGAGGGCAAACCTCTGATGAAAGCTCAGGTTAATTTTAACGGGAGTACTGCCTTATCAATGCATCTTTTTGATAAGCCATTCGCTACACTTCAAAATACACCACTAGCAGGCCAACTTACGATTCAAGACCTTACAGTCAATCAATTAAAAATAAGCAAAATAAGAGCAACTGTAAAAACTAAAACAGGTATTTTGCTGTTAAATCCACTGACATTGAATCTGTATAACGGTGAGTCAGTAGGTGATCTGAGTTATGAAATCACCAGTAAAAAGCTCACCTTAAACCAAACAGCCACTAATCTGAATGGCAATAAACTTATTTATGACCTTGTTAAAAAGAAACTATTCAAGGGGAGTGTTGATTTCTCTATTCATACCCAAGCTAATATGGATGGAAATTGGCAAGATAATACTTTTGGCCAGGGTAATTTAACCATTAAAGATGGTGTGGTTGAATCCGTAAATTTAAATAAAGTTATTGATGGCACCAGTGATAAAATTAATAATTTACTCAGTGGCAAAAAAGATAAGGCAAATGATGTTTTGCAATTAAGCCAATTTGATGATCCTGCCTTTTTCAAAGGCCACACCAATTTTAAATTGCTTACAATTCAGTATACGCTGCAGAATGCTAAATTATTAAGTGACTCTCTAGTCCTGCAAACTGACCGACTCCAACTTAAGGGAGATGGTCAGTTAGATTTAAAGGACAACAACATAGATAGTCGTTTGCAGGCGAAGGTAAGCCTTACCGATCCAGAAGTTGATAAAATTCAGCAATTGCTAGGCGGAAGTTTCCCTCTTCTCGTTAAAGGTACCTTAACAACACCTTCTGTGCTGCCTGATTTAAAAATTATTAATCCCATTTTGACTCGATTTTGGTTAAAAGAAACATTAGCAAAACCTGTGAAAGTCATTCACAAACAAATTAAAACACTCTTAACCAATAAGAATGATTAGACAGCTACACGAACAATTTAGCCAGCCGTTGTTAGCCTGGTTTGATCAGTTTGGCCGTAAGGATTTACCGTGGCAAAATCCGCGTAATCCTTACAGAGTCTGGGTTTCTGAAATTATGCTACAGCAAACCCAGGTTAAAACAGTTATTCCCTATTTTAATCACTTTATGGAGCATTTCCCGACTCTTTGGGATTTAGCTAGCTCACCAGAAGATGAGGTTTTAGCGTTATGGTCTGGCTTAGGGTATTACAGTCGCGCCCGTAATTTGCATAAAACAGCAAAACTTGTTTGTGAACACTATCAAGGGCATTTTCCCACTAACTTAGAGGAACTAACGTCTTTACCAGGCATTGGGGAATCTACTGCAGCAGCTATCGTCTCCCAGGCATTTAACTTACCTGCGGCAATTTTAGACGGTAACGTAAAGCGTGTTTTATGTCGCTACTTTAAGATAGCAGGCTGGCCAGAAAAAACCTCTGTTAAGAAAACACTTTGGCGACTGGCTAATCATTGCATGTCTCAAGAACGTTGTGCCGATTATACCCAGGCGATTATGGATTTAGGAGCCACCTGTTGCACCAGCAGAAATCCTAATTGTCATCGTTGCCCTTTAAATGATTCTTGTTTGGCTAAGCAGAATGATGAGGTTAGCCAATATCCCGAGAAAAAACCTAAAAAAGTATTACCCCACAAGGAAGAGCAATTTTTATTACTGCACAACGCCGAAAATAAAATTTTTCTCGAAAAAAGACCACCTGCAGGTCTTTGGGGTGGGCTCTGGTGCCTGCCAAGTATTCATGTAGATAGCTGCCCAGAAGCATATATTCAAAAGGTTTATCATTTTACCAGCTTTAAAACTAGAGAATTATTGAGGCTTAAGCATTCCTTTAGCCATTTTCACTTACATATTCGAGCCATTAGTATTCTTACCATAGCCACAAAAGACAATGTCATTTCGGAAAATTCAGGTAAATGGTATCGCTTAAGCGAACTAAAACATCTTGGGCTTGCAAAGCCCATTGCAACTATTATTCAGCATTTTCAAGCAACGCTTGCTGAGACGACTCAACCTGACGCTGAGTAATTGTCATGAAAATTAAAATAACACCCGCTAAACAAAGTAAAATAGTTTCTGCAGAGTACAACTTGGTTACTGGAATATCTTTCCAACAAACTAAAACGTAATAAAAGAGAATAATAACCGCACCAGACATACTGTTAAATAGGGATTGTACCCTGCCTTGATAATCTAGATCAGTCATTTCTTGAGCTAAAGTAGTTAATAAAGCCCATGACGAAAAAGAAAAACCAATAAAGAAATGGTACAAAATCGCCAACTCGGTATTTTGGGTATGACTAAAGAGATAAAATGAAAGAATACCCAGTAGCACTTGTCCCAAAATAACTTTTGATAATGAAAAAAGAGTCGATAACCAAGGACTGAGGAAACCACCCAAAATAATTCCCGCTGATAATGCAGCCTCCAACCAACCAAATTGTGCAACATTACTATGTAACACTGACTTTGCAAAAGGTGCCAATAATACAGGTGCTGTCATATAGGATATAAAAAACAATCCCTGAACTAAATAAACAAGCAAAATAGGTGTGCGTTGCATGATATAGCGTCCACCTTCGACAAACTGCCTAAAGAATGACTCAATAATTTCTTTCGTTTTTGCTTGTCTATCATAGGTGATACCAAGAATAAAAATTGTTGCAAATAAATAGCATGCACCATTAATAACAAAACAAGTTGCGAAAGAGGTCCCTGCCAAAATAAGCCCAGCACTTCCCATCCCAAGTGCAGCCCCTACTTCATAGGCTGTATCCAGCATTGCATTTGCATAAAGCAAGTCCTCTTCTTCGACAATAATTTCACGAATAAAAGCCATAGCTGCCGGAATGTAGGCAGCGAGTAGCGTACCAATGACAGTAGCCAGAAAATAAATGGCAAAAGGCGTGATACGATTGTGATAAGCAATCAGTGCAAAACCAAATAAACAAAGCGCACGTGCACCGACGGTAAACAAAAGTACCTTTTTTCGGTTATAACGATCGGCGAGTACACCTAAAAAAGGTCCCAATAATACGTTGGGAAGCCAAAAACAGGCCATAAGAATAGCAGTAGAAACTACTGATGCGTCAAATCGTATCAGCGCCCACACCATGACGATGTACGTCAAACCATTACCAAACATGGCTAACATACAACTTAGCATAAAATGCCTGAAGGAGGCATTTTTAAAAAGATGACGTTGTTTGCTCAACATAATATTTGTCTTGAAAGTACCCGGCAATAAGATTGTTCTGCCAGAAACTATATTGTGATAGAAGAGAGTCGATACTCCGCTTCAGTTATAGCTTCTTCGTCTGACTTCAACTCTTCAATCGTTATATTTATAATGTCAGAGAATTGTGTATCTTATCACATCAGCAACAATATGAAAAGTTTTTGAACAAAAATGCTTGTTGTGTTCGCTGATAAATCCAGTATTATCAACTCTTAATATTCTTGAGAACACACATGGTCATTTTACTTGTAATAATTAGCTTTATTGCTTTGCTGTGGGCCGCAAATCAGCTGGTCACAGGTGCATCTGGAATTGCAGCTTACTATCGCCTGTCTCCATTGGTTATTGGTTTTACCCTGGTTGCTCTAGGCACGTCTGCTCCTGAAATTATGATCGCTATTACAGCGTCTATAGAAGGTTATACTGATATTACTATTGGCAATGCAATTGGAACAAACATCGCTAATATAGGGTTAGTTTTAGGATTAACCACATTAATAAAGCCCATTCGAGTCCAATCTACATTAATGCGTAGAGAATACCCCTTGCTCTTCTTGGTAATGCTTTTTTCTTATTCCTTGATGCTTGATGGTTACCTGGGTGTTCTTGATGGTTGTTTATTGTTATTAATGTGTCTTGCTATTCTTGGTTATTTTATTTTAATAACCCGTCAACAACGTCCACAAAAACAGTTGACCATGGCTTTCCAACAAGCAGCCTTGGGAAAGCATTCTATTAAATCACATATAGTTAGCTTATTATTGGGTTTAATTGTACTTCCTATTAGCTCCAAATATTTAATCAATACCAGTCTCGAACTTGGACATATCCTTGGTATAAGTGACTTAGTCATGGGATTAACCTTTATTTCAATAGGAACAAGTTTGCCTGAGTTAGCAACCTCAATCGTTGCCATCACTAAAGGAGCTGATGATATTGCCGTGGGTAATATTCTAGGCGCCAATATATTTAATTTGCTTGCCGTAATGATCTTCCCTAGCATCATCCACCCTGCTGCAATAAGCACTACCTTGCTTTGGCGAGATATCCCTGTGATGTTTATCACAACATTTGTTCTGTTATGGATTAATTATCGCAATAAAAAAAGACTGGTACGTTGGCACGGAGGGATTCTGGTTTTGATTTATTGTTGCTATATGCTGTCTTTAATCATTAACGCAGTGGTTAATCAATAGCAGTTCAACATTATGAACATTGTTAAGGTAAAATATTTTGTGGTTGTTGTTGCAAAATGGCGAGTGCGGCAACGGCCTCAGGTTGTCCTGCCTGTGCGGCTTTATTAATCCAATACCATGCTTTTTTACGGTTCTCAACAACACCCTGTCCGTAATAATACATATAACCAACCGCATATTGAGCATCAGGCTTCCCTTTTATAGCCTCAGGTTTTAATCGCACAAATGCCTGCCGATAATCTTGTACACGAAAACTTCTGATACCTTCTATTAAATTCGAGCGGGTTGTACAAGCAAGCTCAGCAAGAGCTAAAATTGTTATCAGAGTTATTCGCAGTAGGAAACGCATATTTATTCCTCAATCAGCGGTTTTGCTGGAGCTTCGAAGATTAATTCATTTTTTGGCAAACTTAAACTCTCAAGCGCACCATTATGCAATACGACTACACCATTAGGCGAAATCCGTTTAATAATAGCTCCACCAGGCAAGGAATCACCAATAGAATAAATTTTTTCCTGTCCTCCTCCGGCCTTGAGAATTACTTGGGAGTGTTCCTCTTTCTTATCAAACATGATACCCACTACTTCGACATCAAGCATAGATTGTTTGATGTCTGCGTCTGTCAAATTTGTTGGTACATAATTACCAAATAATGGCACCATAAATAAAGGTGAATTACTATGCAATGCTTCCTGTACAGGTTGTTTAATATAGGTCGTAGCCACAGCTATCTGCTTATTAGATTGAAAGTAGTTGATGATCTCCCACAAAAATAAAAAGCAGGTTAAAAAAAACACCACTACAGCGATCAACAATTTTGGCTCATTATAAGCAAACGACAATTTAGTATCTTTCATAGGTTGCTACAACTTAGCACGATTTTTGCCTGTAACTGATAGTTAACATTCTATCATCACAGAAAATTAAGGGATATTGCAAGCTTGTAAATTGGGTCTTAACGATTAAAGGAAGAATCATGCAAACACATCACGAACCTGCTTATATCCAATTGGCAATCATGTCTCGATGGTATGTTGTTTCACGTGCCATCCACACTATGGCAAAACTTGGTATAGCCAATTATATGTCGTTAGAACCCATGAAAATTGAAACCTTAGCGAAATTGACTGACACTGTGCCCGACTTATTAGAACGATTATTGAAGTTTTTAAGTGCCTATCAGATAGTGAATTGTCAGGACGATACTTGTTCGCTTACCAAACTATCTCTACCACTACGAGACGATGATCCTCATTCTATTCGTGATGTATTGTGCATGGTTGATGACAGTTGGTGGCAAGCTTTTTCCTGTTTAGACACCAGTTTGAAAACAGGGAATTCGGCGTTTTCTCATCAACATGGTGAAGACTTTTTTAGTTTCTTGAGCAAACACCCAGAAAAACAGAAAAATTTTGACCGCGGCATGGCAAAATTATCAACCTACGATGATAACTCTATTGCCGATGCCTTTAATTTTTCACAGTGTTCACATTTAATTGATATGGGTGGTGGTCGAGGTGGCTTGGTTAAAGCCTTATCGCAAAAATATCCTCATCTTAAACTTACGTTATTTGATACCCCTCAAGTCATTAATCAATTAAGCAATAGCGATTTCTCAGCGCAGGTTGAATTGGTTGCAGGAGACTTTTTAAAATCAATTCCCAAGGTCGATGCCTATATGTTTAAGGGGGTTTTACATGATTTTAATGATGACTTTATGCATCAGATTTTAAGCAATTGTTATCGTCAAATGCCTGAAGATGCAACTCTTTTTATTGCCGAACAGGTGTTACCGGATAATGAAGGACCTCACCCTAATAAAACTATGGATATTGTGATGATGGTTTTATTAGGCGGCAGACAGCGCAGCCTGTCAGAATGGCAAAAATCTATAGAACCCGCAGGTTTTATCTATCAAGACAGTTATAAAACAAATTCCCTGTTTACATTGATGCGATTTAAACCCAGGAAATAAACACCAATTAAATCTCTTCCTACATCAGTTACGATAAAGGAAGAGATTTAAGCTCTCAAAAATTGTATAGAGAGGACCTCAAGATATAATGTGGATCATACTTTTTCTTAAGATTTGACCAAACTTCATAAGACGAACCAAAGTGATTTTTCCAGTATTTTTGCTCCAGATTTTCACCTAAATACCCTGAGAGATAACGTTTTCCTCCTTGTTCCAAAAATAGAGCATCTAAATTTTTTATGGTTTGTAAACAACCAGGCAGTAATTTGTCATTCACTCCAGGTGTCAGAATCATGAGTGCATAAATTTGATTACTCTCTGGAAACATTAAAAAGCCCGTGCGTGGTTGGTTTGCAATCGGAACAATTTGCAATACAGTAGCATAATAAAGAGGCAATTGGGGTAATACTTCTTCCAAGGTTGCTCTTAATAACTCCCCTGAAATAAAACACTCATACCAAGGATGCAATAATTCCCATTGTCCCGTAATTCTCATGGCCTCAAAGCGAGAATCATGACGATGTAAATAAGAGTCAATGGATTCATCCTGAGTATGTAGCGTTTTCCACGGTTTCAAATTTGGGCTAATATCCGCTAAAACTGGAGCTATATCAGCGTATTCCTTAGTGATATGTAATGCATAAAGCCAGTGGGCAAAGGGTAATCGCCTCCCCGAATCTGTTAATTTCGCTCCTTGAATAGAGGGGGAGCAAAACGTTTCGATATAATCCCCTTCCTTGGCGGCTATCTCTATATCTTCTAGCCATTGCTCTCTATCAAGATAAACCAAAAAAAAGGTCCTGGTGTTGTCTTTGCATCGACGTAAATTGATACAAGCTTTGCTAATAATTCCAAAACGGCCTTGCCCGGAAAGACAAGCATTGAAAAGCTCAGAACGAGAATCCACAATTTCAGTTTTTCCCTCTGCCGTTATGACTTCAAGGGCTTTCACATGCGAGGTTACACTCCCATATTTAAAAGAAGAGGCGCCTATTCCTCCTGCGGATAAAACACCCCCAACCGATAAATTACAATTGTAAGGAATCACATAAGGACATTGTGCTTGCTTTAAGGAAGCAGCTAATAAACTTGCCCAACTTGTATTCGCATCCACCCAAATAAATTCACTCTCGTGCTCACCCACTCTGTTTAAGTTCTCTAAATGAATAGTCAAACCACCATCTACCGCTAAAGATTGGCCATTTTGACTTAAACCATTTCCTCGAATTGTTACAGGAAGATAATTTTGATGGGCATAATTTAATAGAAGTTTTAGCGTATCAACCGATGAGGGGGCGCAGACTGCCGTTGGCGAAGAGTGTACAATTTTGCCAAAGTCTTGAGCAAAAAGAGAGAGCGAATGCTCATTGCTGAGTATTCGCTCTCCTATCTCATTCTCACACTGCTTTATCTGAGGCGTATTCCAATGCATTTGCTGCATTTTTATTCCTTTCTTTAGCCAATTGTAGTCGTTTGTTGCATGCAAGAATTAATCCATCGAACATTTTATTGAAGGCATCGTAACATCTGTCAATCATTTTTAATGCTTCACGACGAACATTCACTGGTATGGGCCACTCGGTCAATTTACGTTCCATTTCAGCTTCGAAAATTGCATGTGCCATTTCGACTTCAAGATGTGAGCTCGAGAAGTATTTAAGGTTTTTATCTTCGCCGGTTTTTTTCACTTGTTTTACTACTTTTTCGAAGAACACATGGCCTGAAGATTCAAGAGTTAGTAATAGAGCAATGTTTATTATTTCATCATCTGCTTTATAAATTTCAGACATAATGGCATAAGCTGCATCGCGAGTTAATTGCGACTCTTTGCCATATAGCCAGGCAACATCATCTTTGTTGCAAGATTCATTATGAGCAAATTTGCCTAGATACTTTTTATCATGCAAGAACCATTTCTCATGACCAGCATCTTCCAAACGATGGTGACGGGCTACTTTTTTCAAGTAAGGTTCTGTAACTCTTTCTTCATTTAAACGTAAAATATCTTGGAAGGTCATGGCCCAGAAAGTTAATTCTGGAACAAAATAACTTATTTCCTCTATGCTATCTAATTGAGACAAGATTTCAAAAAAGGGATGATTCATAAATTCTTGTTGTTTGGAATCAATATAGGATTGTATAGTTTTCATAGTATTTGCCTCCGAGGCATAAAAAATTTTTACTCGAATTAGGTATTGCACCCATCGTGCCAAAATTTTTTTCTTTTTGTTCAAAAAACAACACAAAAACCCTGTTTTTTTTATCTCAGACAGGGGCTAACCTCGGAAAGCGACAAAAAAATGTCTCCGAAACCGGCAGTAATGACAATTTTTTGGCCAATTTAAGCCTTTATATCAAAGAATTTTTTATTTTTGAGTTTAAATTCGCCAAATTTTTGTCGTATTGATCCATCAATTTATTAACTTCTTCCCAATTTATCTCGTTTATTGTCCTCACTTTTTCACTGATTTTAATTAATAGCTCCTTTTGTAACTCTCCATATGCTTTTGCTATGGCATAAGGAGTATTGCTAAACATCACCAATACGTGCTTTGAAATATACCGTTCTGGAAAACGGTGCATAAGCTCTTGTTCCAATTGTTTTTTTAAATTAAATTTCTCATCCCTTATATCCGTTTGTATTTCATGGTAATTGTCCATAGACATTTCCGCTACCGCATCAGTATTCACCTTGCGTGATGCAAAAAAAGCCGGCATTACCTGCAGCCAATTATCTTCATAGCGGTTTAAAAGCTCATTTAAAACTCGACAATCCTCAAATGCGCTATTCATTCCTTGTCCAAAAAAAGGAACAATTCCATGGGCAGCATCCCCTATTAATAAACAGTTCTCTTCGATATACCAGGGGGCACATTTTACCGTGCTTAGATTCCCTGTTGGATGATTAAAAAACTCACCCATTAGATCAGGCATGGCCTGATAAGCATCTGGAAACTGCTCTTCAAAAAATGATCGTATCGAGATTTCATTGTCAAGCTCTGCAAAACTATTTTTCCCTTGAAGTGGTAAAAATAAAGTTCCTGTAATGGAGTTATCCCTATTAGGATTGCCAAGAAGCATGAAAGAATCTCTTGGCCACAGATGCAAATGTTCCGGTGCAAAATCAGAAGAATAACTGCGTGAAATAGACAATTCTTTATAGCCATGGGGTAGGAAGCTTCTTGAAGCTTCTATAAGCCCCTTTCTTACCAATTGCTCTCGCACAATTGAACCTGCCCCATCTGCACCAATCAATATTTCATAAGATTGAGTGCTATGTTCTTGATTTTTATCCTGAAAACTTACCAACTTCTTATCGGTATCCAAATTGACTAATTTCATATCAAAATATAAATGAATTCGTGCATTCTTTTCTGCTTCATTTAGTAAGAGTGCATTTAATTCGCTGCGATGAATAGCGTTGATATACTCATCTTTATGGCGGCCAAATGCCTGACGTTTTATTTCACCATTCGCTTCATGGATGGCTCTCGCTCGCATGGGTACCATTATCTTTTCGACTTCAGACATAAGGTTAACACCGGCTAATCCGGTTATCCCACGACATGACAAAGCAAGGTTAATAGAACGCCCACGATCAGGCTTTTCTACTCGAATATCGGGCCTTGATTCAAATACATTAACTTCATAACCTCGCCTGGCCATATAGAGCGATACCAAAGTTCCAGCCAAACCAGAGCCAATAACGGTTACGCTTTTCATCATTATCTCCATTGCCATCTCAGGTCAATGAAACCAGTTATTCTTAGCCTCATCTATCCTAAGATTCGCTATCCCTAAACTTTCCATCACTCTTTAGGCAAAGTGATAAACTAGCATCTAAACATCGACCTAGGCGTGAATTAGTGCATGCTCTTACTCCCAAAATAATAAATAAACACTTCTTTTCACTAAGAATTTAGAACTGCTATTAAATACCAGCAAAAATCATACCTACTAGTTGCTATGAGGATTTGTGGGGCGATAACCTGGATGCCTCGGACAAGCCGAGGCACGTAGTGAGTAGAGATTGTCTACGGAGCTACGGATGGTCGGAAATGTATACAGAAAAGACTACGCCGCAACTGACTCAAGGCTCCGTACGTGAGAAAGTATACAGAACTCATTATGTACATCGGCTTGCCCGAGGTATTCAGGATCTATGCAGGAACTACTACATGTCTGGGGTTGTCCAAGGCATTCAGGTGGTCGATACAAAAACTACTACGTGACTCGACTTGTCCGAGGCATCCAGGCGGTGGATACAAAAACTACTGCGTGCCTCGGCTTGTCCGAGGCATCCAAGTGTTCGATACAAAAACTACTGCGTGCCTCGGCTTGTCCGAGGCATCCAAGTGGTCGATACAAAAACTACTACGTGCCTCGCCTTGTCCGAGGCATCCAGGCGGGATCTGTTAGTTATATTGAGGGTATTTTTTCAAGAACTCTTTTAATGCATCTGGTGTGGCTGGGGGTTTAAAGAAATATCCTTGAGCATAATCGCAGCCATGCTCTACAATGAATTCTTTTTGCAATTCTGTTTCTACCCCCTCAGCCAACACTTCTAAATTCAAGCTATGCCCAAGGTTGATAATCGCCCTGGCAATCGCCGCATCATTTTCTTTATTAACTAATTCACAAATAAAAGAGCGGTCTATTTTTAATTTATCGACGGGGAATTGTTTTAAATAGGACAGACTTGAATATCCAGTACCAAAGTCATCAATAACTAATTTCATCCCCATGTCTTTCAATTGATACATAGTTTCTACAGCATGTTCAATATCATCCACCAACAAACTTTCAGTCAATTCGAGCTCTAAATACTTAGCAGGTAAGCCTGTTTTCGCTAAAACCTCTCGAATAACTTCTGGTAATTCACTTTGGCGAAATTGTCTTCCAGAAATATTTACAGCAATAGTTAAATCTTTAAAACCACTTTGGTGCCACGCCAGTGTTTGCGTACAAGCCTGTTCCAAGACCCATTTACCGATATCAATAATTAAACCGTTTTCCTCGGCCATACCGATAAAATCAGCAGGAGAGACTTGGCCTAACAAATGACTGTTCCAACGTAATAAAGCCTCAAACCCCACGACTCGATGTCTTTTTAAATCGATAAGCGGCTGATAAACTAAATAAAGTTCATTCCTTTTCATCGCATCATGCAAAGCATTATCCAATTGCATATGGTTTATAACGCGCTTATTCATTTCTGGTTCATAAATACGATAACTGTTACGACCACTGTCTTTGGCATGGTACATCGATAAATCAGCACTCTTCATCAAAGACTCATAGTCGAGTCCATCTTTGGGATAGTAACTAATACCAATACTGCCTGTTACTTTTAGGCTGTGCTGGTCAATTTGAAATGGCTTTTCAATAAGATGTAGAATTTCCTGGGCCATTTGCTGTGCCTGGGCCTCCGTTGCAAGCTCAGGTAAAAGAATGACAAATTCGTCGCCGCCTAATCGCGCTACGGTATCATAATCATTCGTGGCAATTAATAGACGATTCGCTACAGCCTGCAATAATTTATCACCAACGCTGTGTCCTAAGGTGTCATTCGTCATTTTAAATCGATCAAGATCTAAGAAAAGAAATGCCAGTAGAGATTTCTTCTTTTTGGCCTGCAAAACTGCTTGCTCTACCCTATCCATCAATAAAACACGATTAGGTAACTCTGTCAGTGAGTCATGTGTAGCTTGCCTTACTAACTGTTTCTCCATTTCGCGACGTTGGGTTATATCATTAATGATACAGATGAAATGCCTGATTTTTCCAAAAGAATCACTGACTGGAGCAACACTTAATTCAGACCAATACATCTCACCATTGCGTCGATAACTTTCCAATTCAACCGTTTCTTCCCGTTGCTCTCGAATTGCTAATTCCACCCGCTTTTGATTCACCTGATCAATTTTATTTCCAACAATTTGCGCAATATTTTGTCCAATAATCTGCTTCTCACTATACCCTGTGATGCGCTCAAAAGCTTTGTTGACATAGATTATGGGCTGGGTTGTTTTAGTAATATCTATAATTGCGACGCCGTGTGTACTTGCTTCGATAGCTCGTTCACGAATACGCAATTCATCATCCGCCATCATTTTCTGGGTAACATCGCGGAAACTGTATACTCGTCCTACAATTTCAGAACCAACGCGCTGTGGTTGCGTATAACGCTCAAAAATGCGACCGTCTTTGAAATGAAGTAATGGAAGTTCACCCTGCCATTCTGGATTTTCATAAAGATATTGAACATCAGCAATTACTGCCGCCGGATTGCTTAATTGTTCCAAAATATACTCAAACCCAATACTTTCAGTACCAGATTCAAGCATATAGGAAGGAATTCGCCACATTTCGACAAACTTTTGATTCCAGTCTACAACCTGTCCTTTCCCATTCACCATCATAATGCCATCTGCCGTAGACTCCAGAGTGGCGCGCAGTAAAGATAGGGATTTTTCAAGTTCGACATTTTTTTCCAGAATCTCACTTTCAATTTTAATATTTTTAGAAAGAGGGGCTTTAATTGAGCGCTGAAATTCAGGTTGATTGTGATACCATTTTTCAAGAAGCGAGGACAATTCCGGGGTAAAAGAAATAATCCCCAATTCTTCGCATATATTGGTTAGAGAGGGTTCCTTCCCCTGCTGTCTTACTGTTTCAGCGGCAGAGGCAACTTTTTCGTAATTAATTTCTTGCCTACGCATTAATCCCTCACTAGAATGACTCACGCTATATAGCGTCTTTTTCTCAGAAAACTTTAACGAATTTCATTATTCAACGCATTTCATTAGATTATTATATACTGCTCTTGTCTTTTTTGCCGGACATGCAACTTAAAGAGGGAATTACATGGACAAAACTCATTTTGACACACGTGCCATCCATGCTGGTCAGCAACCTGACCCCAGTACTGGTGCTGTAATGATGCCCATTTATGCTACATCAACTTATCGCCAATCAGCTCCAGGCGTGCATCAAGGCTATGAATATTCCAGAACTCATAATCCAACACGCAAGGCTTATGAAGATTGCATTGCAAGCCTCGAATCTGGACAACATGGTTTTGCTTTTGCTTCTGGCATGGCTGCGATTAACACGGTGGTTGATCTATTAAATACTGGCGACCATGTTATTGCAACAGATGATTTATATGGTGGTACTTTCCGTTTATTCGACAAAGTAAAAACACGCACCTCTAATTTGTCGTTTTCCTTTGTCGATATGGGCGATGCCAAAAATATTGAAGCAGCTATTCGTCCTAATACAAAGATGATTTGGGTAGAAACCCCATCGAATCCAATGCTAAAGTTAGCTAACTTGCGTGAAATTGCTGCAATTGCCAAACGCCATAACCTCATTACAGTCGCTGATAATACCTTTGCTACCCCGTGGATTCAGCGTCCTCTCGAACTTGGCTTTGATCTTGTCTTGCATTCTGCAACCAAATATTTAAATGGGCATTCCGATGTTGTAGGTGGCGTCGTCGTTGTTGGTGATAATCCTGCACTCCATGAAAAAATGGCTTTCCTGCAGAATTCCTGTGGAGGAATACCAGGACCATTCGATAGTTTTCTTGTTTTGCGCAGCTTAAAGACACTCTCTTTGAGAATGCAACGTCATTGTGAAAATGCAAGCGCCTTAGCGCAATGGCTTGAAAAAAACTCTAAAATTGCAAAAGTAATTTATCCGGGATTAGCAAGCCATTCCCAGCACCATTTAGCGCAAGAACAAATGCACGGTTTTGGTGGTATGATCTCCATGGTGATAAAAGGAGACTTAGAAACCGCAACGCGTTTTTTATCCCGTTGTGAGTTGTTTACCCTGGCTGAGAGTTTAGGTGGTGTGGAAAGCTTAATTGAGCACCCGGCAATCATGACTCATGCCTCTGTTCCACCAGAGACGCGAAAGAATTTAGGAATTGAGGATGGGTTTATTAGACTCTCTGTCGGCATTGAACATATTGATGATTTGATTGCGGACTTGACCTATGCATTAAACGATTAATCACCTATTGCATGCATGTCACTCTGGTAATTAGCCTCTTTTATGAGGTAAATTGCCAGAGCTTAGAAAGAGTTATGCGAACGTTTATTGACTGGAGAAAATAGTGAAGAATACAAAAAACTCTGGAGGCCAGATTTATGGTATTGCCGCCATACTTTTGCTGGTTCTCACTACACTTTTGGGTTTTATTCCAATTCTTCTGATTGGAATATTAAAGCTCTTTCCCAATCGCCGATGGAAACTTTTTTGTACGCGGTGGGTTGACGCAATAGCCACTTTGTGGAGTGGAGTGAATAATACTTATATTAGCCGTACCCAAAAAATAACCTGGGAAGTAGAAGGCCTTGAAAATCTCCATCGAAAAAATTCGTATTTGATTATCGCCAATCATCAAAGTTGGTTAGATATTGTGGTCCTGCAGCGACTTTTTAACCGCAAGATTCCAGTATTGAAATTTTTCATCAAAGATCAATTAAAATGGGTACCTTTATTAGGATTTGCCTGGTGGGCTATGGGCTGTCCTTTTATGAAACGTTATTCAAAAGAATATCTTGAAAAGAAACCCCATAAAAAAGGGAAGGATCTACAGGCAACTCGCAAAGCCATTGAATTATTCAAACATACCCCTGCAACGGTGATGAGTTTCGTTGAAGGAACGCGCTTTAGCTCGCAAAAAAGCAAACAACAAAAATCCCCCTATCAATTTTTATTAAAACCGAAGGCAGGTGGAATTGGTTTTGTTATCAGTGCAATGGGACAACAATTCACGAGCTTACTCGATGTCACTATCATTTATTCCAATAATAAACATTCTCTCTGGGATTTTTTATGTCGTCGAATAAATGCTATTAAAGTTCACATTAGACAACTACCAATACCACAACAATTTATTAACTCAACACTCCTTGAAAATAATCAAATACAAGAAGAATTTAGAACTTGGCTTAATAATAGTTGGCATGAAAAGGACAACCTGATTGCCCATTTAAAGGCTAAATAATGCTTGCTTTGTCCTGGAAGACACTGCGTCGCAAGAGAACTTGCGACGCAGATAAATAACTAATCGTTTTGTGAATATAGTGCGATTGCATTACCCTCTGTATCGAGAATAATCGCTCTAAATCCATAAGGCCCAATTTGTTCTTTGTTTTTAAGCACCTTCCCTCCATGTGCAGAAGCAGCATCAATCGCTGCATCCAAACGCCCATCAACATTCAAATACACAAGAGGACCACTTTGAGAGGGTTTTCTATCTTCCATAACGCATAAACAACCGGAAACATTATCTTCAGTATGAGGCAATAACCCAAACTCAAATCCATGCTCAGAAATTTTTTGCACGGGCATATCTAACAGCTCAGTGTAAAAAGTAACGGCTATATCCAAGTTAACGACAGGAATATCTATCCAGCAAAATGTGTTTTTTTGACTCATTAGTTTTCCTCTTAATGAATAGGTTAGTGATAAAAACTCAAATACCATTCTACAAAACGCCCCACGCCCTCCCGGAAATCTGTTTTTGGAAGATAACCCAAGTCATTTTGAAGCCGTTTTGTATCTGCATGTGTTGATAAAACATCCCCTGGTTGCATTGGCAAAAACTCTTTGATTGCCTGTTTACCAGTTGCTTCTTCAATAGCATTGATATAATCCATTAAATTCACGGGATTGCCACAACCGATATTATATATTTTGTAAGGTGCATAACTGCTTGCAGCATTCGGTGCGTCAGCAGTCCATGAATTATCGGGAGAAGCAGGATTATCAATTGCTAAAGAAACACCAGTCACTATGTCGTCGATATAGGTAAAGTCACGCTGCATCTGTCCATGGTTATAAACTTTAATTGGAGTACCTGCCAAAATATCACGAGTAAACGAAAAGAAAGCCATATCAGGCCTTCCCCATGGTCCATAAACCGTAAAAAAACGTAATCCTGTCGATGGCAATTGATACAAGTGCGAATAAGAATGTGCAATCAGTTCATTGGCTTTTTTAGTAGCCGCATAAATCGTTAAGGGATGATTAACCGCATCAGTTTCTTTATAGGGCTGTGCACCATTAGCGCCATAAACTGAACTTGTAGATGCATAGACTAAATGCTCGACTTGGTGATGACGGCAAGCCTCGATAATGTTAGTAAATCCTACCACATTGGATTGCACATACGCATGTGGATTCGTTAGAGAGTATCGGACCCCAGCTTGTGCTGCTAAATTCACAACCCGCTGTGGGTTATGTTTAATAAATATTTCATTAATCGCAGGCGCATCAGCAATATCTGTTTGATAAAATTGAAAATTAGGGTAATTCTGCAGCAGCTCAAGGCGAGCTAACTTTAAGCGTACATCGTAATAATCATTCAAATTATCTATGCCAATTACAGAATCGCCGCGTTCAAGACGAAGCTTTGCCAAATGAAAACCAATGAAGCCCGCAGCTCCCGTAATTAATAAACGCATAGTTGATTCACCCTATCGAAAATTCCTAGGAGTATACTCGCTATGTGGCTCTGTGGAAACTCAAGTCTTATACACGTTATATCATTTGTATAATGCTATTGATTCGATATACTAGTTTGCCAGTTTATTAGCAAATGATGAAACGATGAACTCACTACAAACTACTATCGAACTTGGTTTCGAACAGCGTCAGGAATTATCCCCAAATACCGCTTCAAGAGAAATTATCGCGGCAGTAAATGAGGTTATTGAAGGATTAGATCAAGGTCATTATCGAGTTGCTGAAAAAATTAATGACCAGTGGATAGTTCATCAATGGATTAAAAAAGCCGTACTTCTTTCGTTCAAACTTAATTCAAATCAAGTCATTGAGGGTGGATTTTGCAAATTTTACGATAAAGTACCTCTTAAATTCTCTGAATATCAACCCCACCAATTTGAACAAAGTGGTACTCGGGTTGTTCCTCACGCCATGGTTAGACGAGGCGCGTTTGTTGGTAAAAATACTGTTTTAATGCCCTCCTATGTGAATATTGGTGCTTATATTGATGAAGGAGTAATGGTTGACACCTGGGCAACCGTCGGGTCTTGTGCACAAATTGGTAAAAATGTACATCTTTCAGGAGGCGCGGGCATTGGTGGTGTGCTTGAGCCTCTACAAGCGAATCCCACGATTATTGAAGATAATTGCTTTATTGGTGCTCGTTCTGAAGTGGTCGAGGGAGTTATCGTTGAACGTGACTCTGTATTATCAATGGGGGTCTTCTTAGGCCAAAGTACCAAAATTTATAATCGCTTAACTGGTACTGTCAGCTATGGCCGCATTCCTCAAGGCTCAGTTGTGGTTCCTGGTAATTTACCCAGTGAAGATGGTCGCTATAGTCTTTATTGCGCTGTAATTGTCAAGCAGGTTGATGAGAAAACGCGAGCCAAGGTAAGCATCAATGAGTTATTAAGAGATATTAAATAACATGTATACCATTAAGTCGCTCCTTACCGAGCTTGTTAGCTTTCCATCAATTACCCCTCTTGATGCAGATTGCCAAGACTATATGATTCATTTTCTGGAGAATCTTGGCTTTCAATGTCAACGCTTCAATAACCCTCCAGTCGCTAATTTTTTTGCCCGCTTTGGCAATACTGACCCTTTGCTGGTTTTTGCGGGCCATACTGATGTCGTTCCTATCGGTGATATGAATAAATGGAATACCGATCCTTTTATTCTACAAGACATCAATGGAATGCTTTATGGACGCGGCACAGCGGACATGAAGGGTAGTCTTGCAGCAATGATGATTATGGCTGAACGCTTTATAAAACAATATCCTCAATGTTCGGGCAGCCTTGGATTTTTAATTACCAGTGCTGAAGAAGGAGACGATTTTGCACTTGGCACCCCCTATGTAATGGCTGAGCTTGCCAAACAAGGTATCAAGCCGCAATTTTGTATCGTGGGCGAACCTTCCAGTAGTCAGGTTCTTGGAGATGTAATCAAAATCGGACGACGAGGCTCCTTAACCGGCAAGTTAAATTTACACGGCAAACAAGGACATGTTGCCTACCCTCACCTGGCTGAAAACCCAATTCATACTATAAGTCCTGTGCTTAAAGAACTGACTAACACAATTTGGGACGAAGGAAATTCTCATTTTCCTCCCACCTCCTTCCAAATAACTCACATTCATGCTGGTGGTCAGGCAAGTAACATCATCCCAGGTGAGTTAACTCTACACTTCAATTTTCGCTTTTCTACCGAGCAAACTGCTGAAGGTTTAAAGAAGGCCGTTGAAGAATGCTTCCATCATCATGGATTACGTCCTACTATTCATTGGCAATTAAATGGCGAACCCTTTTTAACAGCTCGAGGACAGTTATTAGACAGTTGTGTTAGCGCCATTCAACACATTACGAATAGAACACCTGAGTTATCAACTAGCGGCGGTACCTCTGATGGGCGTTTCATCGCTCCTTATGGCGTAGAAGTCATTGAGCTAGGCCCTGTCAATGCGACGATTCATCAAGTCAATGAATGTGTTTCCCTGGAAGATTTAGAAGCATTAGCTGCTATTTATGAATTGATCTGTGAAGATATTTTAATTAAATCGTAAATTCACATGGATTGCTTACCACAGCATAAGTGAACGTAAGTCGGGCCCCTCGCCCGACAATACCCTAACCTTAATTCGTGGCTAAATTTAAATCTTGCGCGAGCGCACTATCCTGCTCAGTTTTTTCATTAACAACTTTCGCAACGCAAGAATCTGACCAAACATTTAAGGCTGTTTCGAGCATATCTATAAGGCTATAGAAAGGTAATATAATTCCTAATAAGGTAATGGGAACGTTCATACTTGCCAATAAACTGGCACTTAAGAAAAAGCATCCCATAGGAACACCTGCGTTACCAATTGCAGCGATGGTGGAAATTATTACCCATAATGCCATCATGGGTAAAGAAATCTCGATACCGTGATTTTGCATCAGATAAATCACTGTAGCAAAGATAAAAGCTGCACAACCATTCATGTTCAAGCTGGTGCAAAGAGGTAACACAAAACGGCTAATCTCGGGTTTAACGTTTAAATTTTTCTCTGCTGTTTCCATTGTCACGGGTAATGTGCCAACAGAAGACTTGGAGAAGAACGCCACTGATAATGCTGGAAGCATTCCTTTAAACGCAGCAAATGGTTTAATTCCTTGCGACTTTAGCCACAAGGGTAAAATAATAAAACCCTGGATCAAATTGGCAAGAACTATAATCAGCAAATACTCACCAATCCCTTTAATGGCCATCCCTTCTCGTAATTGAACTACTGTTGTTGTGATAAATCCATATAAACCCAAAGGAATTATTGCAATCACCCAACCGGTTATAACCATAAATAAACCATGGGCACCACGGAAAAACTGAGTAATAGTTTGTCTTGCTTCGGCCTCAGGAATAAAACGTATGGCAATTCCAATCACAATCCCCATCAACAATACCCCCATAACCTGATGTTCAAGGAAGGGAGATAGAACTGACGACGGAATTAGGTTCGCAATATGTTGAAAATAACCAAGTTGATTAGTAGTTTCCGGAACAACAGCATGTTGCTTGATAACCCCTACCATGCCAGGATGAATTAACAGATAAAGAACACAGCTAATTGCCGCAGCGACTAAGGTGGTGCCTAACGTGTAGGACATTGCACGTCCCCAGATTTTTCGCATTACCCCATCTGCACGGTAATTCGATAAGGTAACAATGATTGATAAAGCAATAATTGGGAGACTAATGCATTTAAAGATTTTAATGAAAACATCAGCAATAAATAAACCAAATGTCTTTAAAATTGTAATATCAGAATAACCACTGACGATACCAAGAAAAATCATGACAGCGTATAAAAAGGGTGTACTTAGCCATCGTTTTTTTTGAGAAGAGTGTTGGGCGCACATGAGAAAACCTTAAAAATAGTTAATTGGACTTAAGCGAACGAAAAAGAAAAATTAGCAACAACAACAGCAGCAGCAGGATTGTAGAGGAGAGTTTGAGTAATAAAGAGCTGCATGAATTGGTAATATTTCGTTCATAGTCACCATTTTAGGTCGTTTTTTGCACATTGAGATTCATATTTTAACATATTTAAAAAACAGATCAAGCCCTATCTTATTTTAAGAGCTGATCTTGCTTTAGCCGCATTATTCTATGATAAGCCTCTGCAATACGCTCTTCTGAAATCTTATTCGCTTGGACTAGCTTTTCTATCTGTTCAATCACCTCATACGGAGTAATTTCAGCCAATTGATTGGCAAAAATGACCATATCCGCACCAGCATTAATTGTTAAGCAAAGTGCTTCTTCCATGGAGTAATGCTTTGCGATTGCATGCATTTGCAAATCGTCGCTGATTATTACTCCATCAAAACTGAGTTCTTGTCGTAATAAACCAGTTAATATTGATTTGGACAATGTTGCTGGTAACCCATCTGCGTCTAATTGACGATTAATAACGTGGGCGGTCATCACCATAGCAGGTCTATTACTACCATTAAAGATAATTTTATAGGGCTCAAGTTCTCTCAGTTGAAAAGTGCTTGTGACATCAACAAACCCTTCATGAGTATCCCCAGTCGCACTGCCATGACCAGGAAAATGCTTGTAACAGCATGTGATTTTATGCTGGGCAAATATTTCTACAAATTGCGTGGCCACTTTAGCAACCTGTTCGGGATTGGCTGAGAAACTACGCTTTAGCTTTCCAATGATCCCCTTTTCTTGATTTAAATCAAGATCAACAACGGGTGCAAAATTCAAATTAAAACCGAGTGATTGGATGGTTTCAGCCATGCGGTGCATCTCAGAATGCAATTCCTTTTGTGAAAAATTTGCCAAATCGGCTGGAGATACTGTTGTCATGCACCCGTCAATGTACTTCAAACGATCTACAGCGCCACCTTCATAGTCAATCGCAATAAAAAGCGGTGGTGTTTTTTCACCTAAGGAATTATTAGCACGATGAAGTTGCTGTATTAATGATTGAATTTGTGGACGATCAGTAAGGTTTTTGCCCTGTTGTTGAGTAATCAGATCATAATCGAACAATAAAACTCCTCCAAGGCTATTATCGCTTAACCATTGTTTTATAGGACTTTTTTCACCAGTAGTACCTGAAAATCCCATAATTAACATTTGAGCAATCTGTTGCCTTAAAGTGGCCATTTTTATCGCCTTCTCAATCTGTGAAGGAGACGATAATACAAGTTCATAAGTCTCAAGAAAAGCTTATTATTGAAAAGTTATTCACCTATTGAGGTGGCAAAGGAGGTACTTCCGACCAATCGCATTTGCAATTTCCCTGTGCATCAGGGGGAAAAGGGACAGAAGCGAAGTTAGAAGGAAAACAAATGGGTATATTCCAGGCAGTATCACCAGGGCCAACAGCGGCAGGTAACGTCCAATAACGTGTTGATGAATAGACTTTGCCGACCTCACTTTGCCAGAATACCGGCTGATAGGTGGCTTGGTAAAAAAAGCGCTGCGCTGGACTGCAATTAAATGACTCTCTTCCCCATGCTTTTCCTTTTGGGGCTTTAACAGTGACTACTTTATCATTTGTATTTGCATCTATTACTACAACCTGCACATCATAATTTGTCCAACAGGTATCTTTTACTAAGGTTAAAAAACAAGGAAAAGCAAAACTAGACGTTGAAAGCAGTAGACCACTCACAGAAAACAACGACTTCATTATCATGACAATCCATAAGAATGTATAAAATATATCTAAAGTATATCAAAAATTTTCATTTTATTGATTGAAATTTGGACTATTTTCATTACCTGATAACAGGGTTATGGGCTAACAAATTTTCCTCTTTTTTACTTTGAGTCGATGCGTCGAGGTTGATTTCCACTATATATCAGTATATCCTTCGCGCTTGTGGAGAGATGGCCGAGCGGTTGAAGGCGCACGCCTGGAAAGTGTGTATACGGCAACGTATCGAGGGTTCGAATCCCTCTCTCTCCGCCAAACCCATATTACCTGTCTAGTTGGCTTATGACTTCTCAATTGATCAACGACTTCTATGCTTGTGAAGATTATTTTTTTAGTTCTGTAAGTAAGGAGTTTTTTCATTTTCATAATCAAGCCAGGATTTACATTACAGGCGTTCCTGTCGCAAGTTTGAATATTGTATTTGTTCGTTCGCCTATTGAGAATTTGAACCATTTTCTAAATGAGTGTAATCATTTTTTTAGTACTAAACAGTTACCTTGGGCAGCAGTCTTTTCTACTCCTCATTTAGAACAATCTTTAGATGATTATATAGCAAATACAAGCTTTACAAGCTGCGAAAATGCTATCGCAATGTGGCTGGATTTAAACACTGTTCGAACTTTTATCCCCAATGAGGGGTTACTCGTTAAAACAACTGATTCTCAGTTAAAAGAATGGTCTCAACCATTGATTGAAGCATTTCATTCAACAGCAGAGTTAACTTCTCTTTATCAAAGCACTCATGAATATGCACTGGAAAAAAAAGCTCAACTTCATCATCTAAGTTTATATGTTGATAATAAACTTATCGCCTCATTAACATTATCCTTTCACAATAATCTGGCTAGAATTGATGATTTTGGCACTTTACCTGCCTATCAAAAGCAAGGATATGGAACATATTTATTACATTTTGCTTTAGAAACAGCAAAAAATTTAGGTGCTGATTTTTGCTTTTTAGAAGCAGCAGAAGCTGGTTTATCTCTCTATCTAAAAATGGGCTTTGAGGTACTTTTCCAAAGGAAATATGTGTGGGATTTTCAGTGAATCAATGACAATTTCGAGAACATAAAGTTACTGCCTCCGAGTTAAAATTTGAAGTTAGTATCCTGAATATTTGATGATCTATAAATCAAATATTTCTTAACCGTAAAGATTGCTTATTTTTTAACTTAAGAAGCCAATTATGATGTATACTTGTTGATATTTTTTCCTTTTATAGCAAGGATAATTTTTTAAAAATAAACTCGCTCGATGGAACATCATAATGATAAATAGTGCAGCATATGATTATACTGTGGTCGAACTATTTGAAGACCAAGCAAAGAAAACACCTAATCATATCGCTCTGGACGAAGACGGTACAATACTTACCTACCAGGCTTTGAACGAGAAAGCGAATCAGTTTTCCTATTGGCTTCAAAAAAATAATGTAAACCCAGGCGAATTTGTCGGTATTTTATTAGATCCAGGCATTGATTATATCGTTTGTATTTTAGGAATTATAAAAGCAAAGGCAGTTTATCTCCCCTTAGATTCAATGGCACCTCAACTTCGCCTGGAAGAACTGTTACAGGATGCCAAACCAAGTTTAATCGTTACCAATGAACAATATATCAATCGGGTCAATGAAAAGAGTTTTGCTGTCCGTCTTATCAAACATATTTACCTGGAATCTGTCAGCCATCCTCGGTTTAGTAATAAAAAGCATTTTGCTTCCAAATCTCCTCTTTACATGATGTATACTTCGGGCTCCACTGGACGTCCTAAGGGAGTACTTGTTTCTCATCAAGCTGTTGTCAATCTTGTGAAGATTGATAATTTTGCAAAAGTCGAAGAATACGAGCGAGTAGCCCAATTTAGTAATTTAGCGTTTGATGGTAGTACTTTTGAAATCTGGAGCGCTCTTCTAAACGGAGCAACTCTTGTGATTGTGCCCTCTATTGTCCGCACAGATCACACTCGCCTAAAAAGTTTTTTAAATCATAGTGCCATTAAATATCTGTTCTTACCCACCGGTTTTTTCCATCAATTGATTAAATCAGCAATGGATACCTTAGACAGCGTTGAAGTCATTATCTTTGGCGGCGAACAGGTCAATGCCCTTCTTTTAAAAGATTTAAGTGATTATCGCAAAAAGAAAAAACTACCCATCAAATTAATTAATGGCTATGGACCCACCGAAGCAACCACCTTTACTTGTCGCCAAATTATAAATCCAGAGTGGTCAGAAGATGATGAGCGCTTAGCCAGTATTGGTAAGCCTATAAAAAATGTAGAGGTCTACATTCTTGATGAAAACAAGGTCCAGGTCTCTGAAGGTGAGCTTCATATTGGAGGCGTTAATTTAGCAATTCACTATCATAACTCTCCTCTCAATAGTGAAAAATTTATTCCGAATCCGTTTTGTGAGCCAAACCACCCCTTTAATCGGCTTTATAAAACGGGAGATAGAGTAAAAATGTTACCTTCTGGGGACATTCAATTTTTGGGACGTTATGATGATCAAGTCAAGATTGGTGGTTTTCGAATTCATCTTAATGAAATCGAAAATCAACTCATGCAACATCCCTTAATTAGCCTTGCCGCTGTACGTGTTGAAATTGGGGGCGGTTCTCACAAAATGCTAACGGCTTACATCGTTTTATCAGCGACAAAAAAGACTATTCATGCTGATGAAATTCGTGAGTATTTAAGTCACAAACTACCAATTTACATGCTGCCTGCGAAATATGTTTTAGTCGACGATCTGCCACTGACATCCGTAGGAAAAGTGGATAAATCAAAACTGGATCAGATCAGTCATATTGATTTATCGTTCCACATTGATAACTCCCCCGCCAGCTTTATTGAAGAAAAAATTACAACCATCTGGCAAGGTCTTCTAAACCGTAACCGAATTGACGTCAATAAGAATTTATTTGAACTTGGTGCGAATTCACTGCTTATTGCTGAAGCTTGCTCCAGAATTAATGAAGCGCTTCAATCTGAATTACAAATTTCCCACATCATTTCTTACCCCACGATTCATAAATTAAGCCGTTTTTTAGATGGTGATATCGAAACTCCTGTTGTTAAAGAAATACATGCAGCAACGTCACAAGACATTGCAATTATTGGCATGGCCTGCCGCTTTCCAAAGGCAAACTCTCTTGATGAGTATTGGCAAAATATTCTGGATGGCAAAGATTGTTTGACTCAATTCGCCTCTGACCAATTAAATGATCCCAATAAAATAGGGGATAAAAACTTTGTGCCTGTCCGCGGAGTCATCGGTGAGGTTGACAAATTTGATGCCAATTTTTTTGGTTTTAACCCAGTTGACGCCAGTATCACCGACCCACAGCAAAGAATTTTTTTAGAGTGTGCCTGGACCGCATTAGAACATGCCGGTATCGCTCCAACAAAACTACACTCAAAGACAATCAGTGTATTTGCAGGAATGGCAGATAGTACTTATTTGCACGAAAATTTGTTGAAAAATAATTGGTTTTGTAAAGAACATGATCGTTTTCATTGTCGCATTGCTAGTTCATCGAGCATGCTTAGCACGCAAGTCTCTTATCGACTCAATCTAAGAGGAAAAAGTCTCAACGTAAATACAGCATGCTCCACGGGTCTTGTTACTGTGGATGAAGCATGCCACGACCTGATAGCTGGTGAATCAGACATTTCTATAGCAGGGGCCGTATCCATTGTCGTACCAGAAGAAGATGGCTATACCTATACCCAGGGAAGTATTGAATCACCTGATGGCAAATGTCGACCTTTTGATGAAAAGGCAAATGGAACTGTATTTTCCAATGGTGTAGGCATAGTGATTCTCAAGCGATTAAAAGATGCTATTGCCGATAAAAATACTATTTATGCGGTGATTAAAGGCAGAGGAATCAATAATGATGGTGCAGATAAGCTTGGATTTACAGCACCTAGTACCAGCGGCCAAACAGCATGTATTCGCGAAGCTTTGGCCACAGCAAAAATTACTGCCGCCGATGTCAGTTTTGTTGAGGCTCATGGAACAGCAACCACCTTAGGGGACGCCATTGAATTTGATGTATTAAATTCTGTTTATAAGGAACAAACTGAGCACACTCACTTTTGTGCACTAGGTTCAGTTAAAGGCAATATCGGTCATACAGACGTTGCAGCCGGGATGGCAGGGTTAATTAAAGTTTGCTTAAGTCTTTATCATCAAAAGATACCACCGATGGTCAACTTTAAAAAAGCTAATCCTAATATGGCCTTAGACGATAGCCCATTTTTTATTAACACCCAACTTATAGAATGGAAAAAACCTGTATCGTCCAAACGTTACGCCGGTGTTAGTGCATTCGGTGTGGGAGGCACAAATGCCCACATGATTTTGGGAGAATATACTGCGAAAGAAAAGTTATCAGTTTCTACCTCCCAACAACTTTTAGTCCTGTCCGCAAAAAACTTGACGGCTTTGGAAGAAAACACGGAACAACTTTTAAAGCAATTATCGCTCTATAGTGATGACAATCTTAAGTCTTGTCTCCCTAAAATTGCTTATACACTTCAAACTGGACGCGAGGATTTCCAATGGCGACGAATCGCAACAGGCGATACGTTAAAAGTCATTAGACAAAGTTTTTCTCAATCCAAGGCCCAGCAGTCTCCAGAACATAGCCCTCATAATCTTGTATTTATGTTTCCAGGCCAGGGGATGCAATACCATAAAATGGCTACTCAGTTAATGAAAGAGTTTTCATTATTTGCAAGCCTCGTTAAAAAAGGGTTTCAAATTGCTAAATTACACCTTCACTGTGATTTAGAAACAATTATCAATAATCCTAAGGATGAGCGCTTACATCAAACACAATATGCTCAGCCTGCTTTGTTTATTATTGAATATGCCTTGGCTCACTTGCTGATGGATTTTGGCATAAAACCTCAAGCACTTATAGGGCACAGTTTAGGGGAATACGTTGCAGCTGCTTTAGCGGGTGTTTTTTCTTACGAAGATGCAGTCGCTCTGGTATGCGAACGTGGTCTTTTGATGTCCAGTGCTCCGAAAGGCGCTATGCTTGCTATTGAATGCAGTGTTAGCGAATTTAAAACGATTCAAAAGCAAATAACTGGTATTGAATTAGCTGTACACAATGCGAAACATCATTGTGTAGCGTCAGGTAAGATGGATACGATCCAAACACTTGAGAATTTCTTATCTCAAGACGAGATTTCCTTCCAACGTTTGAAAGTCAGTCATGCCTTTCATAGCAGTCTCATGGAGACCATTGAGACGTCGTTCAAAGAAATATTTGCAAACATTACTTTGTCGCCACCAACTATGCCTATAGTTTCAAATGTAACGGGAGATTGGCTTACTACAGAGGAAGCCATGGATCCTGATTATTGGTATCGTCATCTTCGCGACACTGTTTTACTAAATAACGGTTTTGAAAATTTAATTCAGAGCAAACATTCTCATTTTATTGAAGTAGGACCAGGACGAAGCTTAAGCAGCTTTCTTAAAATGACAGTCCCAGATGCTGACGCCTTTAGTATCCAAACTCTGCCCAATCATCATCAACAAACTGAGGATGTCGAAGCGCTACTCGCTGCCGTTGGCAAATTATGGCAAGAAGGCGTTACTATCAATTGGCTTGCACTGCATAATAATAAATCTCTCCAACGGGTGGCTTTACCCACCTATTCTTTCCAAAGACAGAGCTATTGGATAAAGCCTGATAAATTTAGAGAAAATGCAAGCAACCAACCCTCACTTTATAAACCAGTATGGTCACATCAGCTAGCCAATCTAGAACCATCCGACATTGATGCTCGTAAAATACGTGAGCATACATGGATTGTATTTCAAGATAATACTGAGATTGGAAATCAATTGATTTCATTGTTAAGGGATTATAACGCCAAATTATTTATTGTTGAACCAGGGAAAAGCTATCAATTGTTGGATTCCAATCATTTTAGAATTAGTCTTAAAACAAAAAGTGATTACTTAAAATTATTTGAACATTTAAAAACTGAACTTAAGCATCCTATTCTTTTTCATACTACCTCTTGCAATCCATTGTTTTTTGGCAAACTATCCAACGAGGAAATTGATACCCAGCTCAATGCAAGCTTTTATAGTTTACTGTTTATTGCACAAGCCTACAGAGAAATAATGGGTGAAGATACTCCATTGCGTTGTGGTGTGCTGACTCAGGGTACTCAACGTATTTTGGGAACCGAATTAATTTCTCCAGTGAATGCTAGTTTAATTGGTGCTTGTCGCGTCATTTCCCAAGAGCACCCGAATATTGTTTGCAAAGTTATCGATAGTAATCCAGTAGAGTTTTCTTCGTCTAAGAACACTTGTTTATCTCACCTGTTAAACGCCTCTGTAAACGATGACTGGTTAACTCAAAATATCCTTACTGCTTACAGAAATGGCTATCAATGGGATTTGTCATACACCTTGGCTGAAACAACTAAAATTCACAATCGATTTCGAGATAAAGGCATTTATTTAATCACCGGCGGTTTAGGGGGTATTGGACTTGCTGTTAGTGAACTAATTACTGAAGAGGTTAATAATCCAACACTCATTTTTCTCTCCAGAACTCCAATGCTTCCAGAAACTACCTGGAACAAAGTTCTTGCTGAACCCACTCACAAGCTTTACCCAAAGATTAAACTCTTAAACCACCTAAAACAAAAAGGAGCTGATCTTTATTTTTACAACGTTGATATCGCCGATTCTGAGGCTTTACGGGAAACTATCCAACAATGCAAAACAAAGTTTGGCGCTATAAATGGCCTTATCCACTGCGCTGGTGTAGCTGGTGGTGGTCTTGTTCAGTTAAAAACACGTGAAATAGCAGATACTGTCTTCCGCCCTAAAATTCATGGCACCTTTAATTTATTAAAAGCATTCAAGGATATATCTTTAGATTTTGTGGTATTAATGTCTTCAATTGCCGCGTTGACAGGAGAGCAAGGGCAGATTGACTATTGTGCAGCCAATGCTTGTCTTGATGCCTTTGCTTTAAGCAATGCCTTTCAATCCAAGTTTGTTATCAGTTTAAACTGGAATACCTGGCGCGATGTAGGTATGGCTATAGAAACGAAGCATCCTTCTGATCTCAATTGGCTTGACAGAGGGAATGACATATCTCCTGAACAAGGAAAACAAGTATTTTTACAAGCACTACGGACTAATTTTACAAATCTCGCTGTGTCAAACTTTGACATAAAAAGCTATAGCAAATTAGTCATGGAGAAAGATAACGTGTCTGGGTCTCCTGATATCAGAGCATCCAGAACCGATCTGAATATTGCAAATAACTACCAAGCTCCGCGTAATTCAATAGAATCTCAGCTTGCCCAATTATGGCAGGAAAGTTTAGGTATCGAGAATATTGGTACAGAGGATAATTTTTTTGATCTTGGTGGGCATTCTTTAAAAGCTTTAAAGCTTATTGAAAAAATAAATCGTCATTTTCATCGTTCTTTGGTGATTAATCAGCTTTACCAAACACCGACAATTGCTGAATTAAGTGACGTTATTTCCTCAAGTACTGGCAACTTAAAGATGATGGATATCATTGTACCATTTAATTATACAGTTAACACGCCTAATCTTTTTGTCTGCCATCCAATCAGTGGATTGGTTTATTGCTTTGATTCCTTAACAAAATGCTTTAATACCCCGCTTTCTATTTATGGACTCCAAGATCCAAGTGTTGGCAATGACCATTTACTTTACGAAGACATTTCGTCTATGGCAAAAGCTTACTTGGATGCTATTAAATCGATTCAACCCCATGGTCCTTATTATTTACTGGGATATTCTTTCGGGGGAAGTCTTCTTTACGAGGTCGCAGCATTGCTAAAAAAACAAAAAAACCAGATCAATTTATTAGGTCTTATCGATAGCTGGGCATCTTTTTCACCTAAACAAAGTAATGAAACACACTTTAAAAAATTACTACGTATTTCACACCCTGACTTACCTGAAAATATGATTGAACTCGCATGGAAAAGGATGCAATTACTTCTTTCTCACACCCCGACAAAGCTAAACCAAGATATGCTATTATTTAAAGCAAGCGATCTTGCTGAGGATTATCAGTCAATTAATGATCCTTCAAATGGCTGGTCAAACTTTAACAAAGGGAAAATTACTTGCCATATGCTAGACGCCAATCATGAAACAATACTAGATGCCGAAAATAGCAAGTATATTGTAAATTATATTCAGGAATATTGTGGTCTATAAAGCCGCTATACAGAAAGGACCATCAATGAAGTTGTCGAAGAAAGAAATTGTAGTTTTAGGTAAAGCATATGACGCACTCAAGCATTCATTTATCGTATTAAATAAAGATTTTCAAATTATCTATTTAAACAGTTATTCAAAAAAACTTTTTGGTTTCACAGAGCAAGAAATCAAAATATCCTCTTCCTTTAATGACCTTCTTGAAAAACACGGTCACCCCCCTCTTTTTTCTGATAAAGACAATTTGATCCTCAATCAAGATCCTATGAAAATTAAGAAACACAAAAAAAAATGGGAGTTGTTACGAGGTAAGGTGGATAAAAAGCCGTCTATTTTTCTTTTTGATAAAGATGTGACTGAGCAAGAAGAAATGTATGACGTTCTTACTCGCTCTGTTAATGAAGTTACAGGACAGGTTTTTTCTAAACGACTATCGGCCCAGGAGTATATGGATGAAATTCGTGGTTGTCTTGAAAACGTTATTCGACAAATGCCCTGTTATGTTTATTGGAAAGACAAAGAATTTCGCTACATTTTCTGTAATGACATTACTGCCGACATAATGGGATTACCCTCTGCTAAACACGCAATAGGAAAAACAGATTATGATTTTGGCTGGGACACTACACTTGTTGATAGCTATCGTGCGACCGATAAAAAGATTCTTGCAACAGGTAAGCCTATTTTAAACTTGGAAGAAGAGTTGATTGATAAAAACGGTCGTGTATATCACACCCTTGTCAATAAAATGCCTCTTAAAAATCACCTTGGTGAAATTATTGGGCTTCTAGGTATTACTGTCGATGTCACCAGCGTTAAAAAAGCTGAGATCGCTAAAGCTAATTTCATTGCAAATATGAGCCATGATATCCGTACTCCTTTAACAGGAATTATAGGGATGGCGCAACTTTTAGAGGATAAAGTAACCTCCGAAGAAGAAAAGCAATTTGCAGGTTGGATTTATGAAAGCGGACAACAATTATTAAAACTGTTGAACGGTGTACTCGATCTCGTTTCTGCCGAAGAAGGCAAAGAAGAAGATCTGCATAAAGATACCTTTAATATCCGTCAATCCATTGAGGATATTATTTTCCTGGAAAAACCCACTTTATTTCATAAAAATCTTGAGTGTCATTTAATTATTGACAAAGAAGTTCCCATTAATATTAAATCCGATCGCTTTAAGTTAAGCCGAATTATTTTAAATCTGGTTGGCAATGCAATTAAATTTACAGAAAATGGCTCCATAACTATTCGCGTTAGAATAGCTTCTGATAACCCCAAGATGCTGGAGTTTTGTATTGCGGATACGGGAAAAGGTATCCCAAAGGCATTATTGCCCAAAATATTTGAACGATTTTACCGCGTGTCTCCTTCTTATAAGGGAGATTATATTGGACATGGACTTGGTTTGCATATTGTGGAAAAATTTATTGATTTACTTGGTGGTTCAATTAGTGTCAGCTCAGATGAGAATGTGGGTACAGAGTTTACTTTCACAATACCCCTGATTGAAGCTCATGACCTGAAAGAAAAATCAGATAAAGATTTTGTTTTATCGATACAGCACGAACAAAAATCAGCGTCGTCTACTTCCTCTAACTCTGATTCCGACAGCAATCTCGAGACAGATTACAATCTTTTAATTGTAGAGGATAATGATATTGCTTTACGTATTACCGAAAATTTATGTCTTCAACAAGGTTGTAAAGTAACCAAAGCAGTCGATGGTGAAACCGCTTTGCAACTTGCCAAAGAAAAAAAATTCAATCTGATTCTCACTGATATTGGGTTACCTGGCATGTCTGGCAATGAATTAACAAAGGCAATTCGCCAATGGGAAAAAGAAAACAATTTTATCGCCATGCCCATTATTGGTCTGACCGCACACGCCTCAAGAGAAGCAAAAAATGAGTCTATAAAAGCAGGCATGAATGATTTATATGCAAAACCCTTACAAACAGGTTTATTGCAAAATATATTAAATAAATATCCTCGTACTCCTAAAGAATCCACTTCTCTATTTAATAACAACCATGATTTACCTGAGACAGAAGAGGATTTATTTATGCTTGAGCAATTCCCTTTGCTTGATGCCGAAATGGGTATTAATAATCTTGGTAATGAAGTCATACTAAAAGATATTTTAGTCTCCATGGTTGATAGCGAATTGCCTAAAGAATTAGAGAAATTAAAGTCTGCATACTCAAATAAAGATTGGGCTCAAATTGAAAGTCTCGCTCATAAATTGAAAAGCGGTGCAGTCTATTGTGGTACCTCACGCCTTAAACAGGCCTGTCAATACCTTGAGCGTTATCGAAAAACCGGGTATGAAAAAGATCTAGAACGACTCTATCACCAATTAATGAGTGTGGCCGAACAGACAGTAATTTCTGTTAAATCATGGCTACATCATCAATAATACTTTTTATACTTTGATGTCCACAGGGTTATCCACCGAAACTGTGGACAACCCTAATTTTTTACCTGGCCTTAAACTCTATAAATGCATCTGAAGCAATTGCCTGTTCTGCCTCAGGTTCCAAATGCCCATTTCCACACATCTTAGCAATTTTTAATAACAGCTCTTTATGTTCATCCTTTTGCAATTCTAGAGAATTGATAATAGGACGATTTTTAAAGAGTTCATTATATCTCTCAAGCTGTTTCTCATTGATGTTTACAGGTTTAAATAAAGAGTCCTTTCTTTGTCCTTGAGCCATTAGAATTGCTGCCCTTCTAATCCTTAAATAGTCTTCTATTCCTTTGTCCAAAGTATCTTGAACAGTATTATCAGGCGCAGGTTTTGCACTTCCTTGTAAAGCTAAAGCAATTTCTATAGCCCGCCTTGGATCATCAAAAAGTGCATCAAAATTTTCCTGACTTAGTCTACTGTTGTTATTAAGACAGCAACATGCACTGGCAATACTTCGAATAAATTTGGAATTCTGAATTAATTTCCCAAGATTTGGAGCAGTGAGTATTTCCGCACTCTCCATATCTGATAACAAATCAGAAAACTCCAAGATCATCAAATTCCTTGTTAACAATTCTTCACAAAGATTAATTTTCCCCCCTTCAAAACTAGGGAGATTTTTTGCTAAAAACATATTCTCCAGACGTAAAAATCTTATAATTTTTGCGGCAACCTCTGCATTCTCCGGTTGTTTAAGAGCAAGCTCTTGAGTCTTGCGGGAAAATTGCTTCACCTTGACCAACTGTTTAAACAAGGATGCAACTGAAACTGCATACTCAGGTACTTTACTAAGGCATGTCTTATTTTCACTATCATCCATAGAGATTTTCTTTAAAATCCTTATCCCTTCAGCTACTTTATCCGCATATTGGGGAGTACGGATCACTATTGCCAGATTCTCGTCAGTTAAAGCATCCATTTGTGAAAGTGTAATTACAGCATCAGTCAAAGAATTGTGGTGTTGGGGAGACTTATAAAGCGTATCTAAAATTAGTTGAGCATGTTCTGGCTTTAATTTAATTTTTTTTAATGCTTCGACAGCAAGGCCTATTTTTAAATGCTCCTGCTTGACTACACTCTCTAATAAACGAGGTAGATTGTCTATAAGACTCCATTTCGCCTCAGTAAACGTGCTCAGCATATCACGTATCCAATCGGTTGCTTGCAAGACCTTAGGATTTAGACATGCTTCAATATTGCTTTGAGTTATTAGTTCTTTTGTAGACGACAATTCGCCAAGAAGCACTCGAAAATCTAGTGTTTCCTGACCAAGCTTACAAATTGCTGGAAGATTGGCTTTTATTAACTCTGGATTGATAGAAGCTAGCAGCGATAAAATAGAATACGTTGAACTCATTAAGCATGAAGATACCAAGCAACCTAACTCCTCAACACTGACATCATGTTGCCGTAGCAAGAGGATGCTGCTAGCCATTGCACAAGGCGATGCACTATTTGCGACTAATAAGAGCGTTTGTTTGGATAAAATCTTTTCTGCTTTAAGAGACGCTATATCTTTTAATTTTTCATGAAGATTGGGCAAATGAACATTTTGAACAAAGTTGGCAAGAGGTACATCGAGAGTGTAACCTTTTAAAGTTCCAATCAGCAATGCTAAATTTTCCGCAGCAGCTCCTTTGAATTGCCCTACAAGTACAACATTGTCAGCTGATAGTTGTTTATTTTCCTGCAATTTTTTCAATGCATTTATACCACCAAGCTCTTTAAGAAGACCATCTAAAGCATTGCTACTTGCTGACTCATTCCAGGTATTTTTTCCAAGACAAATTTTTACTAATTTCAATTGCTCTCTAGGAGTTAATTCGCCACTTACTCCCTCTACTTCATCTTCATAGAATCTACGTAACTCAGCAATATGAGGCTCATCTTTAAATACACGCCCATACCCTTTGTTAAGATCATAACTCTCAAGGTATTCTTTAATCTTCAAGATCTTCATCTAGTCATCCCATCCATGTTAATTTCCATACTTCTTTATGACACAAAGCTTCAGGTAATTTTTGCAAGAAGAAAATAGCTGCCGGCAACCTAACAGTCAATAACAAAATATTAATTTTTATTCAGTAAGGATAAGAAAACTTCAGATAAGTGAGCAAAATAACCAGTATCGAGACCATCCTCCAAATTCCACACCCAAGAGAGAACTGTTTGTGTAAAACACCATTGACGAATTCGATGCTCTGAAAAATTAAGTAGTTCCGCAGTTCTTTTTATTCGCTGATTTAATAGGCCAGCTAATGAATCTTCTGTGCTAAGTAATTGAGGCATTGGGTTTCGTAAATAAGCAGCAAGGTCATAAACCTCATCACCGAGAACACCTTTAGGATCAATAACAATCCAAGTATCGCCATTTTGTAATATATTTTCGTGATGTAAATCACCGTGCAACAGTTTTATAGACTTCGTCGTTTGAAAGAGTATTTCTTTTTGCTTTCTTGCCTCTTGAAGATACAAAGATGGAATTGGCCATTCTTCATCAAGTAAAGCAAACCACTCATTAAGATGAGGAAAATGACTATTTGCCGGAGTAGGCGCCTGATGCAGGCGTTTAATACATTCACACACAATAGTAGTGGCCTGTTCTTCCTGATAAGGCCAAAACATTTTTAACGATTGACCAGAGACAGCTCTTTCAAGCAGCAGTGCATGATTGCCGTGCGCTAAAACACGAACCACTCCGTAACCAGAAAAAGCCTCAAGAGCACTGATCTCTTTATTTAATACAATACTCTCTGGACTCAATTTAAGGATAATCGGTCTTTCATGTTGAAACCCAAATAAAACATAGTTATGCGACAAATTTTCAACAGGTTTTAACTGCTTAAGCTCCCAGCTTAATGAAATCTCTTGAATTAAAGTCGACAATTGAGCCAACCAATGTTTCCCTGCATCACCATAGATAATCAAAATGTTTTTTTCATAAGCAGACATTCATTTTCCTAAACATCGTCAAAAAGCCATTGTTTATCCTCTCAATTTACTATATAAAAGAAGACAAGCCTAACCTGTCAGGGATTTGCATGATGACGCGAAAAACCATTTCTCCCCAAGATATTTTGGCAGATGGGACTGATTACAAAGAATTCAAAGGTGTCCAAGTTAGAAAAGCGACAGTAGCAGCATTTCTTGCCAATATAGAATTGCTCGAAGATAACAATACCTCGTCTGAAGATAAACATCAGGCCCTGCGTGCTTTAATGGAGTTAGCTCCGTCGATTATCGCAATTGGTTTACCACAACATGTTAGCTTTAAAAACCCCATTGTAGAAGCCATTATTAACGAGGCTGCAACCCAAATTTAAAAAATAATATTTACTTAACCCTTATCAAATACTGTGCGTTATACGATACAACACGTGCTTGGATAAAGAATGGTCTAAGGGCAACCTTGGATGACAAAAGTCATCACTTTTATCATGGGTCATTCCTATTTTTTGCATGACTCGTTGTGATCGCACATTTGAAACTGTAGTAAATGAAACGATTTCTTTTAAACCCAAATACTCAAAAGCATACGCTAAAACAGCCTTTGCACCTTCTGTTGCTAAGCCTTTTCCCCAAAAAGGCAACGATAAACGCCACCCGATCTCAATACAGGGAGTAAAATGCGCCGAAAATGAAGGAATATTCAGACCAATAAAACCCATAAATTCTTTCGTTTCTTTAAATTCTGCAGCCCATAATCCAAATCCATGCTGCTGGATATGAGCCGCAATTCGCACAATCATTGCAGAGCTTTCCTCTTGAGTCAGCAAAGCAGGGAGATATTCCATAACCTGCCTGTTAGAGTTCATGGTAGCAAAAAAAGGATGATCAGCTTCTCGCCATTCGCGAATAATTATGCGTTCGCTTTCAACAATTTTCATCATTTATTCCGATAGGTAATGTTTTAAAAAATCACAAAAAATACGCTTAAAATAAGTATTTATTTTTTTGTAAGTTATCAATTCATAATTATGTCAAAAATAACTCTTGCGTTCTCCGCTTTTTTCTTATAAAAATCTCTCTCTATTGAAATTTCTTATAGAAATTTATAGACAAAATATAAAAATATTATACAATTTTCAGCCCATTAATGTTTTACTTTTGAGAGACTATACAGTTAGTGACTAAGCACAAACAAGACAATACCGCTCCAATTAACGATGGCGGCTACCGACGTGGGTTGAAAGATCGTCACGTTCAGTTGATTGCTCTAGGCGGAATCATTGGTTCCGGCTATTTTTTAGGAACTGGAGAAGTTGTTAATCAGGTAGGTCCTTCTGTGTTTATTGCCTACATGTTAGGCGGCTTAATCATTTATCTTACGATGCTTTGTATGGGCGAACTAGCAGTTGCTATACCTATCTCAGGTTCTTTTATTACCTACACTGCTGATTTCATTTCCCCAACTATCGCATGTGGTGTTGGCTGGTCCTATTGGATTAGTTGGGTTGCCTATATACCCGCTGAATGTATTGCGGGTGGAATCATCATGCAGCATTTTACAG
Source organism: Legionella hackeliae (assembly GCF_000953655.1). Lineage (NCBI taxonomy): Bacteria > Pseudomonadati > Pseudomonadota > Gammaproteobacteria > Legionellales > Legionellaceae > Legionella > Legionella hackeliae. The sequence continues at coordinate 2,168,867 of NZ_LN681225.1, forward strand.
GGATCAACGGATATATATGGGCCGTCGGCTTTGGTTTGATTATTACTTATATCAATATCGCTAAAGTCGGCACCTTTGGTGAAATTGAATTCTGGCTAGCGATTATCAAAATTGCTGCTCTGATGGGCTTTGTTGGTCTGTCGATTCTGATATTTTTTGGTATTATTCATGGACCTCAACCTACGGGCATCGTTGGCGGACGATTTATTTTTGACCAAGGTGGTCTCTTTCCCAATGGACCTATGGTCTTATTGACCGCGATGGTTCTATTGCTAGTAAATTACCAAGGTTCCGAAATTATTGGTCTTGCTGCCGGAGAATCCATTAATCCAGCTCGCATGATTCCTCGGGCCATACGGACAGTAACATTCAGAATTTTGTTTATTTATATCATCCCTGTTTTTTGTTTAGTTTTAATTTTCCCTTGGCAGAAGGCAGGGCTGGCAAACTCCGTATTTGCGGACGCACTTAATTTTTACGGCTTAAAATGGGCAGGAGCCGCGACTAGTTTTGTCACGCTGACCGCGACATTATCATGCTCAAACTCAGGTGTGTACGGAATCGTTCGTTCTCTCAATGCCTTGGCGCGAAACGGGATGGCCCCACATAAACTCAGTAAACTTAATCGTAACGCCGTTCCACAAAATGCCGGTATCGTCACGCTCATTGCAATTTGGATATTACTAGCTGCAGGCTATTTCTTTGGACAATCCATGTTATACATTGCTTTATTACTGGTGTCAGGTTTTACAGGAGCAATTGCATGGATTTCACTGTGTTGGGCACAAATAAATTTCCGTAAACGCTTATATAAAGCAGGTTATACAACAGATGATCTAAGCTATACAACACCAGGCTCCCCCTATACTGGACTAGCCGCTATAGCTCTTATGCTAGTCTGCCTGGTTTTCCTGGTATTAAATAACGACCCTACTTACAAAATAGCCTTTATTATGGGTTTGATTAGTTTTGTTGGCCCTATTCTAGTTTACAAACTGGGAGGATTTTCAAAGCGTAGACATGCTGCAATGGAAGCAAGCAAGCATTTACAGTTCAAAGACATTTTTCCTGAACGTCACAAAAAGCATCCTCATTAATAGCAAATAACTGAGACTGTATAAGAATGTTATCAAGAACCCCTAATAGCTCGAGCTTTATGGGTTCTTGACTATGTCCTCATTGCACCTGATATATCTTCCCTGTTTGCAAGCCCTCTACACTCTTACTGTAAGCCAGAGCAACGCGTGCAGCACTAACAGGTTCATAACCGCGAAAATAAGGGGCATATTTCTCCATCGCCTCTGTAACCACAGTTGGACTTACGCAATTAATGCGTTGCTTTCTAGGCATCTCGATAGCTGCAGCAATTACGAAAGAATCTAACGCTCCATTGACCATCGAGGCAGAGGCTCCATAACGAATAGGATCATTACTTAAAATCCCACTTGTTAGTGTAAATGAACCACCTTCATTTAAATAATGACGGCCGATTAAGACCGTATTTACTTGGCCCATTAGCTTATTTTTCAAGCCTACATTAAACTCGTCCTCGTGCATCTGCATAAACTCGCCAAAATGTACACTTCCAGTAGCAAGTACAACGGCATCCACATGTTGGATTTTTTTAAACATTATCTCAATTGAAGTTTTATCACTAATATCGACATTGATATCTCCTGAACTAAAACCTGCTGTAATAATCTCGTGACGTGGTTGTAACTCAGCAACGATAGCTTGACCTATTGTTCCAGAAGCTCCTATAACTATTATTTTCATTAAACCTCCGAAATAATAAAAAGAAATCCTTTAATTTAGTGTCTCAGAAAAAAAAAATTGTTTCTACAAAGACTTATTAATAAAAAATTTAATTTTTTTGATTAATTCTAAAAAAAAGTATTTTTGTGTAATTTTTGTACTATATTTTAACTTAACTCTATAGAATCGCTTAAGAGACATTCCAATTTGAAATTTCATGTGATTTCAGAATGATATGATAATTCTAAGGTAATTTTTATGATCAGGTTTCGCCTTCTAAAGACTAAACTTCATAATCAACAAGCTCTATTAACTCTATCCGTTGTTAGCATTTACTGGATTTATTGTATTTTCTGGGCCCCTACAATATTTATTGATGGAATAACTCCACTCAGCTGGGCAGGCATGCTCTTATTCTTTATAGTGAGTTGCCATATAACAATGATTGTTATTTCCATCTATTTACACCGAAGCCAAACCCATAGAGCGGTTGAGTTTCATCCTGCCTTAAGACATTTTTTTCGTTTTTGGCTTTTTTTGACCACAGGAATTGTGAGATCTGAATGGGTAGCAATACATCGTGCACATCATCAAAATCCTGATCAAAATTCAGATCCTCATAGCCCATTAAACCATGGTCTACTCAATATGTTTTTAAGGGGTGCAGAAATTTATAATCAAGCAAAAGATCCAGAAATCATTAATAAATATGGCTATGTTAATGATAATGATTTTCTAGAGACTTATGTTTATAAATCCAAAATGGGGCCCTTTTATTTTCTTCTCATAGAAATTGCCCTTTTTGGTTTATGGGGTGTTGTATTGTGGAATTTGCAAATGATCTTTCAGATTGTTGCACAAACCGCCTTCATTAATGGATTAGGTCATCATTGTGGATATCGCAATTTCAAAACTAATGATAACTCTCATAATTTAACACGCTGGGGAATTCTTGTTGCGGGCGAAGAATTGCATAACAACCATCACTATGATCCTGCCGCAGTTAAATTTTCGTATAAGAAAAACGAATTTGATATTGGTTGGTTTTATATTAATTCATTGAGAAAATTGAAATTAGCTCACCTGAGAAAGGAAGAGCAAACAGAGTGATTTCACCTCACTCCTCGGTGAATAACGCACTGATTATATCGATTTCTTGACTCCCCCTGTTTGAATATTCCACAGATACTGATAATAAGTCGGCTTAGCGATTAACTCTTGATGCTTACCTTGTTCAATGATCTCCCCTTTATCAAGAACATAGATCCTATCTGCACCTGTGACAGTAGAAAGACGATGAGCAATTATGATAGTGGTTTTATTGTGTGAAATTGTTGCCAAGGCCATCTGTATTGCTAGCTCGGTATCATTATCTACCGCTGACGTTGCCTCATCCAAAATAAGAATAGGTGCTTTCTTAAGAACTGCTCGTGCAATGGCAATTCGTTGTCTTTGACCGCCAGATAAATATCCTCCTCTTGGCCCCACATAGGAATCATAACTTTGTGGCAGACTTTCAATAAATTTATCGGCACCCGCTATCTGCGCTGCATGTCGAATATCTTCAAGTTTCGCTCCAACTTTAGCATAAGCGATATTCTGAGCAATCGTCCCCTCAACAAGAAAAACATCTTGGCTGACTAAAGCAATCTGTTGTCGCCATTCAGACAATTCATATTTATCAATATTCTGCCCATCCCAATAAATGGCACCCTGCTCCGGATTATAAAAACGACAGAGTAACTTTATGAGAGTACTTTTGCCCGAGCCTGATTCACCAACAAACGCCACAGTCTGATTTTTGCCAACAGTAATATTGAAATGTTTAAACACAGGCCGCTTTGCCTCAGGATAAGTAAACGATAAATTAGTAATCAATAAACCTTCTTGTTCTTTATTTATCGATTGAATGTTTGCTTTCTCGGTATTGTTTTCTTCTTTCTCCCAAGTTAATAAATTTAAAGCTCTTGTTGTGGATGCCATTGCTCGTTGAAAATTGACCGTTACATCCGCTAAATAAGAAAAAGGCCATAGAAGTCGTTGTGATAAAAAAACCAGGAGACTAAATATTCCCACATTCATCTCACCATGAATTGTTTGATATCCACCTATTAGCAAGGTAAACAAAAAACCCGTTAAAATCATAATACGTATTACGGGTGTTACCATTGAACTAATAACAATCGTTTCCCGGTTTGCCTGTTGATAGTCATCACTTAATTCCTCTATCCGATGGGCTTCAAATTTCTCGGCCGTGAAGCTTTTTATGGTTAAAAGACCAGTTAAATTGTTAGTCAGTGCTGCAGAAATATTGGCCGCCTTTTCACGCACATTTATAAATTTCGGTTCTAACTTATGCTGAAAATAAAAAGCACCTAGTAAAATAAAAGGGATTGGTAAGATAGAGAATAACGTAATCAAAGGAGAGCAAAATAGAAAAATAATTCCAATTAAAATTGTTGACGAAACAATTTGAATAATCTGATTAATTCCGTCCTCTAAGAAACGCTCCAATTGGTTGATATCATCGTTAATGGTCGCTATCAATTGGCCAATTGGCGTTTTATCAACATCCTCCATCCGGGCATTTTGAATGTGTTGATAGGTTTGCATACGAAGTCGATGCTCAACTTTTTGTGCTAGATTCCTCCATTTCACGCTGTATAGGTATTGAAAAATAGACTCCAGGCTCCAAGCAATGAACGTTAAAACACCAAGAAGGATTAACTGAGTTAACATATTCGGATAACCTGTTAATCGAGCTAACCATGAATGTTGGCGGTTAACAACAACATCTACAGCGCCGCCTATTAATACTTCGGGAAAAATATCGAACAATTTATTTAATATGGAATACAATGTTGCTGCTAAATAGGTTTTACGATCACCTTTCATGTAGCTCAACAGGCGAAACAAAGGATAACGTGATGTTTCTAAATAAGATTTATTATTCATAATTTGTAGAAAGGAAATATCCTTCCTATAGCTTAACATTGGATAGAATTCTGTTGATATCTTAAATTTCACTTAGCTATACAATGACGTTATAAAGTCCATTCTCTTACCTTATTGTACAAATATATTCATAGTGATAATATGGACAAATTGTTTATTTATTGAGTTTTTTCATGCTTTCTAAACCTAAGGTTTCTTCTGTTATTGCCATTCGAACCGATTACAAGCACTTGTCTATTCTTATTGATCAGTTTAATGAAACAAACGATGAATCGATGAAAATAATGTATTTGCAACAAATTGACATGTATTCCAAAGCTGTCGTTGACAATTGTGAGCAAGAATTTTTAAAGAAGCCACCGCGATCACGTGTGCAAGCGCTTACAGATGCAATATATGCATGGCGTATGGAGGCATTTAAACTTCCCAAACCTCAAAATGAGCCTGGAACTCAAAAAGACGAAACATTTAGACAAGTGATGCAGAGGTATGGAGTCCATCCAGATGCTTCCATTACGCTGAGAGCTGTACAATACGCAACCGCATATAAACGCTTACAACCCATTACCCCGAAGGAAGAAAAAAAATCCGGCGATATTAAAACTCAAAGACGTGAATTTTATGAGCTTATGGATAAACGCTATCTTCTTTTAACGCAGCTTCTAAAACAAGATTATGAGGAAAGTAAACTTGCTGAGCTTAATGACAAACTAAAAAATCTTCATCTTCAACTCTTTAAACTTGTTGATTCGTCACTCGAGCTTCATAAATTCATAACAGAATATATGGACATGTTTGCTCTTTCTTATGGAGCAATACATATAACTGAAGAAAACGCTGAAAAATTCGATGGGTATCAATTAAAGCCATTTAAAAAGCAAGTCAACAATAAAAATTTACTGCTCACTGTTGTCTCCAAAGAAGAAGAGCCAATCCAATTAGTAGTTCGATATGAAGAACGTAAAACTGCTGCCGGGGAAGAACGGTTTAAATCTCACCCGATCGACAGATTTTTTGTTAAAGACTTCGTCACTTTTTCAAATAGACAGAAAAATGAGGATATTTCCAGTTATCATCCAGCGGCAATTAGTCAATATGCGACTCAAGGGAATTTAAAACAAGTCGCAAAAAAAATAAGAATGCAACCCTCTGCTCTGGCCGAACAAGGGCAAGATTACTTCTTGCAAATTAGTCAATTTTGCCTGGAATTAATCGCTTTAGGTTTTTATCATTCTGATATTAAACTATCCAATTTTTTACTTGATAATGGTCAAATTCTTATTAGCGATCGCAAAAGATTTCAGCCCGAACGCCATGTGAAAATAAGCGCGATACGCCCAAGCATTTGGTATGCTCCACAAGAATACTTAAAATATGTAAACAACAACAATAATGGAACAAATTTTAAAGCAGAGAGACTGAAACTAGACCTTCTTCCTTTTATGTCTTTTCAAGTAGGATTAGCTTTAAGATCGTTTTTATTGGGAGGAGAGGTAAAAAATCTCCACGCTAATATTGATTCGTTAGCCATAGAAACTAGTGATCTCAGGTATAAAAATTTAGCTATCTTAAGTAAGGCACTAACAAGAAATATTCCAACAGAGCGTATTAGTTTAAAGGTTTTCCAAACCTTGTTAGCTCCTGAAATACTGCAATTACCAACTGAACAATTTTTAAATCAATTGGAAATGGCCACAGGCAAAAATCCCTTTGCTATTAATAGGAAACTTGAAGCGCTCTTGCTCACCGAAAATATTGAGCAAAAGACCCTGGATGAATTATTAGCACCTTTTGATGAAGATTTGTTGTTGCTTGATTATGATGTTGAAAAAATTGTATTAGATCTTCTTGAAACAAAAACGATAAATGGCATTTCTTATAATAACTATGTTGAACACATCCAGGCTATTCAAAATTTAATTAATGACAGTTCTGTAGATGACACACGTATGATTGCTCTTCATCACGCTCTAGAAGAAGGGGAACTCTTTTTAACCACGCATAAAGAATCTTCGATTGCCCATAAGCTCTTGACTAAAATTATTACGCAAACAGAAAAAATCTATGCTCCTCACCTCGATTCAGCTCAAATAGACGTGCTGAATAAGAAAATGCAAAATAAACAAGTCAGTAAAGAAGAGTTACAAAAAGCTGCCGGCTATTTGAATAAATACATCACATATACTTTTGAGAATCAGCCGAAACATTTAAAAAACAGTTTTAACACCCTTAAGAAGGTTTGTTTTACTTATATAACAGAAACTATTTCATCACATAACAGGAAACAAGCCTGGTTTTTTGAAAAAATGTTAGCTTGGCTAGGTATTCGTGCTATTCCCAATCGAGTTACACTAAGTGATCTAGAGTCAAACCCCGATTTTGAAGCATGCCATACTCTCTTGCAGGGTTTTTCATTGCATACACAAAAACAATTGACTGCATATAACGCAGCAATGAAAAATATCGTTTCTTTATATCAGGGAGCATCCCCTCAAGTTCCTCATTCTTATCATAAACTAGAGGTTTTAAGGAAACCTTCTTCAGAAAAGGATGAATCATCTTCTGGGGCAACTAAAAAACTTACCAGCTCTAACAATGACAAAACAGTTTCTTTTGATACAGAGGATGATGTAATTGTTTATGAAACTCCAAAAGCCGCTGCAAAGCAGCCAGGATTCTTTGAGGTGGATGCTGAAGTGATCACTCATGACACTTCAAAAACTCCTCAATTAGAGGAAGATACTGATCCCTATGAAGTAGATGATGTAATCATTCATGAAACCCCAACAATTCCTGAGTCTGATAAGTCTAATAGTCAACTTCTAATGTAAAACTCACTAATGGACAAAAGTTAATGTAATTTTTGTCCATTAGGAACTGCAGGATCCGTGGTAAGTAAGCTGATTGCACCATTAGCATCCGTAAAACCAACTAATAAAAATTGTGAGGTAAATCCAGCGATATTTTTTTCACCTAAGTTCACACAACCCACAACTGAACGTCCAATTAATGAGTCAAGAGTGTAGTTAACCGTGATTTGAGCAGAAGTTTGTAGAATTCCGATTTCCTCTCCAAAATCAACCCAGACTTTAAAGGCAGGTTTTTTTGCGCGAGGAAACTCTTCCACTTTTACTATTGTTCCAGAACGCAAATCAACGCGTTCAAAATCTTCATAACTGATTGTCATATTTTTCCCAAAATCTTTTGTCATTATTATTTTTTTAATAAAGCAACTAATCGCACGGGTGCTTCTGTGCCTTCATTTATCTTTAGAGGTAATACTAAAATATAACTTCCCATTGGAGGAAGTAATCCCGAGTTAGCTATATTTTCAACGATATATTTTCCGGCGCCTAGAATAAGTTGATGAACTGGATATCCGGCGTCGGGTCTATCTGGAGAGAGTGTATCTATTCCAAGTCCACTAATGTTACGGTTTAAGAGTAACTTGGCTGTCTCTGCACCAAGCGAGGGAAAATTATAATTATTACGGTATTTGCGAGGACTATTCCAATATCTTTCCCAGCCCGTTCTAATAATTACAAAAGAACCAGCACCAATTTCTCCATGGCGGTCTTCAAACGCAAAGATATCTTCTGGTATGACAGTGTTATTTGCTGTCTGAGTGCTTGAAACATCGATAACCACACACGGTGCCAAGAGCTCATTCAAATCAAAATCCGCAATTGTTTTACCATCTTTAACACAGTGTGCGGGTGCATCCATATGGGTACCAATACCTGCATCCATAGTAAGATGCTGAACGCGAAAAGAAACATCTAAACTGGCATCATAGTCTTGAAGGTTTTGGTGTCTAAACCCGCAATTCCCTTCCCAGGAGGGAATTGAATCCGTTAACACATGCGTTAAATCAACAAGAGTATAAGCGAAACTCATCTTCACTCACTTTTATTGGTGCTTATCAATTATCTTATTCAAGTACATTAGCAATTGAACTATTCTCAACTTGAGAATTAAACTCTGGAACTAAACTTTTCAATAAAATATAAAGCTCTGAATTATTGTGCATCGTGCAAGCCATATTCAATAGACGGATTGTCTGTGTTAATTCAGTCCACTCCAAATGACGAAATCTCGCTTTAAACAATTTTTCATGAGAAGTCTGTACCAATTGTTCAGAGGGATGAAAAAGCTCTTCATATAATTTTTCACCGGGCCTTAATCCTGTATACTCAATGGCAATATCCCTGCCCGGCTCTTTACCAGACAAGCGAATCATTTGTTCAGCAAGATAACTAATTTTAATAGGCTCGCCCATATCAAGCACAAATATCTCGCCCCCTACTCCATTTACCATCGCTTGTAGAATCAATTGGCAGGCTTCAGGGATAGTCATAAAATAACGTTGGATATCTGGATGGGTTACGGTAATTGGACCACCCGCCTGGATCTGTTTCTGAAATAATGGAACAACACTTCCTGCCGAGCCTAATACATTACCAAAACGTACGGTAATAAATTGCGTGTCGACACGCTCATTTAAATTTTGACAATAAATCTCAGCAACTCGCTTCGTTGTACCCATGACATTCGTAGGATTAACAGCTTTATCCGTAGAAATTAAAATAAACTTTTCAACACCTACTGCAACACTTGCCTCAGCAACAACCTGCGTGCCTATTACGTTATTTTGCACAGCAACACGAACCTGCTCTTCTAACATTGGAACATGTTTATAGGCTGCCGCATGAAAAACGATTTGCGGCTTAAACTGATGAAAGAGAAAATCAATGGCGGTAATATCTGTCACAGAAATGAGAGCTAACTCACATGAAACGCCAGGGAATGTCTTGGCTAATTCAAGCTCGATCTTATAAAGATTAAACTCTGAGTTATCAATTATTAATAATTTCTTCGGCTGCAAAAACATAATTTGGCGGCACAATTCAGAACCAATCGAGCCACCTCCGCCGGTCACGACAACGCATTTATCCTTAATGCTAGAAGCAATTTTTTGCCAATCAAGTTGTACTTGATCTCGTCCGAGTAAATCCTCGATATTAACATCTCTTAATGCATCAACTTCGACTCGGCCTGCCGCCAATGCAGAAAGACTAGGCAGTGTCCTAAAAGGAATTTTACACTCTTCACAGTGATTGACGATACGACGCATAGTCGCTGAGCGGGCCGAGGGTATGGCAATAAAAATAAGATTAATATTGTGTTCAACCACCAAATCAACCAAGTCTCGCGTAGTACCTAAAACAGGAACCCCATGGACTTCCAACCCTCTTTTCCCCAAGTTATCGTCTATAAAGCCAATTGGGCGATAGGATTGAATTCGTTTTAGGTCCCGCACCAAACCTTCCCCAGCCCTTCCAGCACCAATGATTAAAACTCGTTTGCTTTCAGTAGACTGTCCTTTTTCTTTCCAATCCCAGTAAGAACGAAGAAGCAATCGCCCACCGCACAAAAAAGTTACCAGAGTCAAATCATAAAGTGGGAAAACGGAACGCGGGACGTGTTGCAACAGAGATGTAAAATACAACGCCAGAACAGAAAGAATCGTCGCAAAAGCAATAGCCTTAATAATTCTTGCCACATCATTTATTGATGAAAAGCACCACAACCCACGGTAAACTTTAAAGTAGTAATAACACCCCGTTTGGATTAATGCCAAAATGAGCAGTGAACATAATGAATATGAGCTTGTAAGATCACTTGGAAAAGGCTGTAAGTTATAACGCAACCAATAAGCAAAGTACCAGGCAACGGGAATCGCCAGCACATCAAACGCGATGACAGGAAATTTTTTGTATAATTTTTGAAAAAAAGTAAAAAAACTCTGCATGTTTTAACAAATCCTTTAACTGAGCAAGGCTCAAATCCAAATAGAAAATATTGCTTTATATTACTACAGCTTCAATTTAATAGGGTATAAATTTCATACCGATACGATGAATTTTGATTATTTGTCTTAAAATATGCTCCAAATTTATACATATGATTGTTCTTCAAAGCCATCTTCAAACAAAAATCGACAGGCGTATAAATTACTTTATCGCCAACTTTTAATGAGGTGAGGATAATAACTTCGGGTTTCGTCTTAAAAATTTCATCGCATAACCACGAAAACATGTTTTGTGTGGAAGGTTCCGTCATTTTCTTATTGTTTAAACAATAGGAATCTATAAAATTTAAAGAGCTTGCATAAGGAACTTGACCACTGTCTGCTAAAACCACACGACTATTTGGCAAAACATTACTATTTAGCCACTCGACAACCTGTTGCCTGAGTTGAATTCCTTCTTGAGGATTAATAGCAAAATATCGATAATTAGTTAACGTCATTTTAGGAATAAAAAAGAAGGCAAATAATAAAGCCACAATTGTTAGAGCAATTGACCGCATGCGTTCATTTTCAGGCATGCAATACGAAATGACATCACTCATCCCTTGCAACGTTAAGGGCAGTAATAGGATAAAAGCAGCTAAAAATAGACGATTTGCAAAGGCCACAATTGGATCAGCACCTACCAGCAAACCTAAATAAACAAGTGAAGGCAGCCACAAGAAATAATGTCGCTTGTCTTTGGCTTTAACGATGGCAGGTAATGCGAGTACTACAAAAGGCCAAATTAGCTCAAGATATATCAAGTCCAAGGTCAATGATGAGCTGATAAATCCTTTGCAATACACTGCATTGGGGAATAGACGACCATAATAGTGCCAGCGCCAAAAGAAATAAGGCATAAATAATAGCGCCAAAATAGCACTACTTAGAAATAATCCTTTGTAATAATCACGTACCTGATTTTTCGGTCTATCAAAAAGAGCTAATCCATAAAAAATTAGTATGAAGGCGGGAGCATCTGGTCTAGTTAGAGCTGCAATTGCCAATAAAAAGGCCGCTAAAATCCAATAAAGCGTATTGGCTTCTTCTCTTTGTTTGGAAAAAAACTGATATCCCATTCCTCGAAACAAAAAAACTAACGCCAGACAAATTACTCCTTGATAAAAAGTTGTTTCTAATCCGCTGACACTCCAAAGAATTTCGCCCTTATAAAGCAACAACCAAATACAGGGAATAAATGCAATCCATGCAGAAAACCAAAACCGGGAAAGATAATAAAGACTTATTGCACTTAAAACTAATCCCATCACTCCTAAACTTTTAAGGAGAGTAATAGGATTAAACCCAAGTTTGATAGCAAGCGCTGCCAATGCAACAAAACTAAAATTTGAATAGCCTTCAACTGGCTCTTCGCCGATGTTCCATAATACCCCATGCCCTGCAACCCAATGTTTGGCATAACGCAAGGAGATATACATATCATCGATGGTGAACGGCCAAATAGCCTGTACTTGGAGTATCAGCAAATAGCCAAATACAAAGCATAATAAAATAGCTACAATGAGATTTTTTTTTATCATTTAACTAGAGCAATCGAGGTCAAGCCCAGAAAACAAATCAAATTAAAGCGTGACAAGTTATCATGAAAAAAAAGAGAGACAGGATCATCATTGTCGGTACTTCGCATCGTTAGTCGGGCAAAGCGCCATATGCCAATAGCCGCAAATGGCAAGGTTAGCAGAAAATAGAATGATTCATCACGTGCATAAATGGTATAAAAAAGATAAGTCACAAAACTGGCGATTGCCGTGAACACAATTAGAGCATCCAGCAAACGTGAGGGATATTTTTTTAAAACTGCACGGGTCGAATAACGCAATCCTAATTGTTTTTCCAAACGACGCTTACACAATGCAATAAATAAACTAATTAAGGTTGCGGTAAAAGCCAACCACCATGAGATGGGTAACCCAATGCCAATAGTTCCTGCCAATACTCGCAATAGAAATCCACTGGCAATACACAATACATCAAGAATAGGCACATTCTTTAATAAATGGTTATAAGCCAAATTAATTAACAAATAGATGCCAAGTAAAGCAGCGAGATTACTTGAGATAGACCAGGCTAGTAATAAACCACCAATCAGAAGAAGTGCTAACATGCTAACCGCAAAGTCAACTGAAACTTCACCTGACGCCAGTGGTCGATAACATTTTTGCGGATGTAAGCGATCTTCCTCACGATCTTGAAAATCATTGTAGATATAAACAGCACTTGCAATTAAACAAAAGGCCAATGCTGCCAAAAGCGCATCCGGAAGATACTCAAGTGTATCTGCATAGAAAACACCAAGTAAAACAAAGGCTGCCTTAGTCCAATGTGATAATCTAAGTAACTTAAAGAAATGTTTTATTGATGTCATACCCGTCCTGAAAAACCATTGTAAATATTCGCCACTATATCATCAGTTTTTCAATAGGTTAATCCGAAAACAATGATATTATTTCATTGTTGTGACCCTCCCTTATCAATATTAACAATATTAATTCTACTGAATAAATTTGAATTCTCTCTTGTCCTATATACACTTCTTGACTCTATAAACAATAAAATTTAATCACTTAAGATTGCATTTAATCAGAGAATCCGTAATATAAAAAAAACGGACGATATTTTAACAATGGACTGAGGTGCATGATGCTCTTCGTACTTATTGACAACTTTGTAACCAAACTGCGCTCCATACGCACTAATTACCAAGAACGCGCGAATGTTATCCTTGATGAATCAAAACAACCTTATGCAATCAGTCTTTTTTTTGGGGCAAAGGATGTAACAACACGAAATACCCAAATTGATTTTATTGAAAAATGGCTTATGGCTTTAGAGAAAGAGCTTTCTATCGATAAAATTACAGAGGAAGACCTTAAGAATTTATTGCAAAAAAACGGCTCCTCTGATCAGATGAAGCTAGGCGATGAGGATGAGCAGGGCGAATCTTCAACCAATACTCAATCCGAAAAAATTATTGAAGAATATCTCACGGCATTACGTGTATTAGTAACTGTCTGTATGTATGTGAAGTCACAAATTGATGGGACCTACATCGCTCGTTCTGGTCAATGTGCCATTTTAGAACAATTAATGAATGAAGCGATGGGAATCACCTCATCAAACATTTTGGATAAAGAAACCAAAGCGTGCTGTTTATTAGAGACCAAATGTTATCTCTTGGGGGAAGGGAACTTAAAATCAGTCAACGCCAAATTAAAAGATAAATTTTCTGCAAAACAGTGGAGTGACTTTCTAGATTTCGTAACACAACGTTATGACGCTATGAATGACAAATACAAAACTAATTTCCCTGTCAAAAACATGATGATGCCATTAATGAGCAAACCTCTAGAATTCGCAGGCTATACAACAGGGTTTATTATAGGCGAAATGGTAGGTCAATCAGCCAAACTCATGCCGGCTCATCTTAAATTATCTGCAGCTATAGGCAGTGGCTTAGTTTTACTGATGGGGCCATCCGCCGGACTAGGCATCTCCCTACTCGTCCCCACCTATGCCGGACGTATTTTAAACACTTATTGCGGTGTGAGCTTAGCCTGGTTATTAGGTACTGCCGGCAACATTACTGGACAAGGGCTTGGATTAGTGACAGGCCTTACAATTGATGTTGGATGGAAATTGATGTACAACAGCGTCATGTTGCTTGCTAGTCTTTATTCTGGACGCGGAAATCCTGAACAGTTAAATGGTCTTTCATTGAAAAATGGCCATCGTGTGATAAACGGTGTTGAACTAAAATTTGTTGATATGAATACGCTTCAATTACCTCCTAACTATAAATTGTGCCCCGTAAAATTTGAGGTTCATGAAGACGCACTGAAAGTGACGGTGAACGACGAACACTCTGCTATCGTCCCATTAGAAGAAGGTAAACAAGCCCTTTATCTGGAAGAATTGAAGAAATTATTTGCCTCACAAGCAGAAAAAGAAGAAAAATCAATCATTACTCAAGATGTTACGGATAACTCTGCTCCAGCAAGGCTTACTGCTGAAAGTGCAAGAGAACATCTGGAAACTGCAGAACATTCTGAAGAGCAAACTAAATCAGTAAGTTTGTTTTGATTAATTTGCTGTTATCTCAAGAAGCTCCGAATTTCTAATTAACGGAGCTTTATGTTTTTTCTTACATCATCTGAAATAATTCTCTCATGACAGCTGTCGCATAACTCCCAGGAGTTAATCTAAACGACACGTGCAAAATATTTCCTTGCCACTCCCATTTCATGTTCTCTGGAATTAATCGTAGTGCTCGATAAGCTCGCTCCAATCCCTGTTGCTCCAAAGCAGCACACCAGGCCTCATAAGAAGCGAGAGCGTTTTGCTGATGGGCTAGTGCTTGCAATTGAAGACGCTCATCCCCTTTACCCCAAAGAGGAGCTGCTGGCGATATATCAAATTCAGTGACTCTTTTGTCAATGACATCATCAGTTTCTTCAATGGAAAAAATGCTATGAGACCCTGATAACTGCATTACATCCCCAGAAATCGCTTTATTCCAGGTTTGGCTTTTTACTCTCTCGTTTAAAATTTGATTAAATAAAAATGCTCGAGCCGCGGAATAATAGATACCACGAAGAAAATGATTTTTTACTTTCATTCCACCTAATAGAAGCCTTTCTGCCTTCAGCAGGTTCTGATTTTCATAGCCAAAACGTTGTGGACCAAAATAGTTTGGTACTCCTACAGTTGAAATGGTATTTAAACGAGCTTCTATTGTTTCTGGATGAGAAAGCTCTCTTATCACCAGAGTGAATTCATTAGCGGCCAAAGCCCCTGTTCTTAATTTTTTTGCATGGCGCTGCTCCTGTATTACACGCCACCCCTCACCTTTTAAAGCATGAGCTGAGTCAATAGTTTCACCAGGACAATGGATAGAAAACCACTGGGTAGTTACTGCCTCCTTATCCTTCAAACCTGCATAAGAAATAGCCTTTATTGATTTGTGTAGTGCTTGAGCCAGCAGTTTCACCACTTCTTCCGTATTCAAGCCTTTCTTTTCTATTTGCAGAAATAAATGCTCCCCTTCTCCTGTTAAATCAAATCCTAATAGTTCATTAACTTTAAAATCCTCTGGATAACATTTAATTTTTCCTGTACTTATCGGCAAGCCATGAGCAAATGCAAGCTGCTCGCAATTTAACATAATCACAACCTCATTGATTAATTATTATTGTTGTTCTTTGAACTCATTAGGCTACACAATATACTCATAATTAAAGTGGCAATAATAAATCCTAAAGAAATAAAAACAGGTATTTTAACCCAATAAGCAATTAACATTTTAAAACCGACAAAAATTAAAATAAGTGCAATCCCATACTTCAGCAAATGGAACCGATCTGACATATTGACCAGTAGAAAATACATAGCGCGTAAACCCAAAATTGCAAAAATATTTGAGGTAAAAACAATAAAGGGATCCTCGGTAATAGCAAAAATTGCAGGAATACTATCCAAAGCAAAAATTAAATCACTCGCTTCAATAAGAACTAATACCAAAAATAAGGGTGTAAGATGCAGTTGCTTGTTTTTTATAATAAAAAATTGCTCTTTATGAAAGGTTTTCGTGACGGGTAAATACTTTCGCATCCAAACTAACAACGGATGTCTTTCGAGCGAAGGTTCCTTTTCAGCAGCTAGCAGTAACCTAATTCCACTAAGGAGCAAAAATCCACCAAATACATACAGTATCCAATGAAACCTGGTAATCAACCATAATCCTAATAAAATGAGTAAAAGACGCATAACAATTGCACCTAATACCCCAAATAATAAAACACGTCGCTGATATTCTATAGGAACCGCAAAATACTTAAATATCAGTATAAAAATGAACATGTTATCTATTGAGAGCGATTCTTCAATAAGATAGCCGGTAAAAAACTCTAAAGCTTGTTGATGTGCTATGGCAGCATCGGTAGTTTTAAGCAGATAAAACCATAAAAGAAGATTGAATAATAAAGCCAAGCTTACCCAAACAATAACCCATGTTAATGCTTCCTTGGTTGAAACGCGATGTGCTTTTTTACCCCCAAATAAAAACATATCTACGAACAGCATCAAGCCAATAAAGAGAAAAAAGCCTCCCCACATCCACCATTCACCCATTGAATGCATTCTTTCTCCTTATATGTCCGTATATTCCTACTATACTCTAAATACAATCATTCTGTTCATAGTTTAATCTTTCGTTAAGATAACTATGTCAGAATTATCTCATATTACACTAATGGATAAAGCTATGTTCGAGAAAACGGAAGGTCATTCAGCTTCATCTCAAACTGTGAACCACCCACCTAGCACAGGCTCGTCCTCTTTATTACTGCAGTCTTATAAAAAGTATAAGTTACTCGATGAATACACTGATGCCTCTACAATCAGGATTGAAGATACCCTCTATCAACATGTTCCCGTAACTAACGATCCTACCACTTTAAAAGATGGCACAAATTATTTGTATATTATTACAGAGTCAGGTGAAACCTGGTTTGCCCCACAATTTTCGGGCGGTCAAAAACTAACTCATGGCGGGTTAATCAGAAAGGCTTTAGGAATAGAAAAAGGAACACCTACGCCCCCGGTGCTTTCTTCTGGAGCGATTGTCAAATACGATCATGAGTTTTTTTTAAATCTAGCAAGTGGTCACTTTGTACCCGATGTGCCTGCCTATATTCCGACTGTCGAAATTTTGTTTGATAAACTTGGGAAAAATTATTCACTAGGGGTTCAGGTTGGCTATGCCCACACTCACTATAAGAGTCTAAGAGTAGATAGCTGTGCCCAGTCGAGTTTTGAACTAACAAAGAACCTTAAAGACTTTAAATTAGCTCTCTTGGATTATCTCCATAGTGATTTTAATTCCGAAACTCAAGCGGTTGCGGCCAAGATATTTGATAGTATCAATGTGGCTGGAGAGGTGTTTGATGAAGAAAATCTTCCTACTTTCAGTGAAAAGGAATTGGAACTTTTAGTTCAGGATGAGAAGTTGTCCACCCTTGTTCAGCACTACAAAAGTTACTGTCCAGAAGCAATAGCACAAAGACTTCCTGAAGATCCAAATCCGAAAAGTTCGTTTAGTATGACTTAGACTGGATTGGCACTATCGATAAAATGATGGTCCAATTTAAAATGAGATGCCAGATAGCTTCCCAGTGCTTGAATACCATAGCGTTCAGTTGCATGATGACCACAGGAAAAATAATGAATACCTAATTCTTTTGCTTGATAATAAGTCCGCTCTGAAATTTCACCACTAATATAAGTATCGACACCAAGCTTATAAGCATCTTCTATAAAATCTTGTGCAGCACCACTGCACCATGCAATCGATTGAACAGGCTTATTTGAGCCTTCAACCAACAAAGGTCGTCTACCTAAAACATCCTCCAGTTGCAGTAAAAATTCATTGGGTGTTTTAGAGTCTTTAATAACACCTGACCAAATAAGATTGGGCGTTTTCCCTGCCCAATGCATCTTGGGAGTTTTGATATCTAGCAATTTTGCCAAACAGGCATTATTTCCTATGTCCGGGTGGCAATCCAGTGGTAAATGATAAGCCAAAAGAGAAATATTTTGAGTAAGCAGTTTGGCAATTCGTTGACGCTTCATACCAGTTAGAACAGGTTCTTCCCCTCGCCAAAAATACCCATGGTGGACAATTAATGCGTCAGCCTGCATGGCTATCGCATGTTCTATTACTTCTGATGAGGCAGTAACAGCAGTGCAAATACGTTTAATGTCTTCCTTACCCTCAACCTGCACGCCATTAGGTGCATAATCATTAAAATTAGCGCATTCTAAAAATTCGTGCAGATGGAGAGTAAGTTTGTCGCGAGATATCACCGTGCTGAAGCCCTCTTGATATCAGCGCCTAGCATGGATAATTTCTCTTCAATCCGCTCATAGCCTCTGTCTACGTGATAAACACGCTCCACAGTGGTTTCCCCTTCTGCAGCCAAGCCTGCAAGAATCAGACTTGCAGAAGCGCGTAGATCTGTAGCCATTACTGGAGCTCCGGTTAATCGCTCAACACCTGATATCATCGCGGTATTACCATTTAATTGAATTTGAGCTCCCATGCGTTGTAACTCTTGCACATGCATAAAGCGATTTTCAAAAATATTTTCAATCACAGATGAAGTACCATCCGCAATCGCATTTAAGGCCATAAATTGCGCCTGCATATCAGTTGGGAATGCAGGATACGGAGCTGTTGAGATATTCACTGCTTGTGGACGAAGCCCATGCATATTTAAAGTAATCCAGTCTTCACCAATGGATAACTCTGCGCCAGCCTCTTCAAACTTACACAACATAGAGAGTAAATTGTCAGGCTTAACTCGGCGTATAGTTACTTTGCCACGAGTTATAGCACCTGCGGTAAGATAAGTACCTGCTTCAATCCTGTCTGGCATCACTGAATAACTACCACCTGAAAGTGAAGATACGCCTTCTACTTCGATAGTACCACTGCCAGCTCCAGTAATTTTGGCACCCATTTGATTTAAAAAATTAGCTAAATCAACAACCTCTGGCTCACGAGCCGCATTCTTAATAAGGGTTTTCCCTTCTGCAAGAACAGCTGCCATTAATATATTTTCTGTTCCTGTTACTGTTACTGAATCAAATACTAGAGTTTTTCCTTGTAATCGTCCTTTTTTACAACGTGCCTTGATATAACCATTTTTTACAGAAATATCAGCACCCATTGTCTTTAAAGCCTTAAGATGTAGATCCACCGGTCGTGTGCCAATTGCACAACCACCAGGTAGGGAAACATCAGCTTGACCAAAACGAGCCAAAAGCGGACCTAATACTAAAATAGAAGCACGCATTGTTTTAACCAATTCATAGGGAGCGACATATTCATTAACATGAGAAGCATCCACCTGAACATTCATCTTCTCATCAACTGTCAACTGAGTACCCAATTGCCCTAAGAGCTCCATCATAGTCGTCACATCTTTAAGATGAGGAACATTAGCAATGGTTACATTATCAGTAGCTAGAAGCGTGGCAGCCATAATCGGTAACGCTGAATTTTTAGCTCCGGAAATTGTAACTTCGCCTTGCAAGGCTTTGCCACCATTGATAATTAACTTATCCACGATTTTTCTCCCACTCTTCCTTTGTAAAAGTTTTCATGCTTATTGCATGAAGACTGCCGGACGTAATGTAGTCTTTAAGCTTTGCATAAACCCATTGTTGCCTCGATACTTTTGTCTTTCCCAAAAAAGCATCAGAAACTACAGTGAGTTGATAATGATAACCATCACCCTCAACTTGCACAAAATCAACCTCACCCGTTTCAGCAAGGTGCTGCTTTAGCACTTCATTATTAATCATACAACTTATTCTCACATTGGGTTTATTTCGTTTTTATTTAATATTCCATCTACTCCACAAAACTCTGCCAGGGCATGAACTGCTTTAGGCATATCCTCGACCTGGCAAACTTTGCTTCTTTGAGTACTTAGTCGTTTGGCTTCAATTAAGAGAGCAAGACCTGCGCTGTCACAATGTGTCACTTCGCTTAAATCTAGTTTTATTACATCCCCTGTGGTTTCACGAACATATTTGACCAACCGCTCGCGATCAACTTGAACGGTTGAGAATGTCATTTCAGAAGATGGTTTAAATGCATTAATTTTCACTATGCCGCCTTTTTACCAGGTTGAGCGTGCAATTGCTTAATAATTTCTTGCATGCTGGAATTTCTTAACGCATCAGCAAATTGTGAACGGAAGCTTTGTAGTAAGCTTACTCCTTCAACACTTAAGTCATAAATTTTCCAGGTTCCATTTTTAGATACCAGGCTATAACTTAAAGGAATATTCTGACCATTTGAACGAATTATTACACTGTTTACACGTAGAAAACGGCTCTCCAGAGAACCTCGAACGGGTAAAAATTTAATTTTTTCATCAGTATATTCGGCTAAAGGTGTTGCATAAGTGCGAATCACTAACTGAGTAAACTCATGAGCAAATTGCTGTCTTTCACTAGCGGTTGCTTTACTCCATGCTTGACGACCCAATACAGAGCGAGCCATCCCACTTACGTCAACATTGGGTAACAAATAGCGTTGTACAGCCTGGTGAATAACATGAGGATTATTCTTCAGATTCGCTTTATTTGCATTGAGTGTAGCTATAATTTGATTAGCTGTATTTTCAAGCATTGGCACAGGAGATGACTGAGCCCATAACAACTGGCTGAGCGACAACATTACTACAACAACTAACGATTTTATTGCTCTCATGGTTCACCCTATTTTTTATTAATATTGAATAAAAGTTGACCTATTAAATTTTCAAGAATTACAGCCTCTTGCGTTTTAGCAATAACATCCCCTTCACGCAAGTAAGGATGTTTCTGCTCGTCGTCTTCAAATCCTGGTACGATACTGATGTAATTAGAACCAATTAAACCTTCCGTTAAAATACGCGCAGAAGTATCCTCATAAGGTATTTGTTTGTCATTGCGTAGTAACATCGTTACTTTGGCATTTAATTCCCCAGGTTGCAGTTCAATATTGGTTACTTCACCAATTCTTACTCCTGCGACCGTAACGGGAGCTCTTACCTTTAACCCACCTATATCTGTAAATTCAGCGGTGACATGATAACCTTTGTTGGAAACTAATGTAGTAACACCGCTCACTTTCATTACCAGAATAAGTAAGGCAAACAAGCCTAGCAACATAAAAATTCCTACGCTTATATCAATATAACGTTGCCTATTATTCATTTACCAACCTCCAATCATCATCGCGGTCAAAATAAAATCAAGCCCTAGCACTGCCAGCGAGGAGTAAACTACAGTCCGTGTTGTTGCTTCACTAATACCTTCCGCGGTAGCAATACAATTAAACCCTTGAAACACGGCTATCCACACCACTACAAATGCAAACACTATGCTTTTAATGATGCCACTTAAAATATCCAGGCGAAAATCAACAGCTGCCTGCATGTTAGACCAAAAACTGCCGGCATCAACGCCCAACCAATCCACCCCAACAAAATAACCACCATAAATAGCAACAGCAGTAAAAATTAATGCTAGAAGTGGCAAGGAAATTAAACCTGCCAGAAAACGCGGATAAACTACCCGCCCTAAAGGATCCACTCCCATCATGTCCATACTTGCCAACTGCTCCGTTGCCTTCATTAGGCCAATTTCTGCCGTTAATGCCGAACCAGCCCGTCCTGCAAACAATAAAGCGCTAATTACAGGACCAAGCTCTCTGCCAATACTTAATGCCAGAAGTTGTCCAAGTTGACTGCTCGCTCCAAATTTTTGCAAAGTATTGTAACCTTGCAAACCAATTACCATCCCAACAAATAGCGCTGAAACCACAATTAT